>NZ_JAMYUY010000018.1:0-122599 GCF_040323385.1 Mesorhizobium sp. M0045
GCTCCTTCGCTCAACTGCCTCTCCAAAGAATCCTTTCTCAGCCTAAACTCAACCCCAAAATCGCCATATGCGATTCCCCTGCCCTTGCGGGGGAGATGTCCGGCAGGACAGAGGGGGGCGCGAAGGATCGCTACGGACAACACGATCGGCAAAGCCGATCACCCCCTATACCCGTCGCTCCACCATCATTTTCTTGATCTCGGCGATCGCCTTGGCCGGGTTGAGCCCCTTGGGGCAGGTCTGGGCGCAGTTCATGATGGTGTGGCAGCGATAGAGCCGGAACGGGTCTTCGAGATTGTCGAGCCGCTCGCCCGTCGCCTCGTCCCTGGAATCGATCAGCCAGCGATAGGCCTGCAGAAGCGTCGCCGGGCCGAGATAGCGATCGCCGTTCCACCAGTAGCTCGGGCAGGAGGTCGAGCAGCAGGCGCACAATATGCACTCGTACAGCCCGTCGAGCTTTTCGCGGTCCTCGTGGCTTTGCAGCCATTCCTTGGCCGGCTCGGGCGACACCGTCTTCAGCCACGGCTCGATCGAGGCGTGTTGGGCGTAGAAATTGGTGAGGTCGGGCACGAGGTCCTTGACCACGGCCATATGCGGCAGCGGATAGACCTTGATCGCGCCGGAAATGTCGTCGCAGCCCTTGGTGCAGGCCAGCGTGTTCGATCCGTCGATGTTCATGGCGCAGGAGCCGCAAATGCCTTCGCGGCAGGAGCGGCGCAAGGTCAGCGTCGGATCGATCTTGTTCTTGATCCAGAGCAGCGCGTCGAGCACCATCGGCCCGCAATCGTCCATGTCGACGAAATACGTATCCATCCGCGGGTTCTCGTCATCGTCCGGCGACCAGCGGTAGATGCGGTATTCGCGCAGATTGGTCGCGCCCTCCGGCTTCGGCCAGGTTTTTCCGGCCATGATCTTCGAGTTTTTCGGAAGCGTCAGTTCGACCATTACCTCAGGTCCTTTCGGATGACGAGCTTCAGCCCGGACCAGATCTCGTTCACGGCGGCGACCTTGACGTCGACGAGGTCGAGCTTCAGCGCCTCGGCGCGGATAACGTCCTCGGTGACGTCGGTCGGCACTTTCGACGCCTTTTTCGGCCAGGACACCCAGACCATGCCGTCGCGCTTGATCGCCGCTTCGACATCGGCGAGACGGTCCTCGATCTCTGCACGCTGTCTGGTGAAGGCGTGAACGGCATCGTATTTCAATGCAGCATTTGAAATCTTCGACCAGTCGGCCAGCCGGTCGACATGGGCGAAATCGACGGCCTCGGCCAGATCGTCGAGTTCAGGCGGCAAGGCGATGAAGGCGGCAATCATCCCGTCCTTCAGGCCGAGCTTGGCCGGAAGGGGCGTGCCGGAATATCCTGCAACCGCCAGCGCCACCATCAATACACCCTGGCCTTCGGCGCAATCTTGGCCGGATTGATGCCGCCATCTGCCTCCTTGAGCAGCGTCTCGGTGTGCACCGGCCGGTAGCTGAGCGCCACCTCGCCGGCCTCGTTGAGCCGGGCCAGCGTATGCTTGCGCCAGTTGGCGTCGTCGCGGGCCGAAAAGTCCTCCCGCGCGTGCGCGCCGCGGCTTTCCTTGCGCGCCTCGGCGCCGTAGACGGTGGTGATGGCGTTGGCCATCAGATTTTCCAGCTCCAGCGTCTCGACCAGGTCGGAGTTCCAGATCATCGAGCGGTCAAACACCTTGACGTCCTTGAGCTCGCCCCAAAGCTGCGAAATGCGCCTGCAGCCGCTTTCCAGCGATTCCTGGGTGCGGAACACCGCCGCGTCCTCCTGCATCGCCTTCTGCATTTTTTCGCGCAAAACCGCTGTCGGCGTCGAGCCGTTGGCGTGACGCAGCCGGTCGAAGCGGTCCATGATCTTTTCGACGGCGGCCTCGTTGGGCGAAGGGATCGCCGATGTCCGGTCGATCACCTGGCCGGCCCGGATTGCCGCCGCACGGCCGAACACCACCAGGTCGATCAGCGAGTTCGAGCCCAGCCGGTTGGCGCCGTGCACCGAGGCGCAGCCGGCCTCACCGACCGCCATCAGCCCGGGCGACACCTGGTCCGGGTTCAAGGCAGTAGGGTTGAGCACTTCGCCCCAGTAATTGGTCGGCACGCCGCCCATATTGTAATGGACCGTCGGCAGCACCGGGATCGGCTCCTTGGTCAGGTCGACGCCGGCAAAGATCTTTGCCGATTCCGAAATACCCGGGAGCCTCTCGTGCAGAACGGCCGGGTCGAGATGGTCGAGGTGCAGGAAGATATGATCCTTCTTCGGGCCGACGCCGCGGCCCTCCCTGATCTCCAGCGTCATACAGCGCGAGACCACGTCGCGCGAAGCCAGATCCTTGGCTGACGGCGCGTAGCGTTCCATGAAGCGCTCGCCCTCGGAATTGACGAGATAGCCGCCCTCGCCGCGCGCGCCCTCGGTGATCAGGCAGCCGGCGCCGTAGATGCCCGTCGGGTGGAACTGCACGAACTCCATGTCCTGCAGCGGCAGCCCTGCGCGTGCGGCCATGCCGCCGCCATCGCCGGTGCAGGTATGCGCCGAGGTGGCCGAGAAATAAGCGCGGCCATAGCCGCCGGTCGCCAGCACCACCATTTTCGCCGAAAAGCGGTGGATGGTGCCGTCGTCGAGGTTCCAGGCGACGACGCCGGTGCAGGTGCCGTCCGGCTCCATGATCAGGTCGAGCGCGAAATACTCGATGAAGAACTGCGCATTGTGCTTCAGCGACTGGCCGTAGAGCGTGTGCAGCATGGCGTGGCCGGTGCGGTCGGCGGCCGCGCAGGTGCGCTGCACCGGCGGCCCCTCGCCGAAATTCATCATCATGCCGCCGAACGGCCGCTGGTAGATTTTCCCGTCCTCGGTGCGGCTGAAGGGGACGCCGTAATGCTCGAGCTCGTAGACTGCCGCCGGCGCTTCGCGCACCATGTATTCCTGCGCGTCGGTGTCGCCCAGCCAATCCGAGCCTTTGACGGTGTCGAAGAGATGCCACTGCCAGTTGTCGGGACCCATATTGGCGAGCGAGGCGGCAATGCCGCCCTGCGCCGCAACCGTATGCGAGCGCGTCGGGAACACCTTGGTGATGCAGGCGGTGCGCAGGCCCTGCTCGGCCATGCCGAGCGTGGCCCGCAGGCCGGCGCCGCCGGCGCCGACGACCACGACGTCGAATTTGTGGTCGACATAGCTATAGGCGGAAGCCGTGTTGGCGTTCTTCGCGTCCTTGGCCAAAACTCAGCCTCCAAATGCCAGTTTAAGCAGGGCGAAGACCGAAGCGACGCCGACGACTACGGGAAAGAATGTGTTGAGGGCGAGCAGCGCCAGCCTGGCGCCTTCGCCATGCACATAGTCTTCGATGATTGCCTGCATGCCGAGCCGCATGTGGTAGAGCACCGACAGCAGGACCAGCGCCAGCACCAGTGCCACGAATGGATTGGCAAGTGCGGCGCGCACCTCGATATAGCTGGCACCGTTGAGTGCGATCAGGAAACCCACGAAGAACAGGACCAGCGGGATGTTGGAGATCGCCGTCAGCCGCTGGCGCAAGAAATGGCCGGTGCCCTCGCGGGCGGAACCGAGGCCGCGGACCTTGGCCAGCGGCGTACGCATGTCGGTGTTTTTGCCGCTCATGTCAGGCTCCCCCGCGCCATGTAGCCGGCGATCCAGATCAGCAGCGTCAGCGTGACCGAGCCGGCCAGCGTCGCCCAGGCGATCCTCGACGCGGTATGCTTTTCCAGCCCTGCCCCAGTGTCCCAGATCAGATGGCGCACACCGCCCAGCATGTGGTGCATCAGCGCCCAGCTGTAGCCGAACAGCACCAGCCGTCCCAGCCACGAGCCGAAGGCCCAGTTGACGGCATTGAAGGTCGCCTCCGAACTCGCCGCCGCCATCAGCCACAGCGCGACCAGAAGCGTGCCGAAATAGAGCGCCCCGCCGGTGATGCGGTGGACGATCGACATCGTCATGGTGATCGGCGGCCGATAGACGGTCAGGTGCGGCGAAAGCGGCCGTTCACGTCTGGCAAATTCGCGGGTGGCTGGTGATTTGCTCATGGCTCCCCCAGTTCGGCGTCTCTGGAGCCTCAGGTGGGAATGCGGCATTGCCGCTTCCGGTTGCGACTTCGGACAGCCGGTTTCTAATGCTCTTTTTGCACCGCGTCAAAGCCGGAAAACCGTTTCGAAAACGTAATTTAGTCTGATGAAAGCGGCATTTTCAGCTTCAATCGATTAGGACTATCGCCTTGAGCCGGCACAATGTCGCTGCACTGCAAAATATGGCTGCCACAAGGGGGCGGATCAGCGCTTGCAGGCCAGCGGTGAGGCACCGCCCTTCATCACCAGCGCGTCACGCCCGTCGATCACGATTGCGTCATGCGCCTCGCCGTAACGGCTGGTCTGATTGGCCGGTGAGGCCGGCAGCTCGGCACTGGTGCCGTCCTGGCCGAGCACGCGCACCGACGTGCCCAGGTTCTCGATGGTCATCACGCTACCATCGGCGCAGTTGTAAGTAGCAATGCGCGGCTGCGGTGCCGTCGGTTCGCTGGCGGCGGGAGCAAGCGACACGGAAGCGGCGGCCGTATTGCCAAGCTTGGGCGCCCTGGTCTGCGGCGCGCAGGCGGCGGCCGCCAGTAACGGCGGAATGGCCAGCGCCACCCGAAACCTGCGGTGTAATCTCATGCTGCTTTCCCCCGCGCATCGAGCCCCCCGGATTTTCATGAGTCGCGCCCGATGCCGGCGATGGTGGGAACAAGGCATGGCCGAATGATGGCCGGTGGGCGATCAGGTATTAACCATATTTTCCAGGACCTGGCCCCGACTGCGGTTGCCCTCTTAACAAAGGTTAATAAAAGGTTAATTTCTGATTCGAGGAGGCTTGCCTCTCAGCAATGGAGCAGCACGCCATGCATTCGAATTCAGCAGGATCGCGCCTTCCCTGGTTCCTATTGGCGGCGCTCGCCGTCGGCGTCGTCGCACCGGCATTCGCCGGGGCGCGCCATCATGACCGCGTCTATGCCGATTCCTTCGGCAATCTGGTCATCGAAAGCGCCGCCGGCTACAAGCGTATCCTCGTCGGCGAAGGCAAGCTGGCCAAGGAATTGTCCGACTACACCGGCGCCGGCCAGCCCAACGTGATCTACGAAAACGAATCGGACGATGTCCGCGGCGGCGACTGCTACAGGCCACCGGTTTTCGTCAAGGGCCGCAGCTATATGTACGGCCTCTCCGACGGCGAGATGCCGGAGCTCAGCCCCTGCCGCTGACGGCCACGCCGCCCTTGGTTGACGGCGCCGGCAGGGCAACAGCCGGCCCCACCGAGACACGCACGCAATCGCGGCCGCTGCCCTTCGCCTGATAGAGCGCTTTGTCGGCGCGCCGCAGCAGGTCGGAAAAGCTTTCGCCCGGACCAAGCTCGGCAACGCCGAAGCTGGCGCTGCAGCGATGATTCGCGGGCAGGCAGTCGATCGGCGTGGCACCGAAGGCGCTGCGCGTGCCCTCGGCAAAGAGCCGGGCGGCGGCTAGATTGGTCCCCGGCAGAAAAATAGCGAATTCCTCGCCGCCGATGCGTCCGGCGACATGATGGTCGGCCGCGGCATCGCGGAGAAAACCGGCAAAGGCCTCGATGACCCGATCGCCCGACGCGTGGCCGTAAGTATCGTTGATGCGCTTGAAATGGTCGAGATCGGCAATGACCAGTGCCGCTGGAACGGCGCGCCGCATGGCGTCACGCAGTGCGATCTCGGCATGGCGCTCGAAGCCGCCACGGTTGAGCAGCCGCGAAAGCGTGTCGGTTTCCGATTTCGACGTCGCCTCGGCGAGCACGTCGCGGACCAGGATAGCCAATGTCACCAGCGCAAGCGCCAGGCCGAACACGGTGCCGACAGACTGCGACACCAACGCATAGCTGGTCTGCGCATAAGATTGCGGGTTGGCACCCCAGCCCCCAAGCGCATGGGCGATGAAGGGTTTGCTGGCGAATTGCAAGGTGCTGGCCGCCAGGACAGCCATCAGCATATAGTCGAGCCGCTCGCGTCTTTGCCTGGACGACAAGACGATCGCCAGCCCGGTGAATTGCATGGCCGCATAGGGAAGCTGGTAGGCCGCCATTCGCACAAAGGATTGGCGTGGCAGGTCCTGGACGAAGTAGACCGCGAGGGTGGCGAAGATCAGGAAGAACAGCATCGGCGCCCAAGGCGGCGAAACGCGGTATTTATGGGCAAGCCCGCCATTGAAGGCGATGGTAGCAGCAAGGAAAGCGGCAAAGGCGGCGCCAACTACGGGGCGCGCATTGTCGAAGGCAGGAATGCTGAACTCGATCGCGAAATAAGCCATGCCGAGCACATAGCCGAACGCTAGCCAGCGCGCCGACACCCGGCCGGCGTCATAGACCGCGATCGTCATGAAGGCCGCCGCCAGCAGCCCGGCAACGAACAGGTTGATCAGCAGGATGAAATTGGCGCTGCCCATGGCGTTTTGGCACTCCCCCGGAACAGCAGATCACCAACGCGCGAAAAAGACGTTAATTCGAAGCCGCCGCTGATGCTCAGCCAGCACTGGTCCGATTGGGAAGGACGACCGTTTCAAGCCGCTGATAGGACAGGCACACGCTGTCGCGGCCATTCCTCTTGGCTTTGTAGAGCGCTTCGTCGGCGCGGCGCATCAGCGGGTCCAGCCCTTCGTCGCTGGTGCGGGCGGCCACGCCGAAGCTCGCGGTCACTCTTGTCTCGGGCGGAAGCCCGTCGATTCGGCCCGCCGAATAGAGCGTGCGAACGGTTTCGGCATACAGTCTTGCCGCGCCAAGGTCGCTGAGCGGCAACAGCACGGCGAACTCTTCGCCGCCGATGCGGCCGGCAACGCCGCACGCACCTGCAGTCGACAGAAGCTTGGCGGCGAAATCGACGATGACGCGATCGCCGGCCGCGTGGCCATGCTGATCGTTGAGTGCCTTGAAATGATCGAGATCGGCCAGCACCAGCGTAACCGCCGATCGGGCCGTGGCACAGTGCTGCAGCACCAGCGTGGCGCGCTCCTCGAAGCCGCGGCGATTGAGCAGGCCCGACAGCGGGTCTGTCAGGGTTTCGGTCTTCAGGGCCTTCATCACATCGAGCGCGGCGGCGCCGAACAGGCAAAGTGCAATAAGCAGCGACAGCAATGCATGCGACAGCAGCGCCGTCGTCCAATAGGACGAGGTGTAAAGCCCTTCATAGCTGGTGAACGGCCCATGCGCGATGACGACGGCAAGGGTCCGCGCCAGGAAGTTCATGCCGGAAAGCAGCGACAGCACGAACAGGACCATTTCTGTCGGGCCGTTGTTGCGCACCGCGCGCAACTCGGCGGCAACAACCAGGCTGATGCCCCCGAAGCTGAAATTGATGGCAAGGATGCGCCAGGTGAGATCCGGCCGGGCAAAAAGAAACCACGAGAACGCGGCCAGTCCGCCGCAGGCCAGAATGCCGACCGCCGTGTAAGGCACGCGCCGCCCATAGCGCGCAATGACCGCGCCGGCGAGACAGCAAGTGGCAAAGGTGAAGCACAGGATCGAGATGAGCTTGGTGGGCGCCATACCGACAGGCAGCGTGAAATACTGGAGCAGGAAGCCTGCGGCCGAGGCCGAGTAGCCCGCCGCCAGTACGGCCAGATAGGGACGGTGACGCTGATAGAACCACAGCACGAGAAATGCAGTGCCGAGTGTGAGGGCGATGCCTGGATTGAGCAGCGCTATGAGCAGGCCGGTGTCCAAGCGCTGTAATTTCCCCTCGCTTCCCTCAGGAGACGTTAGAGCGGAAGCCCAAACAAGCGGTTAAGCGAAAGCGAATATACGACAGGTGCGTCGACGCAGCCGCTGGGCGGAACCGCGAACGGCGAGCGGCGTTTCACGACGGCAACCAGGAGACGCTCCGATGGCCGACACGATCATGCTGACCGATCACGATGCAATTCGCTCATGGGCGGCGGCGCGCGCCGGCTTTCCGGCGATCGTCGACGTGTCGCCCGAAGCCGGAACGCAGCCCATGCTGAGGCTGGTCTTCGGCCAGCATGCCTATCAGGACCAGGATGAGCCCGAACGTCCGGTCAATGCCGGCGGCTATGAACTGGTCGAATGGGATGAATGGTTCAAACTCTTCGACGAGCGCCAACTGGCGCTGATCGTTGCAAAGGACCAACCCGGCCGACGTGAGGGATTTCACGAATTCGTCAGGCGGCCCGGCTGAAGAATGCCCGAACCGCATTGCGGCTCGGGCACTCTCCGACTGGGCGCGCCCTGCGCTATTTCCACTCGCGGATGTCGACGAAATGGCCGGCAATTGCCGCCGCCGCCGCCATTGCCGGCGACACCAGATGGGTGCGGCCCTTGAAGCCTTGGCGCCCTTCAAAATTGCGGTTCGAGGTCGAGGCGCAGCGCTCATGCGGCTTCAGCCGGTCGTCGTTCATGGCAAGGCACATTGAGCAGCCCGGCTCGCGCCAGTCGAAGCCGGCCGCGACAAAGATCTTGTCGAGGCCTTCGGCCTCGGCCTGTTCCTTGACCAGGCCGGAGCCCGGCACGATCATCGCGCTGACCCGTGGATTGACCTTCTTGCCTTCGATCACCTTGGCGGCGGCGCGCAGATCCTCGATGCGGCCATTGGTACAGGAGCCGATGAAGACGCGGTCAAGTTCGATATCGGTGATCTTGGTGCCCGGTGTCAGGCCCATATAGTCGAGTGCACGCTGCTTGGACGTGCGCTTGTTCTCGTCGGTGATGTCGTCCGGGTTCGGCACGATGCCTTGCACCGAGACCACGTCCTCGGGCGAGGAGCCCCAGGAGACGATCGGCGGCAGCTTTGCCGCGTCGAGCACGACGACCTTGTCGAAATGCGCGCCTTCGTCGGACTGCAGCGTCTTCCAATAGGCGAGCGCGGCATCCCAGGCTTCGCCCTTGGGGGCGCGCGGCTTGTCCTTGACATAGGCGAAGGTGGTCTCGTCCGGCGCGATCAGGCCGGCGCGCGCGCCGGCTTCGATCGACATGTTGCAGATCGTCATGCGGCCTTCCATCGACAGCGCACGGATTGCCTCGCCGGCATATTCGATGACATAGCCGGTGCCGCCGGCTGTGCCGATCTCGCCGATGATGGCGAGGATGATGTCCTTGGCGGTGACGCCTCCCGGCAGTGCGCCGTCGACGCGCACCAGCATGTTCTTGGCCTTGCGCTGGATCAGCGTCTGCGTCGCCAGCACATGCTCGACTTCCGAGGTGCCGATGCCGTGCGCCAGCGCCCCGAACGCGCCATGCGTCGAGGTATGGCTGTCGCCGCAGACGATGGTCATGCCGGGCAGCGTGAAGCCCTGCTCGGGACCGATGATGTGGACGATGCCCTGGCGGATATCCTTCTCGGAATAATATTCGATACCGAAATCCTTGGCGTTTTTGGCCAGCGCTTCGACCTGGATGCGGCTTTCCTCGTTCTTGATGCCGAACTTTCGCTCCGGCGAAGTCGACACGTTGTGGTCGACGACAGCCAGCGTCTTTTCCGGATGCCGAACCTTGCGGCCGGTCATGCGCAGGCCTTCGAAAGCCTGCGGGCTGGTGACTTCGTGGACGAGGTGGCGGTCGATATAGAGCAGGCAGGTGCCGTCGTCCTGGCGGTCGACGACATGGTCGTCGAAAATCTTGTCGTAGAGGGTGCGCGGTGCGCTCATGTGCGTAAATCCGTCGATTTAAAAAGGGAAAAGGGACGCCGGTCGGCCGGCGAAACAGCCTGGCGAGTCCGCCCTAGCGAAGTCGGCTGGTCAGCGCCCCGCAGACGCGCGCGGAAAATCGCGACGGCAGGCGTTTCCTGTCCTGCAGCACGAAACCTTTATAGGCCGGATCGCCAAAAAGCTCTTCCATGGCGCTGCTCATATCAATGTTTTGGCTTTTCAGCAATCGCGTCTGCCTTCGCAGGCGCTTCACAGCACCTCGAACACGAAGGTTTTCACCAGCGCGTCGGGCTCGGCGATCGCGTAGCAGCGGAACCATGGGCTCTCCTCGACCGGCCGCCATTTTTTCGCCTGCTCCAGTTCGCCAAACACGGCCTTGAACCCGCTGCTTTCAAACACCTGGTCACGGACCGTAAAGATGGCGTGGCCGCCCTTCCGGGTGATGCGCACCAGCTCACGCAGGCCCGACGCCGGCGCGTGGCTGATGGTGAACACGCCGGTCGAGAAAAAGGCACGGAAATAGCCGTCCGGCCAGGGCAATGGCCCGCCGAGCATCGCCTGTTTCAGCTCGCTGTAGGCCTGCCGGCCGCCGGCGATTTTCAGCATGTCATGCGACAGGTCGAGGCCGGCAACGTCGTGGTAGCCGAGCGCCTTGAGCGACGGCCCCGACAGGCCGGTGCCGCAGCCGGCGTCGAGCAGCGGTCCTTCGCCCGGCGGCACGTAGCGCGCCACCCAGGCGGTGATCAGGAACGGCAGGAGATAGCCGAGCGCCGCGGTTTCGCCATCATAGGTCGCGGCCCATTGCGCATAGGCCTTGGCGAGCGCCTCAGGCGTGTCGGCCGTGTAGACCGCTTCAAGCGCCGCATTGGCCTCGTCGATGATCATGGGTCCTCTCCGGTCGCGTCGGCTCGATGGTAGCGCCGTTTTTGCCCGCCTTCTATTCCCCATGCTGGTGGCGCAGCCGCTTCTCCAGCGCCCGCATGGCCAGCGACAGGCCGACGGTCAGGATGAGATAGATATAGGCGACGATCGAATAGGTTTCGAAGAAGCGGAACGAGCCGGCGGCGTAGATCTTGCCCATCTGGGTGATGTCGGCGACGCCGAGCACCGAGACCAGCGAGGAATCCTTGACCATGGCGACGAAATCATTGCCGAGCGGCGGCAGGATGGTGCGGATCGCCTGCGGAAAGACGACCAGCCGGAAGCGCTGCGTGCGCGTCAGCCCGAGCGCCTTCGCCGCCTCGATCTGGCCTTTCTCGACCGCCTGGATGCCGGCGCGGAACACCTCCGAGATGAAGGCGGAATAGCCGATGGTCAGCGCCATGACGGCGCGCCATAAAAGCGAGACGTCGCGTACCAGCAGCTCACCGAAAAGGCCGGCGCTTTGCAACGGCGCCGTCAGCGCGTTCCACGCCGCGACGAAGGCCGGCGCGCCGGCAAAGGCGATCCAGAACAACAGCACCAGCATCGGTACGCCGCGGATGATCTCGACGTAGAAGCGGGCGATCTGGCTGAGCCAGCGTGAGCCTGACAGGCCCATCAGCGCGACGCCGAGCCCGATCGCGCAAGCCAGCGCGAAGGCGACCACGGTGACGAAGATGGTGACGCCGATGCCCTTGGCGACGGTTACGAAGACCTGGGCATAGAGGTCGCTGGCAACGATGAAGACGGCGGCGGCCAAGGCGATCGCCACAGCCACGGCAAGCCACCACGGGAAGTCGGATTTGGCCGAGGCGAGAGGCGGCGACGGCATCAAGCAATACCGGTTATAGAGTCGCCCAGAGTCAGCACGCACTCCCGCGCATCACCCGGCACCCGCGACAAAAGTCCTACTGCCCCATCTTGTAGTCGAGGAACCACTTCTTGTTGAGCGCGTCGAGCGTGCCGTCGGCCTTGAGCGCGGCGATCGCCGCGTTGACCGGCTTCACCAGGTCGGAGCCCTTGGGGAAGATGAAGCCGAAATCCTCGGTGCCGAGCGGCCCGCCGATCAGCTTCAGCCCGCCATTGGACGCATCGACATAGCCCTTGCCGGCAGTGCCGTCGGTGAGCACGACATCGACGTCGCCCGCCTTCAGCGCCTGCACCGTCGCGCCGAATGTCTCGAACAGCTTTATGCGCGGGTTCTGCTCATTGCCGTCGAGCACGCTATAGACGGCGGTGTAGAACGGCGTGGTGCCGGCCTGCGCACCGATCAGCCCGTCCTTGAAGGCAGCGAACGTCTTGGCATCGGTGAAGCGTTTCTCGTCGCCGCGCACCAGCATGAACTGTTCCGAGCGCATATAGGGATCGGAGAAATCGACCTTCTGCTTGCGGTCGTCCTTGATGGTGATGCCGGTCATGCCGATGTTGTATTGGTTGTCGGAAACCGCCTGGATCATCGCGTCCCACGAGGTGTTCTGGTACTCGACCTTGAAGTTCAGCCGTTTGGCGATCTCGTTCATCGCGTCATATTCCCAACCGATCTGCTTACCGGTCTTGGCATCGATAAACTGCAGCGGCGGATAGGCGTTTTCGGTCACCACCACCACTTTCCTGCCGCCAAGATCGGGCAGCGCCTGCGCCAGGGCCGCGATGGGCACGAGAAGGCAAGCCAGCAGGCCGGCCAGCAGCAGTTTCGATTTGGTCATGACACGCTCCCCAAGAACTGAACCGCCTCGATCGACCGAGGCATGCAGGAAATCCGGCGCCGACTTTAGCTTTCCGCAGGCGCCTTGCAAGCCGCTCCGATGCGCCGCTCTGCACGAAAATGAGTTTCCGATGCTTTCAATGGCGGCATTACGGAACGATCCGTATCGATTGAGGACCGGCAAAATCGAATCCACCTCGCGAAACAAAAAGGCGGCCGAAGCCGCCTTTCCGAACCATGGGTTTTGAAGACGCCTTATTCGGCGGCAGCTGCTTCCGCGGCCTTGGCGGCCTCGTCGGCGGCCTTCTTTTCGGCGGCGTCCTGCGCGGCCTTCTCGGCGGCCAGCGCCTGGGCGGCGGCCACTTTCTCGGCCTCGATGCGCGCCTTCTCGGCGTTCAGCGCATCACGCTCTTCATCGTTGAGCTTGCGGGCGCGCACGCCGGTGTTTTCCGAAATACGGGCCGACTTGCCGCGACGGTCACGCAGATAGTACAGCTTGGCGCGACGCACCTTGCCACGACGCACGATCTCGACGCCCTCGACCATCGGCGAATAGACCGGGAACACACGCTCCACGCCTTCGCCGTAGGAGATCTTGCGGACGGTGAAATTTTCCTGGAAGCCGGCACCGGCGCGGGCGATGACGACGCCCTCATAGGCCTGGACGCGGGTGCGGGTGCCTTCGGTCACGCGGACCTGAACGCGCACGGTATCGCCGGGCTGGAATTCGGGAAGCTTGCGCTTGGCTTCGATCTTGGCGGCCTGCTCGGCCTCGAGCTGACGGAGGATGTCCATCTCAATAATCCACTTCTTGTTCTTCCGACAGTCAGAGCGTCCGACACTCGCCTTGCAGTCGCATCGACCGCTCGGCTATGCCCTTCGTTCGAGAACTTCTGTTCGAGAACATCGGGCAGGGGCGACTACACCGTCACTGTTGACGGGTCCGGGAGAATTTTCTTCCGGTTCGGCGCGCACATACAGCTATTTCGGCGCTTTGTCACGCCTTCGCCGTTTCTTTTTTGGCACTGCTTCTTTTTGGCTGGCGCCGCTGTGGCAGTCCCGTGATCGCTTGTGGTCCAGGGGGTTGCGCCCGCGCGTCAAGCTTTCTAAGCCGGATGATAGGCGTTTTCCTCCAGCGACGACACCCCCCATGCCAATCTTGGACGCGGTCCTGCTCTTTCTCGCCGGCTTTCTATCAGGCGCGGTCAACGCCGTTGCCGGCGGCGGCACGTTCATAACCTTTGGCGCCATGACCCTGGCCGGCCTGCCGCCGATCGTCGCCAACGCGACATCGTCGGTGACGCAATTTCCTGGCTATATCACCTCGACGCTGGCCTATTGGCACGACATCAAGCATTTCTGGCGCGGCGCACTGCTGCTCAGCCTCATTTCGGCTCTCGGTGCGCTGTCTGGCGCGCTCATCCTTCTAGGCCTCGACAACCCGTCGTTCCGCGCCTTGGTGCCGTGGCTGCTGCTGGCGGCAACAGCGTTGTTCGCTGCCGGGCCATGGCTGAAGCCGGCCCCCAAGCCGGAGCATGAAGCCGCCGTGGGTTCGCTGGTCGGGTCGCTGGCGCAGTTCGCCACCGCCGTCTATGGCGGCTTCTTCGGCGCCGGCATGGGCGTCATGATGCTGGCGACGCTCGGTCTCACCCAGTCCGGCGATTATCATCGGCTGAACGCATTGAAGAACATGCTGGCCGTGGTCATCGCTGCGGTTGCCATCCTGGTCTTCGTCTCTGGCGGCGTCATCGCCTGGCTGCAGGCGATCATCATGATCCCGGGTGGCGCGCTCGGCGGCTATGCCGGCGTCTGGATCGCCAGGCGCGTGCCGCAGAACGCGGTGCGCGGCTTCGTCATTGCCGTCGGCCTGTTCCTGGCCTTCTACTATTTCGATAAGGGCTGAGCGGCTAAAAGATCCGGCCGTCGCTCCTTCGTCAGCCTCTCCGCTTCGGCCCGCCGCCACGCCGCGATCTTGCTGTGATTGCCCGAAATCAACACTTCGGGAATCGGCCGGCCCTCGAATTCCTGCGGCCGCGTATAATGCGGATGTTCGAGCAGGCCGTTTTCAAAGCTCTCTTCCTCGCCTGATACCGCATTGCCCATCACGCCGGGCAGCAGGCGCACCACGGCGTCGAGCAGCACGAGTGCCGCCGGCTCGCCGCCGGACAGGATGAAATCGCCGATCGAGACTTCCTCGAGGCCTCGCGATTCGATGACCCGCTGGTCGACGCCTTCGAAGCGGCCGCAGACGATCACCGCACCCGGCCCGGCGGCGAGCTCACGCACACGGCGCTGTGTCAGCGGCTTGCCGCGAGGGCTCATCAGCAGGCGCGGACGTGGATCGCCTGCCGGCGAGGCATGGTCGATAGCGCTGGCCAGCACGTCTGCCCGCATCACCATGCCGGCGCCGCCGCCGGCCGGCGTGTCGTCCACGGTCCGGTGACGATCGCGGGCAAAGTCGCGGACCTGGATCGTTTGGAGCGACCAAATGCCGGTCTCGAGCGCGCGGCCAGCCAGCGACAGGCCAAGCGCGCCGGGAAACATCTCGGGATAGAGCGTCAGCACCGAAGCCGAAAAACTCACCGGTTGCCTCCGGCGTCCCTCGGCCCGCGCGGCCGGCCCTTGGGGTCGAAGCTGTCGCGCTCGGCAGACTCTCCGTCCTCGTCCTCGTCCTCGACCAACCCTGCCGCAGCCGGATCGATGCGGACAAAGCCGCCGGCGATCGACACTTCCGGAACAGCGGCCTGCGTGAACGGGATAAGCACGCCTTTGCGCCCCGCCAGCGTCACGTCGAGAATGTCGCCGCCGCCAAAATTATGCACGGCGACGACCTTGCCGATAATGGCACCGGTGTCGTCCTTGACCTCCAGCCCGACGAGATCGGTGTGGTAGAATTCGTCCTCTTCGCCCTCATCAGGCAACACCGAACGGTCGACGAACAATTCGGTGCCGGCAAGCGCCTCGGCGGCATTGCGATCGTTGACGCCTTTGAAGCGCACCACCACGACGGTGTTGGCAGGCCTGATGTCGACGATCTGGAAGGCGCGGCCATCCCTGGCGTAGAGCGGACCGTAATCGGCCAGCGCCAGCGGGTCGCCGGTAAAGCTCTTGACGCGCAATTCGCCCTTGATGCCGTGCGCGGCACCGATCACGGCCATCTGGACGGGGTTTTGCGGTTTGCTCATCTGCGGAAAATCCTTTGCCTTGCTCTAACCCCAGCCCATCGTCATTTCAATGATGCCGCTCTTCACCGCTTACTAACCCGCATGCCGGAAAATGGCGGGGCACTGGAAGAGCGCAATGCAGGAATTCCTCATACCGGCAAAACCCGATCTTCAGGCGGCGCGCGAGGCCTGGCTGAAGATGCTGGCGCGCGAACGCCGGCTGTCGCCCGAAACCGTCGAGGCCTATGAGCGCGACACGCGCCAGTTCCTGCATTTCCTGACCGGCCATTGCGGCGGCTCGCCTGGTATTTCAGACATCGCCGATCTGCGCCCAGCCGATCTGCGCGGCTTTCTCGCTGCCCGCCGTGCCGAGGGCGCCGGCGCCCGCACGCTCGGGCGCGGGCTAGCCGGCATCCGCTCGCTGCTGCGTTTCCTGGAACGGCGCGGCCTCGCCAATGCGGCAGGTGCGGCAGCCTTGCGCGCGCCGCGGCAGCCGAAATCGCTGCCCAAGCCGCTGACCGCAAGCGATGCAAAACACGTCGTCTCGGTGGAAGGCCAACTGGCGGAGGAGCCGTGGATCGCCGCGCGCAACGCCGCCGTGCTGACTCTGCTTTATGGGTCCGGCTTGCGGATCTCCGAGGCGCTCGGCCTGTCGGGCGCCGATCTGTCCTCACCTGGTGAGACCGTGCTGCGCGTCACCGGCAAGGGCGGCAAGACGCGGCTGGTGCCGGTGCTGCCGGTGGCGCTGCGGGCGATTGCCGAATATCGCCGCCTCTGTCCCTGGCATCTCGATCCCAAGGGCTCGCTGTTTCGCGGTGCCCGCGGCGGCCCGCTCAACCCGGCGATCGTTCAGCGCGACATGGCCAAGCTGCGCTCGGCGCTCAACCTGCCCGACACCGCGACGCCGCATGCGCTGCGCCATTCCTTCGCCACGCATCTGCTTGGGCGCGGCGGCGACCTGCGCACCATCCAGGAGTTGCTCGGCCACGCCAGCCTGTCGACAACCCAGATATACACCGGCGTCGACACCGCGAGGCTGCTCGAGATTTACGAAGCAGCTCATCCTCGTGCGTGATGGACGCTCGGAATCGGTGACGATCTCGCAACAATTTTGATGCGCTGATTAACCGTTTTGCCGCTTTTTGCGCCTACAAGCGCAGCATGAAACGCCTCATCGCCATCGCCGACCGCGCGACCCAAGTGTCGCTGAAGCTGCTCGTCGCGCTCAACGCCCTGTTTTTCCTCTCCTTCCTCATCATCACGCTACTCGCCGTGGGCAAGGCACGCGCCGAGGCCCCGGTCTGCGTCGGTACCGATATGCTGAGCGCGCTGCAAAAGAACGACCCGGCTAGCTACCGCAAGATCGAGGCGGACGCGGCAGCAACACCGAACGGCAAGGGCTTGCTGTGGAAGCTGGAAAAATCGGGCGAAAAACCGTCCTTCCTGTTCGGCACCATGCACCTTACCGACCCGCGCGTCACCACGCTGCCACCCGCCGCGCAGAAGGCATTCGATGCAGCTGGCACCGTCATCATCGAAACCACCGAAGTGCTCGATAAGCAGAAGATGATGGCAGCATTGCTGAAAGAGCCGGATCTGATGATGTTCACCGACAAGACGACGCTTTCGTCGCTGCTGTCGCCGGAGGACGCGGCGGTGGTCGACAAGGCGCTCGACGCGCGTGGCATCCCGCCAGCGACCGTCGCCAAGATGAAACCTTGGTTGCTGTCGGCGATGGTGGCGCTACCAGCATGCGAAGTCGCCCGCCAGGCTGGCGGCGCGCCGGTGCTCGACGTCAAGCTTGCCAAGGACGCCGAGGCTGCGGGCAAATCAGTCGAGGGGCTCGAGACAATCGCCGACCAGCTGCGCGCCATGGCTTCGCTGCCGATCGCCTTTCACCTGAAGGGGCTCGTCGATACGCTGAAGCTTGGCGACAAGGTGAACGACGTCAACGAAACCATGATCGTGCTTTACCGCCGTGGCGACACTGGCATGTACGTACCGCTGTTTCGGGCTGTCGTCCCCGAACAGGTCGACGACCAATCGGGTTACGCCGAATTCGAGCAGACCATGATCACCAGCCGCAACAGGGTGATGGTTGATCGTGCAGCGCCGATCCTCGCCCACGGCAATGTCTTCATGGCGGTCGGCGCCATGCACCTTCCCGGAGCGCAAGGCTTGGTCGAGGGTTTCCGCAAGACCGGCTATACTGTGACTGCCGTCAACTGAACAACACGGCGGAGTTGCACACCGAATCATCGCCACGCCTGGGTCAACCCCTACTCGCGGCGCGACGGCGGACCGGCAGCGCTTCGTGTCAAGAAACTGAAAAAGGTTCGCTTTGGCTCGACCGAACCCATTTTGCGGTGGAAATGCATGCCTGCAAGCGATTCCGGATCAGAATTGCCCTGTTTTCGGCGTTTTCAACGCCTAATGTGAAACCGATTCAACGATTGTACGTTGATGGCTATTACTTGATGTTTTTCATCCACGGAGGACACTTTTATGGCGAACACACCCAATCCGAACGACCCATTCACCTCGCCGGGCTCCGCGCGGCCAAGCGGCGGCGGCAGCGGCTGGCTGATTGCCCTGGTCGTCGTTATCCTGGCAATTGTCGCCTATTATGTTTTTGGAAGACGTAGCGAGGCACCTGCGCCTGCCGAACCGCCCGCAGCCAGCACACCAGCTCCGGCCCCAGCGCCCGCCGAGCCGATGAAACCAGCCGAACCGGCTCCTGCGCCAGCTCCGGCAACACCGGCTCCGGCTCCCGCTCCGGCAGAGCCTGCACCCGCTCCGGCCCCTGCGCCAGCCCCGGCCCCGGCCCCGGCACCAGCACCTGCCCCGGCTCAGTGATCAAACTGCTGATTTGATATATGAACGGCCCGCTGAAAAAGCGGGCCGTTTTGTTTTTGGGAGCAGCCGTCGAGGGCTTTGGACGTTTCAGCCAATCTCTAAGGTTTGCGATTCACCGCGTTTGCTCAGATATGGATCGGCTTGAAGAACGTCGCCAATGCCGCCTCCTTTACCGCTTCCGACATTGTCGGATGGGCGTGACAGGTGCGGGCCAGGTCTTCCGACGAGCCGCCAAATTCCATCAGCACGGCCGCCTCGTGGATCATCTCGCCGGCGCCGAAGCCGACGATGTGGACGCCGAGCACACGGTCGCTGGCCTTGTCGGCCAGGATTTTCACAAAGCCGTCGGTGTGCAGCATGGCGCGCGCCCGTCCATTGGCGCTGAAGGGGAATTTTCCGGCCTTGTAGTCGATGCCGGCCTTCTTCAATTCTTCTTCGGTCTTGCCGACCGAGGCGATTTCCGGCGTGGTGTAGACGACGCTCGGAATCACGTCATAGTTCACATGCCCGGCCTGGCCGGCGATGGTTTCGGCCACCGCCACGCCCTCGTCCTCGGCCTTGTGTGCAAGCATCGGCCCGGCGATGACATCGCCGATGGCATAGATGCCAGGCACGTTGGTCCTGAGATGGCCGTCGGTCTTGACCCGGCCGCGCTCATCAACGTCGACGCCGGTCTCCTTCAGCCCGAGAGCGTCCGAATAGGCCCGTCGTCCCGTCGCAATCAGCACCGCGTCCGCCTCGATCGTCTCGGCTGCTCCGCCCTTGACCGGCTCGAAGGTAACCGTCACCCCCTTCCTGGCCTTGGCGACGCCGGTCACCTTGGCGCCCAGCCTGAACTCAAAGCCCTGCTTCGACAGCAGGCGCTGGAACTGCTTGGAGACCTCGCCATCCATGCCGCCCAGGATGGTGTCGAGGAACTCGACCACGGTCACCTTGGCGCCGAGCCGCGCCCATACCGAGCCGAGCTCCAGACCGATGACACCACCGCCGACCACCACCAGATGGCCCGGCACCTTGTCCAGCGACAGCGCGCCGGTCGACGAGACGATCACCTTCTCATCGAAATCGACCTCGACGCCGGGAATGCCGGCGACGTCGGAGCCTGTGGCGATGACGATGTTCTTGGTCTCGATCTCCTCGACCTTGCCGTCATCGGAGGTCACCGACACCTTGCCGGCCGCAACTACCTTGCCGGTGCCACGAAAACTGTCGATCTTGTTTTTCTTGAACAGGAAGGCGACGCCATTGACGTTGGCGGTCACCGTCGCATCCTTGTGTGCCATCATCTTCCCAAGGTTGAGCTTGGGCGCGCCGATCTCGACGCCGAGCGCCTCGAAGGAATGGCCGGCCTCGGCAAACATCTCGGTCGCATGCAGCAGCGCCTTTGACGGGATGCAGCCGATATTGAGGCAGGTGCCGCCGAAGGTCGGGTTCTTTTCGACCACCGCCGTCTTCAGACCGAGCTGTGCCGCCTTGATGGCGCAGACATAGCCGCCTGGTCCCGATCCGATGATAACGACATCATAGGCCATGATACTGTCCCTTTTGCTTTAGCGGCCGCCGCCGATTTCCAGATTGGCGCCTGTTGTGTAGGACGCCTCGTCCGACAGCAGCCACAGAATTGCGGCTGCGACTTCCTCGGCGGTTCCGACGCGCTGCATGGGCACCACCTTGCGCATTCTCTCGGCGCGATCCGGCTGACCGCCGGAGGCATGAATTTCGGTGTCGATGATGCCCGGGCTGACCGCGTTGACACGAATGCCTTCGCCGGCCACTTCGCGGGCAAGCCCGATGGTGAAGGAATCGATCGCGCCCTTCGAGGCGGCGTAGTCGACATATTGACCCGGCCCGCCAAGCCTTGCCGCGATCGAAGACACATTGGCGATGGCGCCACCCTTGCCGCCATGCCTGGTCGACATCCGCTTCACCGCCTCGCGGGCGCAAAGCATCGGCGCGATCACATTGATGCGCATCATGCGCTCCAGCCTTGCAGCGCTAAGCTCGTCGACGCGCGCGCTCTGGTCGACCACGCCGGCATTGTTGACGAGCGCGTCGAGCCGACCGAAACGGGCGTCGAGAGCCTCGAACATGGCCAATACGTCCGTCTCGTTGCCGACATCGGCCTTGACTGTGAAGGCTTCTCCGCCAGCAGCCTCGATGTCGGCGACCACCGTTTCGGCGGCTTTTGCATTCGACGCGTAATTGACCGCAATGCGATAGCCGGCCTTGGCAGCAAGCCTGCATGTAGCGGCGCCAATGCCGCGGCTGCCGCCGGTCACCAGCAGGATCTTTCCGCTCGCGCTCATTCCTGACATCCCTTCAGGGCAAAGACGTCCCAGGGCACCCTGGAAAAGCCGTTGGCGCCATAGGCAGCCGACATCTGCAACGACGCTCCCAAGTCAGGCAAGATCAGCTTCTTCGGCGCATCCTTTGCTTCGCCCGGCAGCAACGCGATGTTGCCCTGGTCGTCGGCAGTGTAGATGACGCCCTCCCACACGGTGCAGGCGGCGAGCTCGTCGCCGGTGACGTCGCCGGCCGGGCATTTGTACATCAGCGAGCCGTGCGGCCGCGCCACGCCCTCCGTCCACATGACGATGCCGTCGAGCACGACGCCGTTGTCGAGCACCATCTTGAAGGTATTGGTGACGGTAGCCGACTCCATGGTCGGCCTGAAATCGATCTCGGCGGCGTTCTCAGGATCGCCATAGACGGCCAGTTCGAGCGGGCAGGCGGCGAGGGCGGCGGAGACCGTCTGCACGCCGAGTGCGCAGATTGTGACAAACAAACCGGACCGGAAACGACACGAACTCATCCGGCGGCGCAGATCCATGCTCCGGCCCACGTCGGCCGCGCCCTAGAGGTCGAGCACCAGCCGCTCAGGATCCTCCAGGCTTTCCTTGACCCGCACCAGGAAGGTCACCGCTTCCTTGCCGTCGACGATGCGGTGGTCGTAGGACAGCGCCAGATACATCATCGGCCGGATGACGATCTGGCCGCCGACCACCACCGGCCGCTCCTGGATCTTGTGCATACCCAGAATGCCGGACTGCGGCGCATTGAGGATCGGCGTCGACATCAGCGACCCGTAAACGCCACCGTTGGAAATCGTGAACGTGCCGCCTTGCATATCGGCGACGGAGAGCTTGCCGTCGCGCGCCGCAAGCCCCAGCCTGCCGATGTCCTTCTCGATTTCGGCGATGGACATCTGGTCAGCATTGCGCACAACCGGCACGACAAGGCCTTTCTCTGTACCGACGGCAACGCCGATATGAGCGTAGTTCTTGAAGATGATGTCGGTGCCGTCGATCTCGGCATTGACCGACGGGATCTCCTTCAGCGCATGGGTGACGGCCTTGGTGAAAAAGCCCATGAAGCCGAGCTTCACGCCGTGCTTCTTCTCGAACACGTCCTTGTATTTGCTCCTCAGCGCCATCACCGCGCTCATGTCGACCTCGTTGAAGGTGGTCAGCATGGCGGCGGTCGATTGCGCTTCCTTGAGGCGGCGCGCAATGGTCTGGCGCAGCTTGGTCATGCGCACACGCTCCTCGCGCGACGCATCGTCGGCAGGGGACGGCGCGCGCGCGGCTACGGGTGCCGGTACAGGCGCGGCCTTGGGCATTTCTGCCGGCTGCGACGGCGCGCCCCTGGCGATAAGGTCGAGCACGTCGCCTTTCAGCACCTGGCCGCGCTTGCCCGAGCCCGACACCTGGTCGACCGCGAGATTGTGCTCGGCCAGCAGCTTTGCCGCCGACGGCGCCGGCGGCATGGTGCGCGTCTCGATCGCGCCGGCGTCGCCGGCAATCTTGGCCGTCTCGGCCGCAGCCTGCTTGACGCTCGAGGCCGCAGTCGGAGCCGAGGCCTGCGACACCGCCTCCTGCTTCGTTGCCGGAGCGGCGGCGGCATTGGCTGCCGCGCCGGCGCCTGCCGAAATCGTGCCGAGCAGTGCGCCGACGCCGACCGTCTCGCCTTCCTTGACGGCGATCTCGGCGAGCGTGCCCGCGGCGGCGGCCGGCACTTCCACCGTCACCTTGTCGGTTTCGAGCTCGACGAGCGGCTCATCGGCGGCGATCGCGTCGCCGACCTTCTTGAACCACTTGCCGATGGTCGCCTCGGTGACTGACTCACCAAGTGTCGGAACGCGGATTTCGGTTGCCATTGTGCCTGTCCGTTTCTTTCGGTTCTGTTCTATTCACCAAGCGCGTCGTCGAGCAAGGCGGCAAGCTGGGCGAGATGCTTCGACATCAATCCGGTCGCCGGCGAGGCGGCGGCCGGCCGGCCGGTATAGCGCACCCGCTGATGCTTGGCGTCGATATGCGCCAGCACCCATTCGAGATACGGGTCGATGAACGACCAGGCGCCCATGTTCTTGGGCTCCTCCTGGCACCACACCATCTCGGCATTACGGAAGCGCGACAGTTCGGTGATCAGCGCCTTGGCCGGGAACGGATAGAGCTGCTCGACGCGCAGCAAATAGATGTCGTTGATGCCGCGCTTCTCGCGCTCTTCGTAGAGGTCGTAATAGACCTTGCCGGAACAGAGCACGACACGGCGGATTTTCGAATCCTTGGTGAGCTTGATGGCCTGGCCTGACAGCAGCTGCGCGTCGTCCCACAACAGCCGGTGAAAGGCGCTTTCGCCCGACATTTCCGGCAGCGTCGACACCGCCCGCTTGTGGCGCAGCAGCGACTTCGGCGTCATTAGGATCAGCGGCTTACGGAAGTCCCGCTTCAATTGCCGGCGCAAGATGTGGAAGTAATTGGCCGGCGTCGTGACGTTGGCGACCTGCATGTTGTCTTCGGCGCAAAGCTGCAGGAAGCGCTCGAGCCGGGCCGACGAATGCTCGGGCCCCTGGCCTTCATAGCCATGCGGCAGCAGGCAGACGAGGCCCGACATTCTGAGCCATTTGCGCTCGCCCGACGAGATGAACTGGTCGAACACCACCTGGGCGCCGTTGGCGAAGTCGCCGAACTGCGCTTCCCACAGCGTCAGCGCCTTCGGCTCGGCCAGCGAGTAGCCATATTCGAAGCCGAGCACGGCCTCTTCCGACAGCATCGAGTTGATGACCTCGAAGCCGGCCTGCGCCGCCGACAGATTGTTGAGCGGGATATAGCGTGTCTCGTCGCGCTGGTCGTAGAGCACGGAATGGCGCTGCGAGAAGGTGCCGCGCTCAGAATCTTGTCCGGACAGCCGGATCGGATTGCCGTCGAGCAGGATGGCGCCGAAGGCCAGCGCCTCGGCCGTCGACCAGTCGATGCCTTCGCCGGACTCGATCGCCTGGCGGCGATTGTCGAGGAAGCGGATGATCGTCTTGTGCGCCTCGAAATCCTTCGGCACCTCGGTCAGTTTCTTGCCGATCTCCTTCAGCGTCTTGACCGGCACGGCGGTCTTGCCGCGCCGCTGCTCGTCCTGGTTGTCGGCCGAGCGCAGGCCGGACCATGCGCCGTCCAGCCAATCGGCCTTGTTCGGCTTGTAATGTTGGCCGACTTCGAATTCCTGCTCGAGATGCGCTCGCCAATCGGCCTTCATCTTTTCGAACTCGGCCTGGGTGATGTGGCCTTCGGAAATCAGCCGGTCGGCATAGATCTGCACCGTCGTCTTCTGGTTGCGGATCTTGCGATACATGATCGGCTGGGTGAAGGCGGGCTCGTCGCCCTCATTGTGGCCGAAGCGGCGGTAGCAGAACATGTCCACCACGACAGGCTTGTGGAACTTCATGCGGAATTCGATCGCCACCTTGGTCGCATGGACCACGGCTTCCGGATCGTCGCCGTTGACGTGGAAGATCGGCGCCTCGATCATCTTGGCCACGTCGGACGGATAGGGCGAGGAGCGCGAAAAGCGCGGGTTGGTGGTGAAGCCGATCTGGTTGTTGATGATGAAATGCAGCGTGCCGGCGACGCGGTGGCCGCGCAGGCCGGACAGGCCGAGGATTTCGGCAATCACGCCCTGGCCGGCAAAGGCGGCGTCGCCATGCAGCAGCAACGGCAGCACCTTGGCACGCTCTTCCAGCGGCACGATCTCCTCGCGGCTGCGGCCGAACAGATAGTCCTGTTTGGCGCGCGCCTTGCCCATCACCACCGGATCGACGATTTCCAGATGCGAGGGATTGGCGGTCAGCGACAGATGCACCTTGTTGCCGTCGAACTCGCGATCCGACGAGGCACCGAGATGGTACTTCACGTCGCCCGAGCCTTCGACCTCGTCGGGCGCGGCCGAGCCGCCCTTGAACTCGTGGAAAATGGCGCGGTGCGGCTTGGCCATCACCTGCGACAGCACGTTCAGCCGGCCGCGATGCGCCATGCCGAGCACGATCTCTTTCATGCCGAGCTGGCCGCCGCGCTTGATGATCTGCTCCAGCGCCGGGATCAGCGACTCGCCGCCATCGAGGCCAAAGCGCTTGGTGCCCTTGTATTTGACGTCGATGAACTGCTCGAAGCCTTCGGCCTCGACCAGCTTCTGCAGGATCGCCTTCTTGCCGGCGGCGGTGAAGGAGATCTCCTTGTCGGTGCCCTCGATGCGCGCCTGGATCCAGGCCTTCTCCTCGGGATCGGAAATATGCATGAATTCGACGCCGAGCGTCGAGCAATAGGTCCGGGTCAGGATATCGAGCATCTGCCGGATGGTGCCGAATTCCAGCCCGAGCACATTGTCGAGGAAGATCGGCCGGTCGTAGTCGGCTTCGGTGAAGCCGTAATTCTCCGGCGACAGCTCGTTATAATCCTCCAGCGGCTTGGCAATGCCAAGCGGATCGAGATTGGCGTGCAGGTGGCCGCGCATGCGGAAGGCGCGGATCATCATGATGGCGCGGACGGAATCGCGCGTCGCCTGATGCACGTCGGCGTCGGAAAGCGCTGCGCCGTTGCCGGCTGCCCTGTCCTTGACCTTCTTTTCGATGTGCTTTTCGACCAGGCCCCAATTGCCGTCCAGCGCCGAGACCAGCTCGCCATTGGCCTGCATCGGCCAGGAGGGCTTGGCCCAAGAGGCCCCCTTGGCGTTCCTGCGCACGTCGCCGGCGTCATCCTTCAGCGCCGCGAAGAAATCCTGCCATTCGGGATCGACCGAAGCAGGATCGTCCTCATAGGCGGCATAAAGCGCGTCGATATAACCGGCATTGCCGCCATAGAGGAAAGAGGTAAGCGAAAACTGGTCGTTGGCCTGATCTTGTCTTGCCATTTTTGTCCGCGGAGCCGCGCTCCGTCTCCTTTTCAGAGCGAATAGAGAGTAGCGAATAGCGAGTAGGGATTTTCCCTGGTTCGCGCCGTTACTCTGTTCTTACCTATTCGCTATTCACTACTCGCTACTCACTAACCTTTGATCGCCTCGACCAGCGTCGTGCCGAGCCGGGCCGGCGATGGCGAAACCTTGATGCCGGCCGATTCCATCGCCGCGATCTTGTCTTCCGCACCGCCCTTGCCACCGGAGATGACCGCGCCCGCATGACCCATGGTGCGGCCGGCCGGCGCGGTGCGCCCGGCGATAAAGCCGGCCATCGGCTTGCTGCGGCCGCGCTTTGCCTCGTCCTTGAGGAACTGCGCGGCGTCTTCCTCGGCCGAACCGCCGATCTCACCGATCATGATGATCGACTTGGTCTCGTCGTCGGCGAGGAACATCTCCAGCACGTCGATGAACTCCGTGCCTTTGACCGGATCGCCGCCGATGCCGACGGCGGTGGTCTGGCCGAGGCCGACATTGGTGGTCTGGAACACCGCCTCATAGGTAAGCGTTCCCGAGCGCGAAACAACGCCGACCGAGCCCTTGCGGAAGATGTTGCCGGGCATGATGCCGATCTTGCATTCGTCGGGCGTCAGCACACCGGGGCAGTTCGGCCCGATCAGCCGCGATGTCGAGCGGTCGAGCCTTGCCTTTACCTTGATCATGTCCATCACTGGTATGCCCTCGGTGATGCAGACGATCAGCGGGATCTCGGCCTCGATCGCTTCCAGGATCGCTTCGGCAGCACCCGCCGGCGGCACGTAGACGACGGAGGCATTGGCACCGGTCCTGGCCTTGCCTTCGGCAACGGTGGAGAAGATCGGCAGCGTCTCGCCCTTGGCGCCGGTCCAGGTCTCGCCGCCCTTCTTGGGGTGGATGCCGCCGACCATCTTTGTGCCGTGATAGGCGAGCGCCTGTTCGGTGTGGAACGTGCCGGTCTTGCCGGTCAGGCCCTGCACCAGCACCTTGGTGTTCTTGTCGACGAGAATGGACATGATGGTCCTTTTTAAAAACCGTTGATCGGGGAAGGCCGCGCGCTCATGGTCACAACCGCTTCAGGTCGGCGACGGTGAGGTCGCTTTTGGCGTTGCCGGTGTTGAGCGTCGTCGCCGGCTCGAACATCAGCACGACAGGTTCCTCGCTCAGCGAGCGCGGCCGGTGCTCGACGGCGCGCGGCACGACGATGAACTCGCCGCTGCCAAGTTCCACCGTGCCGTCGCGGAAATCGATGGCAATGCGGCCGCGCAGCACGAGGAACGCTTCATCCTCATTGTCATGCGCGTGCCAGTCGAAGACGTCGCCGAACTTGGCGATCTTGACCTGGCTGTCATTCACGTCGCCGGCAATGTGCGGATCGAACGCCTTCTTGATCTTCGCATCGGCCGCTTCGACGAGGTTTATCTTATGCGGAGGCACAGACTCAGCCCTTCACCGCCGCGACAATCTTCTTGGCTGCGTCATCGAGGTCATCGGCCGACACCACGTTCAGTCCGCTGTCGTTGATGATCTTCTTGCCGAGCTCGGCATTGGTGCCTTCCAGCCGCACCACAAGCGGCACTTGCAGGCCGACCTCCTTGACCGCGGCGATGACGCCCTCGGCGATGATGTCGCACTTCATGATGCCGCCGAAGATGTTGATCAGGATGCCTTTGACCGCCGGATCCTTGGTGATGATCTTGAACGCCGCCGTCACCTTTTCTTTCGACGCGCCGCCGCCGACATCGAGGAAGTTGGCGGGCTCGGCGCCGTAGAGCTTGATGATGTCCATCGTCGCCATGGCAAGGCCGGCGCCGTTGACCATGCAGCCGATATTGCCGTCGAGCGCGACATAGGCGAGGTCGTATTTCGACGCCTCGATCTCCTTCTCGTCCTCTTCGGTGGTGTCGCGCAATTCGAGCACGTCCGGGTGACGGAACAGCGCATTGTTGTCGAACGACACTTTTGCGTCGAGCACGCGCAGCCGGCCGCTCTTCATGACGATCAGCGGGTTGACCTCGAGCAGGCTCATGTCCTTCTCGACAAACGCCTTGTAGAGGATCGGAAACAGCCTGCCACCATCCTTGGCGGCGTCGCCGTCGAGCCTCAGTGCGGCGTTGAGCTTCTTCACATCGTCGGCCGTCACGCCCTTTTCCGGGTCGATGGCGACGGTAATGATCTTTTCCGGCGTGTCGTGGGCGACCGCCTCGATGTCCATGCCGCCCTCGGTCGAGACGACGAAGGCGACGCGCCCGACCGAGCGGTCGACCAGGATCGACAGATAGAGCTCGCGCTCGATGTCGGCGCCGTCCTCGATATAGAGCCGGTTGACCTGCTTGCCGGCCGGGCCGGTCTGCTTGGTGACCAGCGTGTGGCCGAGCATCTCCTTGGCGTTGGCGACGACCTCGGCCACCGACTTCGCCAGCCTGACGCCGCCCTTGGCATCGGGCCCGAGCTCCTTGAACTTGCCCTTGCCGCGGCCGCCGGCATGGATCTGGCTTTTGACCACATAGAGTGGGCCGGGCAGCGCCTTGGCGGCAGCTTCCGCCTCGCTCGCCTTGAACACCGGCACGCCCTCGGCCACCGGTGCGCCAAAGCCTTTCAGCAGCGCCTTGCCCTGATACTCATGGATGTTCATGCGCTATGTCTCCAGCTTGCTTGGCGGGCTTGGTTACCGGCTTACTTGGCCGCGAGATGTGGAGCGATCTTGACGCAGGCGTCGCACAGGCCCTGCACCGCCGCGACCGAATTTTCGAACATCTTCTGCTCGTTCTTTGTGAGCTCGATCTCGATGGTCCGCTCGACGCCGCCGGCGCCGATCACCACGGGAACGCCGACATAGGTGTTCTTGACGCCATATTGGCCGGAGAGGTACGCCGCACAGGGCAGCACCCGCTTCTTGTCCTTGAGATAGGCTTCGGCCATGGCGATGGCCGAGGCGGCCGGCGCATAAAAGGCAGAGCCGGTCTTGAGCAGGCCGACGATCTCGGCGCCGCCGTCGCGGGTGCGCTGCACGATCTGGTCGAGCCGCTCCTTCGAGGTCCAGCCCATCTTGATGAGGTCGGGCAGCGGGATGCCGGCAACCGTCGAATAGCGGATCATCGGCACCATGGAATCGCCATGGCCGCCGAGCACGAAGGCGGTGACGTCCTCGACCGAGACCTTGAATTCCTCGGCCAGGAAATAACGGAAGCGCGAACTGTCGAGCACGCCGGCCATGCCGACGACATGGCTCTTGGGCAGGCCGGAAAACTTCTGCAGCGCCCAGACCATGGCGTCGAGCGGGTTGGTGATGCAGATGACGAAGGCTTTCGGCGCGTATTTCTTGAGGCCGGCGCCGACCTGCTCCATCACCTTCAGATTGATGCCCAGAAGATCGTCGCGGCTCATGCCGGGCTTGCGCGGCACGCCGGCGGTGACGATGCAGACGTCGGCGCCCTCGATACCGGCATAGTCGTTGACGCCGGTCAGCCTGGAGTCGAACCCATCGACCGGCGACGACTGCGCGATGTCCAGCCCCTTGCCTTGCGGGATGCCTTCGGCGATATCGAACAGCACGACGTCGCCGAGATCCTTGAGGCCGACCATGTGGGCGAGGGTGCCGCCGATCATGCCCGAGCCGATGAGCGCTATCTTGTTGCGTGCCATGTCAGGATGTTTTCCCTTTGACTATGACGGCGCCCAAATCCTTGACGATTTGATGACGGCGTCGGAGGAAGAGGCCGGAATGCTGCGGAACCGCGAAATTCGCCGCACGCAATAGCCCCGGCCGCACAAAAATTCAAACGATTATTTTGCAGTGAATAATTTCAATCGGTTAGAAACAATGGGACTTACGTAAACGTCAAAATTCTGAAGCCGGCTAGAGGAATTCTACACAATGGCACTGGAAATCAGAAGGCTGTTTCCTGGCGATGACGCCCTTGTGATGCGGGTTGCCGACGAAGTCTTCGACGAGCCGGTCAGGCCGGATCGGCTCTCCGCCTATCTTGCGGAGCCCGGTCATTTCATGGTCGTGGCCGTCGCCGACGGCATCGTCGTTGGCCAATGCGCAGCCGTCATCCACCGCCACCCGGACAAGGTGAGCGAACTCTACATAGACGAGGTCGGCGTGGCGCCGGCCTTTCAACGCCAGGGCATTGCGACGAGGATGCTCGACGCCATGTTCGCACTCGGTTGCGAGCATGGCTGTGAGGAGGCGTGGGTCGGCACCGAGCCGGACAATGTTGCTGCTCGCGCACTTTACGAGTCGCGAAAAGAGCCGCGTGGGCCGGCGGAGGGGTTCGTCATGTATATTTATCGGTTATAGGCGCCGGCGGCAGGGGCCTCTTCTGTACTATCCCTCACGCCTGAGCCTGCCGTGCCTCGGTCGATGATCCCCGCGCCCTCTGCCTCTCCGCCCAGTTCTCCAGCCAGTCGTGGCTCTGCATCTCGATCAGCCGCGATGCGGTGCGCTCGAACTCGAAGACTTCGTTGCCGCGCTTGGCCGTATAGAGCTGCGCCGGCGGTGCCGCGGCGCTCATCACCAGCCGTACATGATGATCGTAAAGCGTATCGACCAGCAGGATGAAGCGCTTGGCTTCGTTGCGCTTGCCTTCGCCGAGCACCGGCACCCGGTCGATGACGATGGTCGAGAAACGGCGGGCAATGGCAAGATAGTCGCGGGCCCCGAGCGGCCTCTCGCAGAGATCGGCGAACGAAAACCGCGCCGCCTCGCCGGCAGTACGCGGCACCACGACGTGTCGGCCCTTAACCGTCAGTATCGTCTCGGCCGTCGGCCTGCCATGCGTCATCACCACCCACAGCTCGTCGAGCGCATGGTCGGCGGCGGCATCGGCCGGGGTGATGTAGACCGGCATGCGGCTGAGCTTGTCTAGGCGGTAATCCTTGTGGGCGTCCAGCGCCAGCACGTGCGCGTGGCGCTCCAGGATAGCGACAAACGGCAAAAACAACTGACGGTTCAGGCCGTCGCGGTAGAGATCCTGCGGCGCGACATTGGAGGTGGCGACCAGCACCACGCCATTGGCAAACAACGCCGAAAACAACCTGGACAGGATCATCGCATCGGCGATATCGGTGACCGAAAACTCGTCGAAGCACAGCACCCAGGCTTCCTCGGCAAGCGCGCGCGCCACCGGCGGGATCGGGTCGTCCTCTTTGACCGTACCCTCTTTACGCGCCTGCCGGTGATTCTGGATGCGGTCCTGCACGTCGGCCATGAAATCGTTGAAATGCACGCGGCGCTTGCGCCGCACCGGCAGCAGCTCGAAGAACATGTCCATCAGCATGGTCTTGCCGCGGCCGACGCCGCCATGGATATAGAGGCCCTTGACCGCCTCGTGCCCCTCGCGCTTGCGGGCGAACAACCACCCCAGCGCGCTTGATTTATGCGCCAGCCGCTTTGCCGATATCTCGTCGATCAGTCGGTCGAGCGCAGCGGCGATCCGCTCCTGCGCCGGATCGCGCCCGATGGCGCCCGTCTCGACCAGATGGTCGTAGCGCTGCTTGACGGTCGCATGGGTCTGGAGGCCGTCACGCAGATGCATCGGTCACGTCGTTCCGGAGCAATTCCAAGAAAAGTGTGTTGCGGTTTTCTGTCCGGAATTGCGTAAAAAACAAAAGAGAGCAATTCCAGGAAAAGTGTGTGGCGGTTTTCTGCCCGGAATTGCGTAACAATGGGGGCCGTTCTCTTACCTTGTAAGCGAGATCGGCAGGCCGTTGGAAGTCTGGCCGTCGAATTTCTCGCCGCCCGAGGAATAAAGCCGTGCCAGCGTGCCGCCATTCTCGTCATAGAGCGTCAGTTGCTTGCCGGCGACGTTCCAGGATTTGATGCCGTCGATCGGCGCCGGGCAATGCAGCGGTCCGGCGCGGTAGCCCGACCCGAATTTGGTCTGCGGCGTCGCCACCTGACAGCTCTGGCCGGACACGCTTGCTTTCCACACACCAGCGACGCTAGAGGCGGTCAGGTCGGCCGCACCGGCCGGCGCCGTCCCGTCGGGCGGCAGCGAGGCGACCTGCGTGTTCTGCGGCGCAGTCGGAAATTTCGACGGGTCGGCGGCGCCGGGTGTCGCCGGTGGCGGCAACTGGTTTGCAGTCACCTTGCCGGCGGGCGCAGCTTCCAGCGGCGCCGGCTGCTGCTCGTCCATCGATGAGAACCGCGAGGTCGAACAGCCGCTCGCAACGAGCGCGGCCAGCGATACGGCCAGCAGGCCGGTTTTCGAAAATTTCATTCTTCAACCTCCGTCGGATCGAGCTGGGGAAGCCGTCCGCGCAATGTCCCCCTCACCAAGATGGAGAAGGTGGCGAAATTTCAACCCGATATGGTTAAAATACGGTTTGCGCCGCTAATGTTGCAAATTTGTCGCAAAATGCACATTGCCTGAATTGCGTCGCGCCTTGGCCTTTGGCCGGCACCTCCGGTTGATGCGATACGGCGCGCTGGCGTCAAATCCTTGGCGTTTCCTTGGCGTTCACCTCAATGCTTGTGCGGGCCGGCTCCGGCATTATCTCTTGGCGATCAGCAAGCTGCAGGGAGCCGATTTCTTGGCCGCGAGAAAGAGAGCCGCCAACCGCTATTACAGCGGGCCGCCCAGCGATCATTTCGACGGCACCTTGTTCTTCAATCCCGGCGGACGGCCGCCGGGTCGCTTTGCCGATCTGTTGAAGTGGCAACTGAGCCGCGAGCGCTCGAAATGGCCGACGGCGGATCCGAGCCCGTTTCCGCCGGCAAGACCGGTCGAGCGCATCGATGGTTCTGCGCTGCGCCTCACCATGGTCGGTCATTCCTCGCTGCTCGTCCAGACAGCAGGCCTGAACATCCTGACCGATCCGGTCTGGTCGCGGCGTGTCTCGCCGCTCTCCTTCGCCGGGCCGAAACGCGTCAATCCGCCCGGCATCGCCTTTTCGCATTTGCCGCCGATCGACCTCGTGCTGGTCAGCCACAACCATTACGACCATCTCGACCTCGCCACGCTGAAGCGCCTGAAGGCAAGACACGATCCGCTGCTGCTGACGCCGCTCGGCAACGACACAATCATCGGCGCTGCCGTGCCCGGTATGCGGCTTTCCGCGCATGACTGGGGCGACCGGGTCGATATCGGCGATAGCGTCGCCGTCCATGTCGAGCCGGTGCATCACTGGTCGGCCCGCGGTACCCGCGACCGGCGCATGGCGCTGTGGGCGGGTTTCGTCGTCGAGACGCCCGACGCAAAGATCTATTTCGCCGGTGACACCGGCTTCCACGGCGGCATCAATTACCGGCTGATGGCGCAAAAGCACGGCGGCTTCCGCCTCGCCATCCTGCCGATCGGCGCCTACGAGCCGCGCTGGTTCATGGCGCCTCATCACCAGGATCCGGAAGAGGCGGTGCAAGGCATGCTTTTGTGCAACGCCGCCTATGCCGCCGGCTGTCACTGGGGCACGTTCCGGCTCACCAACGAGCCGATCGAGGAGCCGCCCAGAAAGCTCGGCGAAGCGCTCGATGCTGCCGGCCTGCCGCGGCAACGTTTTCGCGCCTTGCGGCCGGGGGAAGTCTGGGACGTACCGGAGGTTTAGCGCGGCGGAACCTGAGGCATCACATAGACGTTTGTAGGTTGTTCAAACCTGTCGGTTGCGAGGTGCCTCTTATGATCAGGTGGATTATCATTCTTTTGATTATCGCGGCCGCGGCGAGCCTGCTCGGCATGCCGGTACTGGCCGGAGCCGCCGCCACCGGCGCGCGCATCCTCATCGGCATCGTGCTGATCATCTTCCTGCTGATCGTGCTTGGCGTTTTCGCGGTGACGTGAGAATCACGCCGCGCTGGTAATTTCTGCCGCTATCCGCCATATAGGCGCCAAACCGGCAAGAGACCTTTCGATCGATGGCAAGCGCGGCCCCTTTCGCCAAGATGAACGGCATCGGCAACGAAATCATCGTTGCCGATATGCGTGGCCGTGCCGATCGCGTGGCGTCTGCGGCAGCCGTCGCGCTCAATGCCGACACGTCGACCCGGTTCGACCAGATCATGGCGATCCACGACGCCAGGACGCCGGGCACCGCCTTTTTCATCGATATCTTGAATTCCGACGGGACCAGCGCGCAAGCTTGCGGCAACGGCATGCGCTGTGTCGTCCAGGCGCTCGCCGCCGAGACCGGCCAGAAGACATTTGCCTTTGAAACAGTCGCCGGCATCCTAAACGCCGAGGAACATGCCGACGGAATGATCTCGGTCGACATGGGCAGGCCGCGCTTTGGCTGGCAGGACATCCCGCTGGCCGAGGAATTCCGCGACACCCGCATGATCGAGCTGCAGATCGGCCCGATCGATGCCCCGGTGCTGCATTCGCCGTCGGTCGTCTCGATGGGCAATCCGCACGCTATCTTCTGGGTCGACCGCGACGTCTGGTCCTACGAGCTCGAGCGCTTCGGCCCGCTGCTCGAAAACCACCCGATCTTCCCCGAGCGCGCCAACATCACCATCGCGCAGGTGACTTCGCCGGAGACCATGATCATCCGCACCTGGGAGCGCGGCGCCGGCCTGACCAGGGCCTGCGGCTCGGCCGCTTGCGCCGCCGTGGTCGCCGCGGCCCGCACCCGGCGCACCGGCCGCAGCGTCACACTGATAACGCCCGGCGGCGGCTCGCTGCATGTTCTGTGGCGCGACGACGACCACGTCATCCTCACGGGTGCCGCCGAATGGGAATTTTCCGGCAGCTTCGATCCGGCGACCGGGGCGTGGGCGCGCGACACCGAAAGCGCCGCCTGATGGCTCCTCTTGGCAACAAGGGCATCGAGGTCGTCACCTTCGGTTGCCGGCTGAACACCTATGAATCCGAGGTGATGCGGCGTGAAGCCGAAAGTGCGGGCCTCGGCGGCCTCGAAGGCGGCGCCATCATCTTCAACACCTGCGCCGTCACCGGCGAGGCTGTACGCCAAGCCAAGCAGTCGATCAGAAAAGCCCGCCGTGAGAACCCGGCCGCCCGCATCATCGTCACCGGCTGCGCCGCGCAGACCGGCCCGCAGGATTTCGTCGCCATGGACGAGGTCGACCTCGTCCTCGGCAATGAGGAAAAGCTGAAGGCGCATTCCTATCGCGCGCTGCCGGATTTCGGCGTCAACGACACCGAAAAGGCGCGCGTCAACGATATTTTTTCGGTACGCGAGACGGCCGCCCACATGGTCGACGCCATCGAGGGCCGGGCACGCGCTTTCGTCCAGGTGCAGAACGGCTGCGACCACCGCTGCACCTTCTGCATCATTCCCTACGGTCGCGGCAATTCGCGCTCCGTGCCGATGGGCGCCGTGGTCGAGCAGGTCAAGCGACTCGTCGGCAATGGTTATGCCGAGATCGTGCTGACCGGCGTCGACATGACCAGTTTCGGCGCCGACCTGCCTGGCGCACCGAAGCTCGGCAAATTGGTCAAGACCATCCTGAAGCAGGCGCCCGACATGAAGCGCCTGCGGCTTTCCTCCATCGATTCGATCGAGGCCGACGACGATCTGCTGGACGCCATCGCCACCGAGCCCAGGCTGATGCCGCATCTGCATCTGTCGCTGCAATCGGGTGACGACATGATCCTGAAGCGGATGAAGCGCCGGCACAGCCGCGACCAGTCGATCCGCTTTTGCGAGGATGTGCGCAAACTGCGCCCCGGTATCGTTTTCGGCGCAGACATCATCGCCGGCTTCCCGACCGAGACGGACGCCATGTTCGAAAACTCGCTGGAGATCGTCGAGGAATGCGGCCTGACGCATCTTCATGTCTTCCCGTTTTCGCCGCGCGAAGGCACGCCCGCCGCGCGCATGCCGCAGCTCCGCCGCGACGTCGTCAAGCAACGCGCGGCACGCCTGCGCACCGCCGGCGAGGCCGCCTATCGCCGCCATCTTGCCTCGCTCGCCGGAACGCATCAGTCGATCCTGGTCGAGCGTGACGGCCTTGGCCGCACCGAGGGGTTTACGCTGGCAGTGTTGTCGGCGGGCGCGCCTGGCGACATCGTCGAGGCTGATATCGCCGGCCATGACGGTATCAGACTGATCGCCGCGCCGCTTGCCGCCCGCGGCGTCTGAGAGCGCAAGACATGGCTGGTTTTTTCAAGAAGATATTTTCGTTCGGCAAGAAGGAAGTGGTCGAGGAGCGGCCCGACGAGACCGCACCGCTGCCGCCGATCAAATGGGACGAACTGGAGGCGCTGAAGCCGGCCGCCGAGCAGACCGTTCCGGAGTTTTTGAAACGCGAAGAGCCTCGCCCCGAAGCCGTACCGCCGGTCGAGGCGGAAGCACCCGCGCCGCAGCCGGCGCCTGTTGAAGAGGCCGAGCCCGAACCTGCGCCGACCCTTCTGGTCGAGCCGGACACCCAGCCAGAACCCGCTCCGGTCGAGGAGCCAGAGGCGCCTGCTGAACAGGCTGCGTCAGACGCCGCTCCCGTCGTTCCCGAGCCAGCCCCGGAGCCAGAGCCGAAGGAAATTCCTGAGCCAGAGCCGACGCAGCCAGAAATCGTCCAGACTGAGCCTCCGCCATCCGAACGTGGCGCTGCCCCTCATCCGCCTGCAGGCACGTTCTCCCCGTATAGTGACGGGGAGAAGGGTGCTGATCGTCACGCCGAGCCTCGTTTTGAAAGCGGCAAAGAAAAAGCTCCGGCGCTGACGCCCCCCTCTCCCCGTCCCTTACGGGGGTCCGAAGGACGGGTGAGACAAGCGGCGCGCCCCGGAACGGGTGAGGGTGAGGGGCAGCGCCAACCTGCGCAAGACGCGGCACCCACTGCCGAAATCACGCCACCAGCACCCGAAGCGCCGCCGCCGGCCGAAATCCCGCCCCCGATCCGCCAGCCAGCGCCCGTCGAGACGAAGCCGCCGCTCGCCGAGATCGCGCCCGAGCCGGAGGCCGTCCCGCAACCATCGCCGGAGCCAAAGCCCGCCCCCGGCAAAGTCACCGTAACCAAGAAGGTCGAGCAGAAAGCCGAGCCGCAGAAGGCGCCCGAACCGACGCCGAGGCGCTCCTGGTTCCAGCGCATGCGAGACGGGCTTGCGCGCTCCTCCCGGGAGTTGTCGGGCAACATCGCCGGCGTCTTCACCAAGCGGAAACTCGACGAGGACACGCTGCAGGACCTGGAGGACGTGCTGATCCGCGCCGATCTCGGCATGGAGACGGCTTTGCGCGTAACCGATGCACTCTCCGCCAGCCGCTACGGCAAGGACGTCTCCGATACCGAAGTCCGCGCCATCATGGCGGCCGAGGTGGAGAAGGTGCTGTCCCATGTCGCCATGCCGCTGGAACTCGACCTCAGCCATAAGCCGCATGTCATCCTGGTGGTCGGCGTCAACGGCACCGGGAAAACAACGACTATCGGCAAGCTCGCCGCAAAGCTCACCGATGGCGGCCTCTCGGTGATGCTCGCCGCCGGCGATACTTTCCGCGCAGCCGCCATCGAGCAGCTGAAGATCTGGGGCGAGCGCACCAACTCGCCAGTCATTGCCTCGAAGCTCGGCGCCGACGCCGCTGGCCTCGCCTATGACGCATTCGAGCGGGCGAAGGAGGCCGGCTCGGACGTGCTGATCATCGACACCGCCGGGCGGCTGCAGAACAAGACCGAACTGATGGCGGAACTGGAAAAGATCGTCCGCGTGCTGGGCAAGCTCGATCCGGAAGCGCCGCACACGGTGCTGCAGACGGTCGATGCCACCACCGGCCAGAACGCGCTCAACCAGGTCGAGATCTTCCGCAATGTCGCCGGCGTCAACGGCCTGGTGATGACCAAGCTGGACGGCACGGCGCGCGGCGGTATTCTGGTGGCGATCGCGGCAAAGCATAAATTGCCGGTCTATTTCATCGGCGTCGGCGAACAGGTCGACGACCTCGAACCCTTTTCCGCAAGCGAATTCGCCAGGGCGATCGCTGGCGTGGCTTGACGAGCATGATCCCAATAAGGTGCAGGCTTTTTGGATTGAATCATGCGTAAGAAGGACCTTATGAGCCCACCCATTCTCGAACGCGACCCATCCGACCCGCAAAAGCAGAAGAAGGAAGCCGTCAATCCGCTGCTCAAGCTGGTGCTGGAGCTTGGCCCGCTGATGGTATTCTTCTTCGCCAATGCGCGCGGCGCATGGCTGGTGCAGAAATTCCCGGCGCTGGGCGAGTTCGGCGGACCGATCTTCGTCGCGACCGGCCTGTTCATGGCCGCGACCGCGATCGCGCTGATCGCTTCCTGGCTGCTGACCCGTACCTTGCCGATCATGCCGATGGTGTCGGGCGTCGTCGTCTTCATCTTCGGCGCGCTGACGCTCTATCTGCAGGACGATATCTTCATCAAGATGAAGCCGACCATCGTCAACACGCTGTTCGGCGGCGTGTTGCTCGGCGGCCTGTTCTTCGGCAAATCGCTGCTCGGCTATGTCTTCGAATCGGCCTTCAATCTCGACGCCGAGGGTTGGCGCAAGCTCACCTTCCGCTGGGGCCTGTTCTTCCTGTTCCTAGCCCTTGTCAACGAAGCGGTCTGGCGGAATTTTTCCACCGATACATGGGTTACCTTCAAGGTCTGGGGCATCATGCCGATCACGCTTCTGTTCACCTTCAGCCAGATGCCGCTGATCCTGCGCCATTCGCTCGAGGACAAGACCGAGAAAGCGGGAAAGGCCAGCAAGTAGCAATTCCAGGAAAAGATGAGTGCTGCGGTTTCCCTGGGAATTGCGTCAGAATAGGAGGGGACGAGGATGGAATTCATCATCACGCGCGACGAGCTGAGGACGATCTACAAGACGCCTCGGCCGACCGACGGCTCGATCCGCAAGGAATTGAAGACATTGGACGGCCACTGCCGTTCCTTCATCGGCAAGAGCCCGTTCGTGCTGATCGGCTCGTCCGACGGCGCCGGCAATGCCGATGTGACGCCCAAGGGCGACAGGCCGGGCTTTGTGGCAGTGCTCGACGAGAAGACCATCGCCATCCCCGACCGGCCGGGCAACAACCGGCTCGACACGCTGGAGAACATTCTTCTCAATCCCTCGGTCGGGCTGCTCTTCCTCATTCCCGGCATGAACGAGACGCTGCGTGTCAACGGCGATGCCCGCATCACCGTCGATGCGGCATTGCGCGAGCGGCTGGCGGTCGACGGCAAGGCACCGCAAAGCGTCGTCGTGGTGACGGTCAAGGCCGCCTATATGCATTGCGCCAAGGCCTTCATGCGCTCCGAACTGTGGAAGCCCGAAACCTGGTACGACCGCGCGACGCTGCCGACGCTTGGCCAGATCCTGCGCGACCAGCTGGCGCTTGCCGAAACGGCGGAGGCCACCGACCGCTGGCTTGACGAGGATTACAAGCAGACCATGTGGTAGCGTGCCCGGCAACGAATCGCCGAGCCGCTCCCTTTGCTGAACATTCTCGCCATTTCCGGCAGCCTGCGCGCCGCCTCGACCAATTCGGCCCTGGTCGCGGCCCTCACGCAAAACGCGCCGCCGGACTGTCACGTCTCCGTTTATGACGGGCTTGGTCGGCTGCCGATCTTCAACCCCGACGACGAAGGCGAGCGGACGCCGCCGCAAGCAGCGGCGCTGATCGATGCGGTCACCGCCGCTGACGGCGTCATCGTCTCCTGCCCGGAATACGCACACGGCGTGCCAGGCGGCCTGAAGAACGCGCTCGACTGGCTGGTGTCGCGCGATGCCGCCGTCGGCAAGCCAGCCATGCTGGTGCATGCCTCGCCGCGCTCGCTGTTTGCCCGCGCCGCACTGGTCGAGGTCATGCGGACAATGTCTTTCGCGCTCTATGAGGAAGCAGCGCTCGAAATCGCGCTGCTCGGCAAGAGGCGGCCGGAGGTGGAGAAAATCCTGGCGGAACCGGAAAACCGGCTGGCGATGCGCGGCGCCGTTTCGGATTTCGCCGAGTTCATCCGCGTCGGCTGAGCGGCGCTCAACCCTTGCCTCTCCGCGTCTCGACGTCGGTCTCGCCGACGAACCAGTCGCGTGCAGCGACCTCCTCGAAGACCACCCAGACATCGTTGTTGGTCAGGCCGGTGACGCCGGTTATGGCCGCTGTCACCTGGGCGGCGATCGCGGCCTTTTTGCCGGCCGGGTCATCGGCAATCACCTCCTTGACCAGGCGGATGTTCACGAACGGCATGGTTCCCTCCCTTGGATATGCTTGGCGGCCGCTCAGTAGGTTTTGGCGCCGTTGACCATGAGCCGGACCATGTAGAGCGAGGTCGTGCCGGCGATATAGAGGCAGTTCAGCTTGTTGCCGCCGAACACGCAATTGGCAACGACTTCCGGTACCTTGACCTTGCCGATCAGCGTCCCGTCTGGATCGTAGCAGTGGATGCCGTCGGCGGCGCTGGTCCAGATGCGGCCGTCCGCATCCAGCCTGAAACCGTCGAACAGGCCGGCGGTGCAGTCGGCAAAGACCTTTCCGCCTGAGACCGTCTTGCCGCCCTGGCCGACATTGAACACCCGGATGTGCGCCGGGTTTTGCGCACCATGCGTGCGGCCGGTGTCCGCGACATAGAGCTGGCGCTCGTCGAGCGAGAAGGCGAGCCCGTTGGGCCTGACCATGTCGGTGATCACCGCCTCGGTCTCGCCGGTGCCGGGATCGACCCGATAGACATGGCAGGCGCCGATCTCGCTTTCGGCCTTGTCGCCCTCGTAATCGGTATCGATGCCGTAGCTCGGATCGGTGAACCAGATCGAGCCATCGGACTTGACCACCGCGTCATTGGGCGAGTTAAGCCGCTTGCCGCGCCATTTGTCGGTGATGGTGATGACCGAGCCGTCATGCTCGGTGCGGCTGACACGGCGGCCGGAATGCTCGCAAGTAACCAGCCGGCCTTGCCGGTCGACGGTGTTGCCGTTGGAATTGCCCGACGGCTGACGGAACACGCTGACACTGCCGTCGGTCTCGTCGTAACGCAGCATGCGATTGTTCGGGATGTCGGACCATACCACATAGCGCCCGGCTGCAAACCAGGCCGGTCCTTCCGCCCATCGGCAGCCGGTAAACAGCCTGTCGACCTGTGCATTGCCGTTGAACAGCCGCGAAAAGCGCGGATCGAGAACTTCGTAGAATTCGCTGGCCATGGTTCCTCCCGGTAGCAGTCGCTTGGCGAGGCGCGATCAAGCCAGCCTGCGATCGATATGGCAAGATCGATGATGCGTCAGAAGCATTGTGGAAGCGAATGCTGGCCCGGACGGCAGGTCACATCCGGTTAACCGGCTATGCGCCCAGCGCAATGGTGCATTGCAACATCTTATTTTTGCAACGCACCATAACTATGTCATGCTTCGTATCGATCAAGGGAGGAACAACTGGCCGCAAATGCGGCGCAAAAGGAGACTCGCTATGATCATCGACAGCCTCATGAGCCGCGCTCGCGCCAGCATCGCCAAGCGCCGGCATTACAACCGCCTCGTCGCCGAAATCGACAGCTTCACCAGCCGCGACCTCGCCGACATGCGCGCCGATCGCTCAGAAATGCTCTACCAGGTCCACAAGCAGATCTACGGCTGAGTCTTCGGTCAACCTATCACAAACGGCGGGCAATCAGCCCGGCACGGCCAGCGCCTTCTCGATCTCCGGCAGCAGCAGCGTCTGCGCCGAGTCCGGCGTCAGCGGCCCGACATGCTTGTAGGCGATCTTGCCGTCCTTGCCGATGACGAAGGTCTCCGGCACGCCGTAGACACCCCAGTCGATCGCCGTGCGCCCGGCCTGATCGACGCCGATTGCCTGGAACGGATTGCCGAGATCGCCAAGGAACCGACGGGCGTTTTCCGGCTGGTCTTTGTAGTTCAACGCTGCCATGACGAAGCGTCTGTCCCGCGACAGCGCCAGCAGCACCGGATGCTCTTCGCGGCACGGCGCGCACCACGACGCGAAGACGTTGACCAGCGTCACCTTGCCGGCGAACTGTTTTGAATCGAGGCCCGGCAAATTGGTGCCCTCGAGCGCCGGCAGGTTGGTCTGCGGCGCCGGCAGGCCGATCAGCGCCGACGGCACTTCCGACACGTCGCGCCCGGACAAGAGCTGCGCCAGGAACAATCCCGCCAGCCCGAGAAAGACCAGCAGCGGCAGCAGCACGATCAGGCGGCGGCGCGCCGGTGTTTCCGTTTCCGTGCTCATGGCTTGACTGCCCTATCGGAGCGCCGGCGCACGCCGGATGCTTCCAGCTCGGCGAGTTCTCGCTTGCGGCCGCGCTGGTCCAGCAGGATCCAGCCGATCAGCCCGCCCAGCACCACGGCCGTGATCGCATAGGCGGCGGTGACATAAAGCGCGTGTACGCTCATGCTTTTCGCTCCGCGGCGCTTTCCAAACGGTCCGTCTCGCCTTGTTCCGACATGTCTTCTCTTAACGCCGCGCCATCGGCTCCGCAATTGTTCGCCGCGCCGCAGGGATGAGCTGAAGCCAACACATTCAATCCGTTCCGTGCCGCAGCGCCAGCGCCGCCGCCACCGGCCCGAGCACGGCAAGGAACAGGGTCAGCGCGGCAAGAATGAGGAAGGGCTGCAGGAACGGATCGGGGTCCGCTACCGCGCCATAGCTTGCCGATACGCCGAAGATCAGCACGGGAATGGTCAGCGGCAGTACCAACACCGAGATCAGCAGCCCGCCGCGCGGCAACGCTACCGCCACCGCAGCACCGGCGGCACCGATGAAAGTAATCGCCGGCGTGCCGACCAGCAGCGTCAGCGCCGTGGCGCCGATGCCGGCCGGCTCCATGTTCATGAACAGGCCGAGCAGGGGAGCGGCGACGACCAGCGGCAGCACGCTTCCCGCCCAATGCGCCAGGCATTTCGTCAGCACGGTCAAGGCCAGCATTTGCCGGTCGTTGCCAAGCACCAGAAGATCGAGAGAGCCGTCTTCCCGATCAGCCTGGAACAGCCGGTCGAGGCCGAGCAGGCAGGCAAGCAAGGCGGCAATCCACAGGATCGCCGGGCCGATGCGGGCCAGCAGCCTCAGGTCGGGACCGACGCCGAAGGGGATGGTCGCGATGACGGCGAGAAAGAAAATCACTCCAGTCAGCGCTCCGCCGCCGGCGCGGATGCTCAGGCGGATGTCGCGCAGGAAGAGGGACCACATTATGGTTTGGTCCCGATGCAGGCGTGAAGGCCAAGCAAAGGATGGAGTTCCGTCGCAGGACAGAGGGGGGCGCCGTAGAGCACCAACATCAAACGGCCTCGCCCATCACCAGCCCTTGTGCCCGCTCGATCCCCAGCGGCAAATGCGTCGCCGCGACCACGATCCCACCACTCTCGAGGTGCTTCTCCATCAATTCGCCGACTCTCTCCTCCGAAACCTTGTCCAGTCCTGCGGTCGGCTCATCAAGCAGCCACAATGGCCGATGGCTGACCAGCAGTTTTGCAATCGCCGCGCGCCGGCGCTGGCCGGTCGAGAGATAGCCGAACGGCAGATGGCCGATGCGGCCCAGGCCGACGGTTTCCAGCGCCTCTTCGACACCCGCAGAGCCCGCGCCCGAAAAATCGCGCCAAAAGCACAGATTCTCCTTGACGCTCAGCGCCGTCTTCATCGCGTTGAGGTGGCCGAGATAGTGACAGGCCGAGGCGACCGACGGGAAGTCTTCGCCACCACCTTCGAACCGCACACGGCCTGCCGCCACCGGCAACAGACCGGCGATGATCCTGAGCAGCGTCGATTTGCCGGCGCCGTTCGCCCCGGTGACGACCAGCGCCTGGCCATCCCCCAGCGCGAATTCGATGGCGGAAAATACCGACTCGCCGCCGCGTTCGCCGCCCAGATTTTCGGCGATCAGCCGCATCCGTTCCCCTTCGCCGAAAAGTACAAATGCGGCTTCGGTGCGCCGCAGCAAAAATGGCGATTCCGTGTCTAGAACTATTCCAGAAAATTCTCTATATCCGCATCATCCGTGCCAGCGGTCGGCGCGGGAACCGAATTTGCGCCGAACCAGCGCGCGTGCCGCCTTGAACGGCCCGGACGCTTGGGAACGGACAGCGGAAATGGCCGTACCCGCACCTTTGCGCGTGATTTGCATGCCCACTGGCGTCCGTTCCCTCCCGGCAACCGACAGTTAGGGATCGCACGTGTCCAAATCACTCGACAGCTTCAATTGCCGCCGCACGCTGACCGCCAGCGGCACCGAGTACATCTACTATGACCTTGTCGAGGCCGAAAAGAACGGCCTCACAGGCATTGCCCAATTGCCCTATTCGATGAAGGTGCTGCTGGAGAACCTGTTGCGCAACGAGGACGGCCGTTCCGTTACCAGGGAGAGCATCCAGGCGGTCGCCGGCTGGCTGACCGACCGGGGCACTGCCGGCGTCGAGATCGCCTATCGCCCGGCCCGCGTTCTGATGCAGGATTTCACCGGCGTTCCGGCTGTGGTCGACCTTGCCGCCATGCGCGACGCCATGGCCTCGCTCGGCGGCGACCCGCAAAAGATCAATCCGCTGGTGCCGGTCGATCTGGTCATCGACCATTCGGTCATCGTCGATGAATTCGGTACGCCGCTGGCTTTCGCCCGCAATGTCGAGCTTGAATATGAGCGCAACGAGGAACGCTATAAATTCCTGAAATGGGGCCAGCAGGCGTTCCGCAATTTCCGCGTGGTGCCGCCCGGCACCGGCATCTGCCATCAGGTCAATCTCGAGTACCTCGGCCAGGTGGTGTGGACCAACAGCGAAGACGGCCAGACCACCGCCTATCCCGACACCTGCGTCGGCACCGATTCGCACACCACCATGATCAACGGTCTTGGTGTGCTCGGCTGGGGGGTCGGCGGCATCGAGGCGGAGGCCGCGATGCTCGGCCAGCCGGTTTCCATGCTGCTGCCGGAAGTCATCGGCTTTCGCCTCACCGGCAGGTTGAGGGAAGGCGTCACCGCTACCGACCTGGTGCTCACAGTCACCCAGATGCTGCGCAAGAAGGGCGTCGTCGGCAAGTTCGTCGAATTTTTCGGTCCGGGCCTATCCAACATGACGCTGGCCGATCGCGCCACCATCGGCAACATGGCGCCGGAATATGGCGCCACCTGCGGGTTCTTCCCGGTCGACAGCGAAACCATCCGCTACCTCACCATGTCCGGTCGCGACGAAAGCCGCATCGCCCTGGTCGAGGCTTATTCGAAGGCACAAGGCCTGTGGCGCGATGCCGGCTCGGCCGATCCGGTCTTCACCGACCTGCTGGAGCTCGATCTCGGCAGCGTCGTCCCGTCGATGGCCGGCCCCAAGCGGCCGGAAGGCCGGGTCGCCCTTGAAGACATTCCGGCCGGCTTCGCCAAGGCGATGGAGACCGAATACAAGAAGGCCGCCGAAATCGACAAGCGCTATGCCGTCGAGGGGACGGACTACGATTTTGGCCATGGCGATGTCGTCATCGCCGCCATCACCTCCTGCACCAACACCTCGAACCCGAGCGTGCTGATCGGCGCCGGGCTGTTGGCGCGCAACGCCAACCGGCTCGGCCTCAAGCAGAAGCCGTGGGTCAAGACCTCATTGGCGCCGGGCAGCCAGGTCGTGGCCGAATATCTCGAGAAATCCGGCCTGCAGAAGGAACTCGACCAGATCGGCTTCAACCTGGTCGGCTTCGGCTGCACCACCTGCATCGGCAATTCCGGCCCGCTGCCGGCGCCGATCTCCAAGACCATCAATGATAAGGGCTTGATTGCCGCGGCAGTCTTGTCCGGCAACCGCAATTTCGAAGGCCGCGTCTCGCCCGACGTGCAGGCGAACTATCTCGCCTCGCCGCCACTGGTCGTCGCCCACGCGCTGGCTGGGACCGTGACCAAGGATCTGACCACCGAGCCGCTCGGCGAGGATCGCAACGGCAATCCGGTCTATCTCAAGGATATCTGGCCGAGTTCGGTCGAGATCCAGGAATTCATCGAGAAGAACGTCACGCGCGAATTGTTCGCCCGCAAATATGCCGACGTCTTCAAGGGCGACGAGTACTGGCAGAACGTCAAGGCGCCGGAAGGCCAGACCTACGCCTGGGACGACAATTCCACCTATGTGCAGAACCCGCCCTATTTCGCCGGCATGACGTCAGGCTTCGGCAAGATCGGCGATATCAAGGGCGCACGTGTGCTCGGTCTGTTCGGCGACAAGATCACCACCGACCACATTTCACCGGCCGGTTCGATCAAGGCGGCCTCCCCGGCCGGCAAGTACCTCACCGACCACGGTGTCGGCGTCGCCGATTTCAACCAGTACGGCACGCGCCGCGGCAATCATGAGGTAATGATGCGCGGAACCTTCGCCAACATCCGCATCCGCAACCACATGCTGGGCGAGAACGGCCGCGAGGGCGGCTACACCATCCATTACCCGTCGAAAGAAGAGGAATCGATCTACGACGCCGCCATGCGCTACAAGAAGGAAGGCGTGCCGCTGGTCATCTTCGCCGGCGTCGAATATGGCAACGGCTCGTCGCGCGACTGGGCGGCCAAGGGCACCAATTTGCTGGGCGTCCGCGCCGTCATCGCCCAGTCCTTCGAGCGCATCCACCGCTCCAATCTTGTCGGTATGGGCGTCATCCCCTTCGTCTTCGAGGAAGGCACCTCATGGGCCTCGCTCAACCTCAAGGGCGACGAACTGGTTGAGATCGACGGACTGGGCAACATCAAGCCGCGGCAGAAGATGATCGCCAGAATCACCTACGGCGACGGCAGCGTCAAAGAGGTCCCGATCATCTGCCGCATCGATACGCTGGACGAGCTCGACTACTTCAAGAATGGCGGCATCCTGCAATACGTGCTGCGCGATCTGGCAGCATAGAGAGAGGGGAGTACGGCAGTAAGGGAATAGGGAACGCTTCCCCTATTCCCCTATTCCCGGCTTTCCAAACCGTGCTGTCGCCGCCAGCAGCACACCGAGCATCAGCCCGTTGAGGATGTGCCACAGGAAGTGCGTGCCGAGCGGGAAGCTGCCGCAGACCAGCGGATCGATCATCCGGCAGATGACCGACACGACGAAGATCGCCGAGCCCGCCAGATTGTACCAGCCGGCACGGTTGCCGCTCGCCGCCACCAAGGCGCCGAAGAAGGCGAGCGCCAGGAAGGGCGGCAGATAGCCGGTCGTGCCGTTCGACGCCTCGCGCAGCCAGTCCGGCACGGCAAAGGTCACCAGCCCGGCGACGGCATAGAAGGCGACGAAGATGGCGATCGCCTTGCCCCATTTCATGCCGAGAAAACGCCGCAGGTTGAACAGCGTGTAGGCCAGCGTGAACCCGGCGATCGGCAGCACGTCGGCCCAGACCGTGCCACGGTTGGCAAAGGTGTGGAACAGCGACGAGCCGACGCCGATCGCCACCACCCACCAGGCCAGCACTTCGGCGAAGATACCGGTGCCGCGCTTGCGCACCTGCCAGACACCCCACAGCCCGGCGGCAAAAAAAGCCAGATTGCTGAGCGCATTGAGCGGTTCGGCCCAGAGTTCCGGCCCGGTCCGCTCGCAGTACAGGTCGACCGGCGCCAGGAGAGATTGCCACATGCTGATTGCCGCCCGAATCGCTTCCATCGTCTAGTGCAAGTCCACCTATTGCGCCCTTGCCAGCGGTTGCAACGGCAAAATTTCACCGCAACGTGACTTCCCGTTGACTGCCGCTTCTGCCACATATTTCGACAACCAGAACAAAGCCGGCGTCACCGGCGGGATCGGAACGGCCATGCCATCTCGAAGACCATTGCGGCTTGCGGCCCTTGCGCTGGCCCTCTCGGCATTTGCCGGAAGTGCCTTTGCCGAGCCAACCGACAAGCCGTTAGGCGTCGTCGAGCTCTTCACCAGCCAGGGATGCAACTCCTGTCCGCCGGCAGATGAATTCTTCGCCGAGCTCGCCGCCAAGGACGACATCGTCGCGCTCGCCTATCATGTCGATTATTGGGATTACCTCGGCTGGCAGGACACGCTGAGCCGCAAGGAAAATACCGAGCGGCAATACGAGTATATGCGCGCCTTCGGCAGCCGTTCCGTCTACACCCCGCAAGCCGTCATAAACGGCCGCAGCCATGTCAACGGCGCCAGCCGCAAGGAAGTCGACGGCGCGCTGGCCCGCATGGAGAGGGTCGGCGAAGGCATGCGCGTCGGCATCAAAGTCAGCCGGACCAGCGATCGCGTCATGATCGATGCCGGCGACGCCGTGACCGGCCCCGCCGACGCGCATGTCGTCATCGTCTATTTCAACCCGCCGCAGACGATAAAGATCGGCAAGGGCGAAAACAGCGGCCGCAGCATGACCTACTGGAACGCCGTCTCCAGCATCCAGACCGCCGGCATGTGGCACGGCAAGGCGCAGCGCTACGAACTGCCGATGAGCGAGATCGCCAAGAAGGGCGGCTGCGCCGTGCTGCTGCAGTCGGTCGGCAAGGACGGCATGCCCGGTCCGATCCTGGGCGCAGCCTTTATCCGCAAGCCTTAGATAGAGCGCTCCTCCTTGTTCCCTGTGGGAGAAGGGATAACCGCGCTCAAGCCTCCGACGACAGCCTACTGGAGGGATCGCACCGCCACGGCTCGGGCCAATAAAAAACCGGCGTCAGCTTGCTTCTGACGCCGGTCATTTAGGTTTTGGGATCGTCGCACCCGATCTTTCCAAGGAAAAACCGAGGTTGGTTCGATCCGACGCAGACCCGTGGGCGGGGGGCTTGGGGTTTACGAGCCGGTGCCGGACCGAACCGTCTCAGGCAACACCGGTAAATTCGTCGGACATTGGGGCATGAGCACGGATAAAAAAAGGCAGGATTGTGGCGAAGCATCACCAATTCCAACAGGCGTTTCGCAAACGTGACTGGACGCTGGAGAAACCGCACGGCGCTGCCCTTGCCCGGCCGGGCCTTGCAATTCGGCAACGAAAGCGCCAACTTTGGTCGGCGTACGATTCATTGCGAGGATCCAGGCATGACTGATCGCAGCAGCGGGATGGAGGATGGGGACGCATCCGCAATACTGATCCCGCTGCATGAGGCAAGACGCGAACGCCTCGACCAGCCGGTGCAGTTCGACCGGCGCGAACTGGACCAGATCCTCAGGCTCTATGGCCGTATGGTTGCCGCCAATGAGTGGCGCGACTATGCCATCGACCATCTCGCCGACCGCGCCGTTTTTTCTGTCTTCCGCCGCACCAGCGAAGTGCCGCTTTTCCAGATCGTCAAGGATCCGAAGCTGGCGCGCCGGCAAGGCGCGTTCGCCGTCATCGCCGCCGGCGGACGCATCCTCAAGCGCGGCCAGGAGCTCGGCCGGGTGCTTGGCGTGTTCGACCGAACGCTGAAGCTGGTCGAAGCGTAACCTCTTATTTTTGTTCGCGGAACTTCTGCTCGGGCAGCGACTGCGGATCAGGCGGGATCGACGCCCCGCCATTGATCGGCAACTGCATGAACACCGTGTCGAGCCAGCGTCCGTGCTTATACCCTGAGCCTTCCAGGCGGCCGGAATGACGAAAGCCGAGCTTCTCGTGCAACCGCACCGAGGCGCTATCGGGCCGGCCGTCGCCGATCACCGCGATGATCTGGCGAAAACCTGCCGCCTTGGCCGCTTCGATCAGCCCTTGCATCAAGAGCAGCCCTACGCCTTGCCCTTTGGCCTTGGGCGCGACATAGACGGAATCCTCAACGACGAAGCGGTAGGCCGGGCGCGGCCGGAACGCCCCGGCATAGGCATAGCCGAGCACGCTGCCGGCCTTTTCCGCAACGAGATAGGGAAAGCCGCCCGCCATCAGGTTGTCGAAGCGCGCGCCCATCTCGGTGCGGCTTGGTGGCTCGAGTTCGTAGCTGGCAGTGCCATTCGTCACCGCGTCGGCATAGATTTCCGTGATCCGGTCGAGATCGGCCGACGTCGCGGCCCGCAAGGTGATGCTGCTCATAATTTAGGCACGTCGTTCATCTGCCCTATATCACAGCAAAAGCCGGCACAAAAGAAAAGGGCGGCCATTGGGCCGCCCTTTCCAAACTCGCTGGTCCAGGAAACCGTATTTAGCGACGGTCGCCCATGAACTGCAGCAGGAACATGAACAGGTTGATGAAGTCGAGATAGAGCCTCAGTGCGCCCATGATCGCCTTGCGGCCGGCGACATCAGTCTCGTCGCCCTCGAAATACATCTCCTTGATGTTCTGCGTGTCGTAGGCGGTGAGGCCTGCGAAGATCAGCACGCCGATCGCCGAAACGGCGAAGGAAAGCGCCGACGACTGCAGGAAGATGTTGATCACCATCGCGATGATCAGGCCGACCAGGCCCATGACCAGGAACGACCCGAATGCCGAGAGATCGCGCTTGGTCGTGTAGCCGTAGAGCGACAGTCCGCCAAAGGCGGCGGCGGTGGCGAAGAAGGTCTGCGAGATACTGGCGGTGGTGTAGACCAGGAAGATCGACGACAGCGACAGGCCGACGAGGCCGGCGTAGACCCAGAACGTCGTCTGCGCGGCCGAAACGCTCATCGACTGGACGCGGAACGACAGGAACATCACCGCTGCCAGCGGGGCAAAGATCACCAGCCATTTCAGCGGCGAGCCGAAGATCGCGTAGCCGAACGAGGTCAGCATCTCGCCGCTTGGCAACGTCGCGACCGCCGAGGCGGGATCGCTGGTCGTGGCCAGCATGATTGTGCCGACCGCGGCAAGGCCGGTGATGAGGAGGCCAAGCCCCATCAGATTGTAGACCTTGATCATGTAGGCCCGCAGGCCCTGGTCGATGGCAGCATCGACGCCGGCGCCGGGCACGGCGCGCGTCTGATAATTGCGAACGGGATCAGCCATGGAAATCCTCATATTGCTTCTGCCCCGTCCGGTGTCAGGTCCATTTGAACCCAGGCGCCGCTGGCGGGGCTCCAGCATGCCTGCGCCGAAATATGATGGTTCTTGGTGTAAAGGACAAGACCGTAACCAAACGTAATGCGCCGTGAAGTGCGGGAGATCCGGTTTTATTGGCCTTCCCGCCCGGAACATTAACGAGATTTAATCAAAACCGGCTCTGGCTCAAAGATTCCGCAGCACCGGCGCCGCCTTGTGGCCCAGCACCCGCCACGTGCCGGCAAGGCCGATGCCGACCGTGACCACCAGTGAAAAGCCGATGGTCGCCACCGCCACCTCGGGCATGAAGTGCGATGGCAGCGTCATGATGCGCGCGACGACGAACCATGCCGCCACACCGCCCGCCGCCAGCGCGAAGATCGCGGTGGCAAGGCCGATCAGCATGTATTCCAGCGAAAACGCGGCGATCAGCGTTTTCCTGGTCGCACCCAGGGTCTTCAGCACCACCGCGTCGTGGATGCGAGCCCGGTTGCCGGCGGCGAGCGCGCCGGCCAGCACCAGCACCGAGGCGATCAACGCCACGCCCGCTGCCGCCCTGATTGCTGTGCCGAGCTGCGCCACCAGCCGGTTGACGATTTCGAGCGCGTCCTTGACCCTGACCGTCGTGACCGCGGGAAAGGCACGCGTGACGGCATTGAGAAGATGAGCGTCGTCGGCTGCCGACGCATTCGTCTCGGTAAGCGTCGCCAACCAGCCGTGTGGCGCCCCGGCGAATGTGTTGGGCGAGAACACCATGACGAAATTGATGCCCATTGTTTCCCATTCGACCTGGCGGAAATTGGCGATCTTGGCCGTGATGTTGCGGCCGAGCACGTTGACGGTGACGGTGTCGCCGAGCTTCAGCCCGATCTCGTTGCCTTCCTTGGCGGAAAACGAGACCAGCGGCTCGCCGGCATAGTTCTCCGGCCACCAGCTGCCCTCGGTCAGCGTCGCATTCTCCGGCATCTTTGCGTCATAGGTCAGGCCGCGATCGCCGCGCAGCACCCAGGCGCCCTCGGCCGGAACCTTGACCTTGTCGACAGCGACGCCGTTGAGCGCCATCACCCGGCCGCGCAGCATCGGCACCTTGATCAGCCTGCCCTGCGGCGCCTCTTTGGCGACCAGCGCAGAGAAAGCATCGACGTCGCCGCTCTGGATATCGACGAAGAAGAAGTTCGGTGCCCGTTCCGGCAGGCTGCCCGAGATCTGCCGCCTGAGATTGCCGTCGATCAGCGCCAGCGTCACCAGCAGCGTCAGCCCGAGGCCAAGCGACAGAACCACCGATGGCGTCAAGGCGCCTGGCCGATGGATGTTGCCGATGGCGAGCCTGAGCGCGGTCGAACGCACGCGCGGGCTTTTCTTTGCCGCCCACTGCACCAGCGAGCCGACGACACGCAGCACCAGGAACGACACCACCGTGGCCCCAATGAAGATCGAGGCAATACGGCGGTCGTCGGAAAACAGGATCACCAGTACCGCCAGGAGCAGGGCGATGCCCAATGCCGCGGCGATGTAGAGCGGGTGGGGAAAACCGCGGCCCTCGAAACCCATTTCGCGAAACAGCGCCGTTGCCGGCACGTCGCGGGCGCGGCCGAGCGGAAGCAAGGCGAAAGCCAGCGTCACCAGCAGCCCGAACAGCGCTGCCATGCCGAGGGCGCCGGGATAGAACCCACCTTCCGCCGGCACAGGAATAACCGATTGGAGTGCGGCGCTGGCCGCGAATGGCATCAATGCGCCGAGCACCAGGCCCAGCGTGATACCGAGGGCGGCGATCATCAGGATCTGGACCAGATAGACGGTAAAGACGAACCCGCCCGAAGCCCCTAGGCTCTTGAAGGTGGCGATGACGCCGCGCTTGCCGTCGAGATAGGCACGCACGGCATTGGCCACGCCGACGCCGCCGACCACCAGCGCCGTCAGCCCAACCAGCGTCAGGAATTGCGAGAACCGCTCGATGTTCGAGGACAACGCCGGCGCCGCGTTGCTGCGCGTGCGGATCGACCAGCCGGCCTGCGGGAACTCTTTTGCCGCCTGCTCCTGGATCGCCTTGATCTGTGCGTCGCCGGTGCCGCCGGGCAGCCGGACCTTATAGGCGTTCTCGACCAGGCTGCCCGGCTGGATCAGGCCGGAAGCGGCAAGCCCGTCGGTCGACACCATCAGCCGCGGCGCAAAGCCGAAGCCATCCGACACCGCATCCGGCTCGTTGACCAGCCTTGCACGCAGCTCGAATGTCGCGCTGCCGAGCTTCAGCCGGTCGCCGATGCCAAGGTTCAGCCGCTCGAACAAAAGGTCCGGCGCGGCGGCGCCGAAGACGCCGGATTTTTCGCCGAACAGATCCTCTCGCGACAGCACCGGCTCGGTCTCCAGCGCGCCATAGAGCGGATAGGCGCCGTCGACCGCCTTGGCCTCGACCAGCGCCTGGTCGGAGCCGTCCTCGAGCCTGGCCATCGAGCGCATGTTGGCACTGTGCGAAACCGTGCCAAGCCGGTCGAGGAAGCTGCGTTCGGCTCTGGTAAGATCGCGCTGGTTGAGCTGGAATTGGACATCGCCGCCGAGCAGCGTCTGGCCCTGGTCGGCAACACCGGCGGAAATCGCTTGCGCGACAGAATTGACGCCGCCGATTGCCGCGACGCCGAGCGCGATGCAGGCAAGGAAGATCAGGAAGCCGGACAGCCCGCCACGCATTTCGCGCAGCGAAAACCGAAAGGCGAGCCTCAGTGTTTGCGACAGCGGCATCAGGCGGTCACCTTGCCGGCCCTGGTGGCCGGCTCAGGCGCGTCCTCGATCAGCCCCGACCGCATCGACACCTGGCGCGAGCAGCGCGCGGCGAGTACCGGGTCATGTGTGACCAGCACCAGCGTCATGCCGCGCTCGGCGGCCTTGGCAAACAGCAGGTCGGCGACGTGCCGCCCCGTCGCCTGGTCGAGATTGCCGGTCGGCTCGTCGGCGATCAAGATGCGCGGCGACGGCGCCAGCGCCCGGGCGATAGCCACGCGCTGTTGCTCGCCGCCAGACAATTCGCCGGGGTAATGGGTGACGCGATCGCTGAGACCGACCGCCGCCAGCTCGCGCGCCGCCACGCCGAACGGATCGGCATGGCCGGCAAGCTCCAGCGGGACGGCAACGTTTTCCAGCGCCGTCATATTGGGGATGAGATGGAAAGACTGGAATACGATGCCGATGTTTCGCCCCCGAAACGATGCGATCTGGTCTTCGCTTTTGCCGTTGAGCAGCTCGCCGGCAATTCGAACCGTGCCCGAATCGACCCTTTCAAGCCCAGCCAAAACCATCAGCAGTGTCGACTTTCCCGAACCGGAGGGTCCAACGATGCCTGTCGCCTCGCCGCCCGCCACATTGAGGCTGACGCCCTTCAGCACATGGACCGAGGAGCCACCTTCACCGAGCGTCAGCGATACGTCTTTCAGCGAAATGACGGCTTCTTCCAAAATCAAATCGTCCTATATGGAGGATGAAGGCTAGAGCATCCGATGCTCGACAAAGATGAAAACCCGCCTTCGCCAACAGATGTTCCTGGTTCATATGGGGCCTGCCGCATGGCTTTCAAACACACCTTTGCCGCAGCCTTCGCCCTTTTCCTCGCCGTTTGCGGCGCCATTTCGTCGGCGAGCACCGAACCCTTCACCATTGTCGGTTTAGGCGACAGCTTGATGGCGGGTTATGGCCTCGGGCCAGGTCAGGGCTTCACCGAAAAGCTGCAGGCGGCGCTTCGCGCCAAGGGCTACGATGTCACGGTCGCCAATGCTGGCGTCTCCGGCGATACGACGAGCGGCGGCCTGTCACGGCTCGACTGGTCGGTGCCGGACGGAACGCAACTCGTCATCCTGGAGCTCGGCGCCAACGACATGCTGCGCGGCGTTTCGCCCGCCATAGCGGAAAAAAACCTGGACGCCATGCTGGCAAAACTGAAGCAGCGCAAGATCGCCGTTTTGCTTGCCGGAATGCGCGCGGCGCCCAATCTCGGCGCCGACTACCAGAAGGCGTTCGACGCAATCTTTCCGCGACTGGCTGAAAAATACGGCGTGCCGCTCTATCCTTTCATTCTCGAGGGCATCGCTGGTCAATCCGTCCTGCAGCTCGAGGACGGCCTTCATCCGAACGCCGGAGGCGTCGACCGCATCGTCGAGGGTATCCTGCCCGGTGTGGAGAAGGCCATTGCAACGGTGCGGGGTAATTCCTGAAGGCGAGGGTTCGCCGCCGCACTACATTCCGTAGGGGAAGCTTTTAGGCAGCCCTGCGACCAACAAACCGCTTGCCCCGTTCGAATATCGATGATTCGCTAGGTGCAAGAGTTCGATTCGAGGACAGGAGGCTTCCCATGCCGCGTCTTTTTACCGCCCTCGAAATACCGCGTGATGCCGCTCTTTCGCTGTCCCTGCTCAGGGGCGGCCTGCCCGGAGCCCGCTGGATCGACGTCGAGAACTACCATCTGACGCTGCGCTTCATCGGCGATGTCGAGGGCCATGTCGCCGACGAAATCGCCAACGCGCTCGACCGTGTTCACCGCTCCTCCTTCCCGCTGACGCTGTCCGGCGTCGGCGCCTTCGGCCAGAAGAAGCCGCATGCGGTGTGGGCCGGGGTCGCCGCTTCGCCCGATCTTTCCGCGTTGCAGGCCGAGATCGTGCGCATCTGCCAGCGGCTCGGCATCCCGGCCGACCCGCGCAAGTTCATGCCGCATGTGACGCTGGCCCGCCTGCGCAATTCGAGCCCGCTCGATGTCGCCCAGTACCTGTCGGCACGCGGCAATTTTTCGACGCTGCCGTTCCGGGTCGGCCGCTTCGTGCTGATGTCGTCGCGCGATTCGGTCGGTGGCGGGCCTTACGTCGTCGAGGAGGCCTGGCCGCTTTCAGGTGCCGACAACCGCATCGCCAGCCGTTTGGTCGGCGCCGCCGACGCTTCGCGGATCATGCGGTAGGCGGATATGACCAGGGAGAAACTAGCAAAAGAGGCGATCCGCGCCGAACTTGCCGGCCTCGAAGGCTGGTCGCTGGCCAAGGATGGCGGCTCGATCACCCGCACCTTCACCTTCAAGAATTTCTCCGAAGCCTTTGCCTTCATGACCCGCGTCGCCCTGGCGGCGGAGAAGATGGACCACCATCCCGACTGGTCGAACGTCTACAAGACGGTAAACGTGACCCTCAACACGCACGACGCCGGCGGCCTGACGGCGCTGGATTTCGATCTGGCCAGAAAGATGAACCGCTATTTCGGCGGCTGAGCCTATCTGCACCTTGCAGCGAGGTTCGGCTTTCACCACATTTTGCCTCGCGGTCATGCGTGAAGTCACGCGACGGCCGCACGGAGAGATTGATGGCGCAAAAATCCGGTTTTGATTTCTTCGGCCCCGGCAGCAAGCCGGGCAACGAGAGTGAAGTGCGCGACAAGTTCTGGCGTACGGCGAAGAAAGCCGCCCGGCATATCCCGTTTATGGAAGAGGTGGTCGCCGCCTATTACTGCGCCATGGACAAGAAAACGCCGCTTCGCGCCAAGGGCACATTGCTGGCTGCGCTCGGCTATTTCGTACTGCCGACGGACGTCATCCCCGATTTTATCGTTGGGCTTGGCTTCACCGACGACATCGCCGTGCTGACCGCCGCGATCACAACCGTCAGCGCCCACATCACGCCCGCGCACCGGCTCGCCGCCAAACAGGCCATCGCCGACAAGAGCTGAGCCGGCACGGCGCAAAAAATCGCGCGAGACTTTCCGGCCGTCAAACCCACCGCCGCACCCGCGCCTTGTAGGCGCGATAGGCATCTCCGAACTTCCGCTCGAGATAGCGCTCTTCCGGCGCGATGACGCCGGTATTGATCACCCACAGCAGGGGGATGACGAGCGCGATAGCCCAAAGACTTCCGGCGGCGACGCCGAGGCCCAGATAGATGAGGGTCGCTCCCAGATATAACGGGTTTCTGGTCCGCCGATAGATACCGTCGACGACCAGCGCCGTCGTTGGCAAGGTCGGTGGTATGTTGGTTCCAGCGGCCTGAAAGCGGCCCGCCGCCATAAAGAGGAACACGAAGCCGCACACCGCGAGCACGGCGCCGGCCAGATAGCGGGCGAGCGCCTGCCCGGCCATGACAGGCAGCGGCGCGAGCACCTCGAGCACGGTTGCCGCCGCCAGGAAGCCGAGGAAAATCAAAGGCGGTAGCGCAATGACCCCGGGCACGTCGGACGCGCCCGATCCGCCCGCCGCCTCTCCGCCATCCGACCGGGGAACCGCGCCGCTAGCCGCCGCGCGGACGGCGACACGAATGCCGAACACGATCGCCAGGACGACTGTGCCGCCCGCGAGGATCAGGACTGTCTCGGAAATGGCCATGGCCAAATCTCCCGTAAGCCGCCAAGGAGGGCACCCTGGCCGAGTGCCGTAGCGACGAACGCAGACATGGTACCGCCTGCAGGGAAATTCGTCACGTACCTCAAGAAAAGCGGGAATCGCCGCGAAACCTAGCTGCTTGAAAAGTCAAACTCTTGCCGTTTTCGTGGCCTCCAAGTCGCGGCAGGGACAGTGCGCCAGCCGCTTTTTCGAGCGGCAGCGCGAAGACGGCGGCGGTTTCCTGGCGTGAACATCCTTTTCTCAGGGGAAATTCACCGTTTGGTAACCCAGATTAAATCAAAATGAAGCGACGGGCAGGACGCCGAGCCGGCCTGCCGCCGCACCAGTGGAATACGGGAAAAGCGATGCGCGGATTGATTGCTATAGTTTCCAGCCTGGCCCTGGTGGCCCTGACGGCGCCCGCGCTGGCGCAGTCGGCCACCAAGATCGGCCAGCATAATGCCTGGGGCACCTACAGCTATCAGGCGTCGGGCGGCGGCAAGGTCTGCTATGTCCTGACCGTGCCAACCGACAAGCAGCCGCCGACGCTCGATCACGGCGACATGTTCTTCTTCGTCAGCCAGCGGCCGGGGCAGCAGGTGTCCTACGAGCCGCAATTCATTGCCGGCTATACCTTCCAGGAGGGTTCCAAGGCCACCGTCACCATCGACAAGAAGTCTTTCTCGATGTTCACGCGCGGCAAGTCGGCCTGGGTCGAGAACGCCGCCGAGGAGCCGGTGCTGATCGCCGCGATGAAGACCGGCACGGACATGAAGGTGTCGGCCAAGTCCGGCCGCGGCAACACCACCACTTACGTCTTCTCGCTGAAGGGCATCTCGGCGGCGCTGGCCTCGATCGCCAAGTGCAAGTAGGCGGTTAGGCGCGGTCTTCCCTTCCCTCCTTGTGGGAGAAGGTGGATCGGCGCGCAGCGCCGAGACGGAAGAGGGGTGTTGGACGGAACGCGGTCGGCGCCAAGCTGGAACACCCCCGACCGAGCTACGCTCGGGCCACCTTCTCCCAGGGGAGAAGGGAAGACCACCTGCATGACTCCGCCGCGAACCTGTGCTATGCGCCGCGCTTCATTTCGGGCACGATGCTGTATTCGGCCGCAAATCGCTTATATTGGCGCAACAATGACCCTTTCATTCGATCTCACCACTGAGGGCGCGCGTGACGCGTTGCGCACCCGCACGACGCCTGAAAAGCCGTCGCTGATCGGCCTGACGCGCGCCGAACTCGGGGCCGCCCTCGTCGCCGCCGGCATCGTGCCGGAGCGCCAGGCGAAAATGCGCGCCCAACAGCTCTGGCATTGGATCTATGTGCGCGGCGTTTCCGACTTTGCCGGCATGTTCAACATCTCCAAGGATCTGCGCGCCGCGCTCGACAGGCATTTCACCGTTGCCAGGCCCGAGATCGTCGAGGAGCAGATTTCCTCCGACGGCACGCGCAAATGGCTGTTCCGCTTTCCGCCGCGCGGCGCCGGCCGGCCGGTCGAGATCGAGACCGTCTACATTCCCGAAGAAGGCCGCGGCACGCTCTGCATCTCGTCGCAGGTCGGCTGCACCCTGACCTGCTCCTTCTGCCACACCGGCACGCAGAAGCTGGTGCGCAACCTGACCGCCGAGGAAATCCTCGCCCAGCTTTTGACCGCCCGCGACCGGCTCGGCGATTTCCCCGACCGCGACACACCCGACGGCGCCATCGTGCCGGCCGAGGGCCGGAAAGTGTCCAACATCGTCATGATGGGCATGGGCGAGCCGCTCTATAATTTCGAGGCGGTGAAGAAGGCGCTGCTGATCGCATCCGACGGCGATGGGCTTTCCCTGTCGAAGAGGCGCATCACGCTCTCGACATCGGGTGTCGTGCCCGAGATCTTCCGCACCGGCGAGGAGATCGGTGTGATGCTGGCGATCTCGCTGCACGCCACCAATGACGATCTGCGCGACCTTTTGGTGCCGATCAACAAGAAGTATCCGCTGAACGAGCTGATCGCTGCCTGCCGGGCCTATCCCGGCCTTTCCAACGCCAAGCGGATCACCTTCGAATATGTGATGCTGAAGGACGTCAACGATTCGATCGAGGACGCCAAGGCGCTGGTCAAGTTGCTCAAGGGCATCCCAGCCAAGATCAATCTGATTCCGTTCAATCCGTGGCCGGGCACCAACTACCAGTGCTCGGACTGGGAGACGATCGAGAAATTCGCCGACTACATCAACAATGCCGGCTATGCTTCGCCGATCCGCACGCCGCGCGGCCGCGATATCCTCGCCGCCTGCGGTCAGCTCAAGTCGGACTCCGAGCGTATGCGCAAGGTCGACCGGCTGGCGCTGGAAGCGATGATGATCGCGGGGCATGGCGAGGTGTGAATCGCGTCGTCGCCTATCTGATCCGCTTCGCCGTCATCCTTGTCGGCTATGGCGTTGCTTCGCTGGCGGCAAGCGCCTTCCTTAACATCATGTTCCTGGCGTCTCTTGGGCTGATGACGGACGAGACGCAACCGGCGGCGCAGGCTTCGCTGTGGTTTTCAGTCCCCTTCGTCGGGCTGTTCGTCGCCTATTTCGCTTTCATGCCGGCGGCGATCGCCATCCTGATTTCCGAGATCCTTGGCCGGCGGGACTGGCTGTTCTATGCACTGGCGGGCGCGGCGGTGGCGGCGGTCTTCCTCGGCTTCGTCCACCAGACGGCCGATGCCAATTTCGAGGTTACCAACACCAGCGTCATGCTGGCGGTGATCGGCTGCGGTATGGTCGGCGGTATTTTCTACTGGCTGAGCGCCGGGCGCTCGGCCGGAAGCTGGCGCCAGATCAGCGCATGACCCGAACCAAAGGTTCGGAAAGGATCATGCGCAAAGTACCTATTTCGCCTGGGCGGTCAGGATCTTGAGCGCGAAGGCCGAAAAAACTCCGGCAAACAGATAGTCGACGACGCGGGTCACACGCGGGCTGGATTTCATCGCGGCCGAGAATTTTTCCGCCGCCAGCACCATCGGCGCCGTCACCGGGATCGCCAGCACGACGAACATCGCGCCGAGGAAGAACAGCTTTCCCGGCGCGTTGGGATCATGCGCGGAGACGAATTGCGGCAGGAAGGTCATGAAGAACAGGATGATCTTCGGGTTGAGCAGATTGACCCCGAGCCCCGCGGCCCAGCTGCGGAACAGCGAGATCTGCGGCCCGCTCTTCTTCTCCGGTGAAAACGCCGACCCTTTTGTGATCGCCTGCCATGCCAGGAAGACCAGATAGCCGGCGCCGAAAATCTTCAGCACGAAGAACGCCATCGGCGAGGCGACGATCAGCGCCGAGACGCCGACCACCACCAGCGTGGTGTGAATTAGTGTGCCGCACAAGGCGCCGGCCATAGAGGCAAAGCCGGTGGCACGGCCCTGGCTCAGCGTGCGCGAGACGAACAGCGTCATGTCAGGCCCGGGTGTGATCGCCAGGATGAAGGTGGCGATGGAAAACTGGATAAGCGTCGTACTGTCGGGGATGAAGGACATGGCTCGTCTCGTAGCGGCAAAAGACGGCGCAGCCATAGCGCAGGACCCGTGTGCTCGCCAGCCTCTGAGCGATACAGCATCTGGTCCAGGCATCGTTCGTCCCTTGCGCTGGCCTAAAACGCCGTGATACCTCGCCCGCGAAGAACCCCTGTCGCGGAACTGCCCACCATGTCGAAAGCAAAACCCGTCAAGAAAGTCGTGCTCGCCTATTCCGGCGGCCTCGATACCTCGATCATCCTGAAATGGCTGCAGACCGAGCTCGGCGCCGAGGTCGTCACCTTCACCGCCGATCTCGGCCAGGGTGGCGAACTGGAGCCGGCTAGGCGCAAGGCCGAGATGATGGGCATCAAGGACATCCGCATCATAGATGTCCGCGAGGAGTTCGTATCCGATTTCGTTTTCCCGATGTTCCGCGCCAACGCCGTCTATGAAGGCAGCTATCTGCTCGGCACCTCGATCGCCCGGCCGCTGATCTCGAAACATCTTGTCGAGATCGCCAGGGAGACCGGCGCCGACGCGATCGCGCATGGGGCCACCGGCAAGGGTAACGATCAGGTGCGTTTCGAGCTTTCCGCTTATGCGCTGAACCCCGACATCAAGGTCATCGCACCCTGGCGCGACTGGTCGTTCAAGTCGCGCACCGACCTGATCAACTTCGCTGAGCAGCACCAGATCCCGGTGCCGAAGGACAAGAAGGGCGATGCGCCGTTCTCGGTCGACGCCAACCTTCTGCACTCCTCCTCCGAGGGCAAGGTGCTAGAGGACCCGTGGAGCGAGCCGCCGGAATTCGTCCACCAGCGCACCATATCGCCGATGGATGCGCCCGATGAGGTCACCGAGATCGAGATCGAATTCCTCAAGGGCGATCCGATCGCGCTCGACGGCAAGAAACTGTCGCCGGCGACGATGCTGGCGGCGCTCAATGATCTCGGCCGCGACAACGGCATTGGCAGGCTAGATCTGGTCGAGAACCGTTTCGTCGGCATGAAATCGCGCGGCGTCTACGAGACCCCCGGCGGCACCATCCTGATATCGGCCCACCGGGCGATCGAATCGATCACGCTCGACCGCGGAGCCGCCCATCTCAAGGACGAGTTCATGCCGCGCTATGCCGAGCTGATCTATAACGGCTTCTGGTTCGCGCCCGAGCGGCTGATGCTGCAGGCGATGATCGACAAGAGCCAGGAAGACGTTGAAGGCACCGTGCGGTTGAAGCTCTACAAGGGCAACGTGATTGTCACCGGCCGCAAGTCGAGGAAGACGCTCTATTCCGATGCGCTGGTCACCTTCGAGGACGACCGCGGCGCCTATGATCAGAAGGATGCCGAAGGTTTCATCCGCCTCAACGCGCTCAGGCTGCGCACGCTGGCGGCGCGTAGTCGAAAAAGCTGACATCTGAACAGCACCCTGGGGCCGCTCCACCGATCCCGTGAAAGCTGAAACGGTTCGAGAAACCCGGCGGAGACGCCGGGTTTTATTTGTTACTTCTAATATAACAGAAATTAAACCACCTCAAAAGAGTTCTGTTTGACCTTTTGGCGACTTCATCTAAGTTCCCGCTTGCTGTATGGGGGCTTTTGACAATGAAAAATGGTGTTTTTATTCTGCTTGCAACGGTCACCGCCTTGACGGTGTGCCAGTTGTCAGAGGCAAGCGCGAAACGCAACCCGGGCGCGAACTTGGGCGGATGTGTCACCGCTGTCCACGCATGGGGCATCACGCTCAAGCACGATATCGCCTCCTTCATGGGCGTCTCGCAGGAGCGCATGCCGGCCCTGTTCTGCCAGCGCCTTGCCGAAGGGGTGCGCACCGGACGCATCAGCTACTCCGACATAAACAGCCTACAGCTCGACCAATCGACCGAAATCTGGCTGGTCATCAAGGGCAAGTCAAAGGCGGCTGCTAGGGCCACCCCGGCGCCGCGGAACCCCAAATTCCGTACCTGCTCAAATGTTATCACCGGCTCCTTCGAGGTTGCCGCTTCCGAGAAATGCCCCTTGGGCGGCAGCTACTCGCAAGCTGCCGGAGTCCCGACGGTGATCGAGGGCAGGCCAAAGGCGGCTCCTTCAACGCCACCGAACTCCAAGTTCCGTACCTGCTCAAATGTTTACTCAGGCTCCTTCGAGGTTCCCGCTTCCAAGAAATGCCCATTGGGCGGCGGTTACGTGAACAATTGAGAGCCCAGGCGCTCGCCGCTCTTGGCATGCCACACGCACCGACAAAAAAGCCCGGCACACGGCCGGGCTTTTTGTCGAACGGACATTTCTAGTCAGCCGCCGTCGATCGCGTCGGCGATATGGGCGATGGCCTGTTGGTAGACGCTCGCGGAATTCCAGCCGGCAATTGCACCGATATTCGCCTGCGCGCTGGCGCCCGGTCGCCAACCATGACTCTTGAGGAAGTTGGCGGTAGAAGCCAACGCAGTGGCCTTGTCGCGCAGGTTTTTGTTACCTACGCCATATGTCAAAACATTTCCGGGCAGGAACTGCGTGTGACCAATCTCGCCATGCGCGGCACCGACCGACGAGGCGCTCAACGCTCCGCGATCAACCAGCTTCAGGGCCGCAATGGCATGCGGGTAGAAGAACTCCGGACGGCGGCAGTCATAAGCAAGCGTTAAAATGGCGGAGACCGTATTCTGGTTGCCCATGGCGGAACCGAAGCCGGTCTCCATGCCCCAGATGGCGAGCAACACGCCCGGCGACACGCCGTAATTCTGTTCGATCTTGTCGAACAGCGCAGCATTGGCCTTCTTCAGCGCACGGCCCCTGGCAATGATCGCGGACGCGCCACGGCGCTTCATGAAAGCTTCCACCGAGCCGCTGAAAGCCTTATGGATGGCGCGGTCGACGGAGATCGTCTTTGTCGCGTAGGTTGCGCGAGCCAGAGCGGCCAGACCCTTCGAGCCGACGCCGTCGGCCTTGGCCTCCGCGGCGAACTCCGGTTTCCACGCCTCGAAGCCGGCGCCGCTCTTGCCACAGCTGGCCGCCTGCGCGCCCGTCGCCAGCGCAAGCACCGCCACCACCGTGGCCACTACAAACATCTTCTTGGCAAGAAATGCCATGCTGCTCTCCTGGTTGCCTGAATCACGTTCCCAATTGCGAACTTGCCTGCGAAACACCTGCTTGTCACTGCCCCGGCGCCACGCCGATGCACTCAATACAGCAGGAACCTCAAATCCACCACACTGGCGGACGCCCGGGAATTTGCCTACGATCAAGTAATTATTGTGGCGGGGGCAGAATAAGCATGGAAGACGTTGACGTCGTGATCATCGGCGCCGGTTCAGCCGGGCTTTCGGCTGCCAAGACCCTGCGCGCTGCCGGTTTTTCCTTCAAATTGTTGGAAGCGATGAACCGCATTGGCGGCCGCGCCTGGACCAGCGATCAGCATTTCGGCGTGCCGTTCGACATCGGCTGCGCCTGGTTGCATGCCGCGGACCGCAATCCTTATTTTCCCGAGGCGAAAGCCGCCGCCTGGACGCTTCATCACCACGACATGAATGTCGATCATCTCTACTACCGCGAGCGAAAGGCAAGCGAAGCCGAAGAGGCGGCGATGAAGGTTGCCGACGCAAGGCTGTTCGAACTGGTGGCGGCACATCAGGTGAGGGAAGGCGACGACGACCGTCTTTCGGCATTGCTCGCCAAGGGACACGCGCCGCGCGCCGCCGCAACCTTCGCCGGGCCGATGGATTTCGGCGCCGACGAGGACGAGATATCGATCCGCGACTTTCAGGCGGCCGCCGATCTCGATCCGAACTATTTCACCAGGGAAGGCTTCGGTACGCTGGTTGCGCGCTTCGGCGCCGATGTGCCGGTGGCACTGTCGACGCCGGTGCGCAAGATCGTCTGGGATGGGCCGGGCGTAGCCTGCGTCACCGATCGCGGTATCATCTGCGCCAAGGCGGTTATCGTCACCGCCTCGCCGGCAGTGCTCGCCTTCGAGGAGATTGCGTTCTCGCCTGCACTCCCCGACGCGCATTTCGCCGCCTTCTTTGACCTGCCGATGGGCATGCTGACCAAGCTGCCGGTCGAAATATCCGGTACAAGGCTCGGCCTGGAGCCGTTCGACGATTTGCTGATCGAGCGGCTGGCCAGACACGACATCTACTTCCTCTGCTTTCCCTTCGACCTCGATCTGATGGTCGGTTTCGTCGGCGGCGATTTCGCCTGGGAGATGTCGGCGGCGGGCGAGGCGGCCGGCATCGACTTCGTCGTCGACCGGCTCTGCGGCATCTTTGGCGGCGACGTGCGAAAACATGTCGGACGCGCGATGATGACCAATTGGGGCGCTGAGCGGTTCGTGCGCGGCGCCTATGCGGCGGCGCGGCCAGGCCGCTCGCAAGCGCGCGCCACGCTGATGCAGCCGGTGGCGGAAAAGATCTTCTTCGCCGGCGAGCATTTGGCCGGTCCGCTGATGCAGACCTGCGGCGGCGCCAGGCTATCGGGCGCGGCAGTGGCCAAGGAGGTCGTCGCCCAGCTTGCGGCAAAATAGCGTCGGCCGGCAGGAACGTGGGCAGCTGACAGGCGTTTGGCGTTCTCCTGTTCGTATTGTCCTTCGCATTTCGAATGATTTGAGACGCCAATGAAGCTTTTCGACTGCCCGCATTGCGGCCACCGTCTCTATTTCGAGAACGCGCAATGCCTGAACTGCGCCAGCCTCGTGGTCTACGATCCCGAGCATGCGCGCTTCGCGCTGTCCGGCGGCGACGTCTTCCATTGCACCAATGCCGACGAATGCGCCTGCAACTGGATGGCGGAGCCCGGCCACGCCTTCTGCCGCGCCTGTGCGCTGAACCAGCTGATTCCGGATCTGTCGGTCGACGGCAACCGCCGCCGCTGGATCCGTGTCGAGGCGGCAAAGAAGCGTGCCGTGTATTCGCTGCTCGCCTTCGGCCTGCCGGTCGCACCCAAGCAGAATCCCGGCGACGAGATCGGCCTCGCTTTCGATTTTCTTGCCGATCCGATCGGCGGCGGTCCCGGCGGCGAGCGTATCTTGACCGGCCACGACAACGGCCGGATCACGCTCAACGTCGCCGAGGCGGATTCGGCAGAGCGCGAGCGACGGCGCGTCGAGATGGGCGAGAACTACCGCACGCTGCTCGGCCATTTCCGCCATGAACTCGGCCATTATTACTGGGACCGCCTGATCCGCGACGATCCGCAAAGGCTTGCCGGTTTTCGCGCTTTGTTCGGCGACGAGCGCGCCGATTACGAACAGGCGCTGAAGACCTATTATGCCGATGGCGCGCCGCCCGACTGGCAGCAGCGCCATATCTCCGCCTATGCGACGTCGCACCCATGGGAGGACTGGGCCGAGACATGGGCGCATCACATGCACATCACCGACACGCTGGAGATGGTGCATGCCCTGAATTTCCCGCTCGGCCGGTTGGAGACCGTTGAAGCCAACGAGCTGCCGCGCGCCGATACCGGCGGCAAGTTGCAGCCGGCACCATCGGAACCCGCCCCCAGGCCAGAGCCCTTCGAAAGGATTCTCGAGCGCTGGCTGGTGCTGTCGGAGGCGTCCAACTCGATCAACCGCTGTATGGGCCTGCCCGATCTCTATCCCTTCGTCATCTCGGACGTGGCGGCGCAAAAACTTGCTTTTGTTCACGAGCTTTTGACCGACCTGCCGAAAACGACTGGAACAAATCGTGAGCCGGCCGAAGCCTTTTAGCCGGAACGCATGCGGCTTTGCTTCGTTTTCGGTCCCGAGGGACTGTGAAACGGAGAGAAAACCATGAAACGCATATTGTTTCCGGCGGTGGCCGGAGCGCTCATAGCGATGTCGGGCTCTGCTTTGGCCGACACCGCCGTCTCGGCCATCACCGATCTCAATGTACGCGCCGGCCCCGGCCCGCAATATCCGGTCATCGGTGTGCTCGCGGCCGGCCAGTCGGCGACGCTCGACGGCTGCATCGCCAATAGCAAATGGTGCACCATCGCCGAGGCCAACGGCCAGGGCTGGGTCTATTCCGACTATGTGACGGCCGATTTCGGCGGCAGCCGTGTGGTCCTGACACAGCGTCCGGCCAGCGCTGACATTGCCGTCGTGACACCGCCTGCCGATAGCGCCGAATATTCCGACACCTATACCGGAGCGATCGTTGCCGGCGAGGCGATCGAGCCTATCCGCAGACCGCCGGCCGAGATCCGCACCTATGTCCGTACGCATCGGCTCGAACCGGTCTATCTCGAGGGCGAGGTGGTGACCGGCGCGACGTTGCCTGACACCGTCGAGCTGCGCGAGATTCCGGACTATGATTACCGCTATGTCTATGTGAACGGCCAGCCGGCACTGGTCGATCCAGGCACCAGGCGCATCATGTACGTCGAGCGCTGACGATACAAACAGGGCGGTCGCCTATAGCGGCGGCCGCTCGCACTGCCGACACTGCCACAAGCCGGTACTGCCGCTGCAATACCGGTTTCCACATTGCGGCCGATGTTCTAGACCTTGCGAGCCGAAGCACCAGCCAGCGAGCCCGCGTGACGATCGACCCAACCGCCTTCCAACAGTACCGGCACACCACCAACAACAAGACCACTTTGCCGCGGCTTCTGCTTGGAGCGGTGGTGGTCATCCTGTTCTGGCTCGGAATCACTGCCGCCGTGCTGTTCGGCGGCACATATGCCTTTGCCGTTTGGCAGGCGTCATCTGGCACCGCCTCGCCAGGTGGAGGAGCGGTGCAGGATTTCATGGCCTCTCCTGCGGGCATCCTCGCGGCGCTGGCTTCATTTGTCGGAATCTGGCTCGGCCTTTGGGCTGCAATGCGCTGGATCCATCGCGAGAAGCTGACCGCCCTGATTGGCGTCAGCCGGCGCATTTCTTGGGCGGGGTTCCTGAAAGGGTTGACCGCGGTGCTGATCACCTCGCTGCTTTCCGAGATCCTGCTTTATGGTTTGCAGCCCGACATCGCGCGCGGCGCGATCGGCCTGTCCTCGTGGCTTTTGTTCCTGATCCCGATCGCCGCCCTGACCTTTCTGCAGACCTCGTCGGAGGAGATGCTTTTTCGCGGTTATCTGCTCAGGGGCCTGGCGAGCCGGTTCCAGAACCCTTTCATCTGGGCGCTGCTGCCGGGATTGCTGTTCACCGCCCTGCACTGGAGCCCAGGTTCGAGCGCCGCCATCAATGCCTGCGTGCTGGCCTCGATCGCCGCCTTTGCGCTGTTGCTGACCCTTCTGGTCTATGCGACCGGCAATCTCGGTGCCGGCTTCGGCGCCCATCTCGGCAACAATCTGACCGGTTTCCTGCTGATTTCGCACCAGCAAAGCTATAATTCCTTCGCCCTGTTCAACGCCAAGCCGCTCGAATCCGCCGGCTGGACGACTTTAGACGCCGTCCTCATCGCCGTGATCGGCATCGTCAGCAGCCTGTTGACTGTTCTGTTGCTTTTGCATCCGCGCTCACCGCTGAAGGTCGAGCCGGATATGCCGCTCGCCGGCGGCGTGCGCTGATGCGCCTTGCCTGGCCGCCCCGAGCATATTTGGCGCAAAGCCTGACCAAAGCTTGACTCTGCGGCCGATTTCCTGTCTACACGCCGCGAAATCCGCGACGAGTATTCCTCCGAGCAAACCGACCGGGACGCCGAAACCTCCTTGAGGTGAAGTGCTGTAAATCGATCCCGGAGGCCAACACCCGGCAGCGCTGTGCGCCCCCGGGTGCTTTTTGGCTTTGGGCTTTTGCCCGGACCGGCTTTTGTTTGGACAGTTGGCGCGAACGCATTACCTCTCGGGCACATCCGGGTGCCAGGGAAAAGGAAAAAGAATGTTTGAATCGCTACAGGAACGCACAAGAAGCGTGGAGGGCCATCGGCCCGACAGGGATCAAAATCAATCCAAGGCGCTGTCGCGCGGTGGGTTGACCAATGTTTGAGTCCCTGCAAGAGCGCCTTGGTTCGATCCTGAATGGCCTCACCGGCCGCGGCGCCTTGTCGGAGGCTGATGTCTCGGCGGCGCTGCGCGAGGTGCGCCGTGCGTTGCTCGAGGCCGACGTGGCCCTGGAAGTGGTGCGTTCCTTCACCGACAAGGTGCGCGAGAAGGCCGTCGGCGCCGCCGTGGTCAAGTCGATCAAGCCCGGCCAGATGGTCGTCAAGATCGTCCATGACGAACTGGTCGAGATGCTCGGCGCCGAGGGCGTCGCCATCGATCTCAATGCACCGGCTCCGGTCGTCATCATGATGGTCGGCTTGCAGGGTTCCGGCAAGACGACGACCTCGGCCAAGATCGCCAGGCGCCTCACCGACCGTCAAAACAAGAAGGTTTTGATGGCCTCGCTCGACACGCGGCGTCCCGCCGCGCAAGAGCAGCTCCGCCAGCTCGGCGAGCAGGTCAAGGTCGCCACATTGCCGATCGTCGCCGGCCAGACGCCGGTCGATATCGCCCGCCGCGCCGTGCAGGCGGCCAAGCTCGGCGGCCATGACGTCGTCATCCTCGACACTGCCGGCCGCACCCACATCGACGAGCCGCTGATGGTCGAGATGGCCGACATCAAGAAGATGTCGTCGCCGCACGAGATCCTGCTGGTTGCCGATTCGCTGACCGGCCAGGACGCCGTCAATCTGGCAAAAAGCTTCGACGAGCGCGTCGGCATCACCGGCCTCGTGCTGACCCGCATGGACGGCGACGGCCGCGGTGGTGCGGCGCTCTCGATGCGCGCCGTTACCGGCAAGCCGATCAAGCTGATCGGCACCGGCGAAAAAATGGACGCGCTGGAGGAATTCCATCCCAAGCGTATCGCCGACCGCATCCTCGGCATGGGCGACATCGTCAGCCTCGTCGAGAAGGCGGCCGAGAACATCGACGCCGAACAGGCGGCGGCGATGGCCAGGAAGATGCAGTCGGGCAAGTTCGACCTGAACGACCTCGCCGGCCAGCTTCAGCAAATGTCGAAAATGGGTGGCATGGGGGGCATCATGGGGATGATGCCCGGTATGGGCAAGATGAAGGATCAGATGGCCGCCGCCGGTCTCGACGACAAGATGTTCGGCCGCCAGCTCGCCATCATCTCGTCGATGACCAAGGCGGAGCGCGCCAACCCCGATATTCTGAAGCACTCGCGCAAGAAGCGCATCGCCGCCGGCTCGGGCACCGACGCGGCCGAAATCAACAAACTGTTGAAGATGCATCGCGGCATGGCCGACATGATGAAGGCGATGGGCGGCAAGGGCAAAGGCGGCGGCCTGATGCGCGGCATGATGGGCGGCCTCGCTTCCAAGATGGGGCTCGGCGGCATGATGCCTGGCGGCCCAGGCGGTCCCGGAGGCGGCATGATGGGCGGCGGCATGCCGGATCTCTCCAAGATGGACCCGAAGCAGCTCGAAGCCTTGCAGAAGCAGGCGCAGGCGGCCGGGCTCGGCGGCATGAAGGGCCTGCCCGGTGGTCTTCCCGGTGGCGGTGGCCTGCCTGGGCTGCCCGGCGGCATGAAACTTCCCGGCCTGCCGGGTGGTGGCGGGCTGCCAATGCTTGGCAAGAATGGCCTGGGCAAGAAGAAGTGAGAGCGCCATGAACGAAGAGAAGGACATGGCGGACGCGCGTGCGGCGCTGGCCAATTATCGCGCCTCGATCGACAATATCGACGCGGCGCTGATCCACATGCTGGCCGAGCGCTTCCGCTGCACCAAGGCAGTCGGTGTGCTGAAGGCGGAACATGGCCTGCCGCCTGCCGACCCGGCGCGCGAGCAGGAGCAGATCGCCCGTCTTCGCCAACTGGCCAAGGACGCCCATCTCGACCCGGATTTCGCGGAGAAATTCCTGAACTTCGTCGTCCGCGAAGTGATCCGCCATCACGAGCAGATCGCCGCATCCAACGGCGTGACGAGAACCGGCTGAGGACCAGCCACCAACCGATCAACCAAATCAGAGCTTTAGGAGAAGAGAAATGCCACTGAAAATCCGATTGGCCCGTGCGGGCTCGAAGAAGCGTCCCTATTACCATGTCGTCGTCGCCGACGCGCGTTCGCCGCGCGACGGTCGTTTCATCGAGTCGCTCGGCTCGTGGAACCCGCTGCTGCCCAAGGACGGCGAACGCGTCAAGGTCGACGCCGAGCGCGTCAAGCATTGGCTGTCGCATGGCGCCCAGCCGACCGACCGCGTGCTGCGCTTCCTCGATGAAGCCGGCATCGCCAAGCGCGAAGCCCGCTCCAACCCGAAGAAGGCCGAGCCCGGCAAGAAGGCGCAGGAGCGCGCAGCCTTGCTGAAGAAGGCGCAGGAAGATGCCGCCGCGGCCGTTGCCGCCGCTGCAGCCGCGCCGGCCGAGGCGGAAGCCGCCAGCGCCGAATAAATCATCTCCACAACCACGAAACGGCGGGCCTTGCCCGCCGTTTTGCTGTTCGTCCGCATGGTGCGGCCCGATCAATAGCCCTCTGGGCAACTCGCAACGTACACACGACCGTTACGATCGCGATAACGGCACTGGCCGCTTTCGCTGGCACGGCCGATCAGCGCACCGGCCAAAGCGCCGGCCGCACCACCGATCACCGCGCCCTTGGTTGGGTTGCCGGCCACCGCAGCGCCGACCGCCGCACCGCCCAGGCCACCAACTGCCGCGCCTTGCTCAGTGCGGGAGCAGGCACCGAGCGGTACCAGCAAGGCCATCAAGATCATCACCTTTTTCATTGTCGTTCCTCTCCAACAGGGTGCCGTCCTCGCCGCTGAACCTCCTAACTCGCAACCAGGCGATTTGATCCAAAGAAGAAGATCGGCTGCCGCCCGGCGGCGCTCGATTTGATCCAACTCGATTTGATCCAAAGAGTAGAAAAGCGGCGGCAGATCGCGCCCGCTCTGGCGGCGTGGCCACCATCGAACGGCTTTCGAAGTCGCCGCTATTGGTTGAATGGGAACAACCCGCGCACCCTTGGATCGCGCAGATACAGGCCACCCCAGAGGATGGCGCCGAGATAGACGCCGAACAGTATGTGCGAGAACAAAGGGCTGCCGATCCGCACATGCGTGGCGACGGCGCCGCCGAGATAAGCGGTGAGCAGGATGGCGCCGAGCACCGAGGTGCGCGGCAGCGCGTAAAGCGCTGTCGAGACCAGTCCAATGATGCCGAGAATGCGCGAGACATTGGCATCGGCCGGCCAGCCGAGCTGCACCATGGTCTGGGTGACGATTTCGAGCGGCGGTAGCTTGATCACGCCGTCGAAGATCATGAACAGCACGACGACGGCGCTGAGCACGCGGCCGGCCCACAAGGCACGCGATGAGACGGGTGCTGCCTGAGACATGGTCATTGATGTTCCCTCCGGTCGTTGTGAGCACTGGCTCCTCCGCCAGCTCGAACCAAGGACGCGGTCCATTACGGCGATCCGACATGCCTCCAGTTCTTTTCACTCCAGCGGCGAACCTTGGGTGTGTACGTTCAGTCAGCAACGAACCTGGCCAAGTCCACCTTGCGGGGTGAGGTGGAGGGCGTTATCGAAAATCCATAGAAGTGTCTTCGAGCGCTCGACGCAGCAGCCGCCTAGTCGCACAACGAAAGCAATCGATGGCCGGAGAGACCGACCTGAAACAGTTGCTGGCGGCAATGACGCCGGAATTGCTTGCCGGGGTTCATGTGTTCACCACGTTGCCACCCGATGCGCCCGTTCCCGACAGGCTCCACCCGGTGATGCTATTTCGCGAGCGCGAGGGCATGACGCTGATCGTGCATGAAGACCATGCCAAGGCCGCTGGACTGAAAACCGTGTTCCGCTGCCGGATGCTGACGCTGAACATCCATTCGTCGCTGGACGCGGTCGGCTTCCTCGCCGCCATCACCGCACGACTGGCCGCGGCCGGCATCGGCGTCAATCCGGTCTCGGCCTTCTACCACGATCACCTGTTCGTGCCCGCCGACCGGGCGGAGGAGGCGCTGGAGTTGCTGTTGGACCTAGCGGAGGAGAACCGGCTGTGACGCCGGCACCTTGCTGGCCATTTGAGACGCCTGCGCTGCCCCTCATCCTCCTGCCGGAACCTTTTCCCCGTGAGCGGGGAGAAGGGCGCTAACGGCCGAAGGCCGAGCCCGCGACTGCGGGCCGCCGGCCTTCCGGCGCCCCCGCGGAGGGCCAGCCGCGATAGCGGCGATACGGCCGTGAGCGAAACTACGCCGCCTTCTTCTTTGGCTGTATCAGCCCGCGCTCGACCAGCAGCTCGGCGATCTGAACCGCATTGAGTGCCGCGCCCTTGCGCAGATTGTCGGAGACGATCCACATCGAAAGGCCGTTGTCGATGGTCGAATCCTCGCGGATGCGCGAGATGAAGGTGGCGTCCTCGCCGGCCGATTCCAGTGGCGTGATGTAGCCGCCGTCCTCGCGCTTGTCGATGACCTGGCAGCCCGGCGCCTCGCGCAGGATCTCGCGCGCCTCATCGGCGGTGATCGGCTTTTCGAACTCGATGTTGACCGCTTCCGAATGACCGATGAACACCGGCACCCGCACGCAGGTCGCCGTCAGCTTGATCTTGGGGTCGAGCATCTTCTTGGTCTCGGCCACCATCTTCCACTCTTCCTTGGTGAAGCCGTCGTCGAGGAAGACGTCGATATGCGGGATGACGTTGAAGGCAATACGCTTGGTGAACTTCTTGACGTCGACGGTGTCGGCGACGAACACAGCGCGCGTCTGCGTGAACAATTCGTCCATGCCTTCCTTGCCGGCGCCGGAGACCGACTGGTAGGTGGCGACGACGACGCGCTTGATGGTGGCAGCGTCATGCAGCGGCTTCAGCGCCACGACCAGCTGCGCCGTCGAGCAGTTCGGGTTGGCGATGATGTTCTTGCGCGTGAACAACGAGATCGCATCCGGGTTCACTTCCGGAACGATCAGCGGCACGTCCTGGTCGTAACGGAAGGCCGACGAATTGTCGATGACGACGCAGCCCTGCTTGCCGATCTTCGGCGACCATTCCTTTGAGACGTTGCCGCCAGCCGACATGATGCAGATGTCGGTGTCTGAAAAATCATATTGATCGAGCGCCCTGACCTTCAGCGTGCGGTCGCCGAACGACACTTCCGTGCCTTGGCTGCGCCGCGAGGCCAGCGCCACCACCTCGCTTACCGGAAAGCCGCGTTCCTCCAGTATGTTAAGCATTTCCCGGCCCACATTGCCCGTGGCGCCGACGATCGCAACCTTGAAACTCATCGAAATCTCCTGTCGCTCTCCGCTCGGTTTCTGGAGAAAACCCGCCGGCCGATGCGGGTTTCAACCCCCGGGCCGGACCCGGGAGAGGGTGGTTAGGCCAAGGGAATCAGACCGTTTTGGTGATCGTTTTGCCGGTTTTTTTGAGCAACAACGTGGGTTTGCTGGAACGAGGAGACGCAGCGACGCACCCGGTCCAATGGTTCGCATTGGGGCCGGGGATGTCGAATGCAAGGAGCGCCATCATAAGGCCGCGCATCGAAACTATCCCGTTCGGTGCCGGCTTTTACGCGGTTTGCGTCCAGAGTCAATCGCAAGCAGGCCGACCCGCCCGCCCTGTACAATGCCAGCGGCACCAAGTACGAACGGGTATCGTCTGGCTCGTGGCGCCCGTCCGTGGCGCTTGCCGACATTTACCCGTCGCCGGGTATTTAAGAATCCGAATTTCGAAAGAGCAAGATGTCCAATTTCGAAGCTATCGTTCCCGCGCTGGCAAAGGCGCTGGAAAAACGCGGCTATGTCGAACTGACGCCGGTGCAGAAGGCGGTTCTCGAGCTTGGCCAGGCCGATGCGCTGGTTTCGGCCCAGACCGGCTCCGGCAAGACCGTCGCCTTCGGTCTGGCTTTGGCGCCGACCCTTCTCGATGGCGCGGAGCGCTTTTCCCACGCGGCGGCACCCCTGGCGCTTGCCGTGGCGCCGACGCGGGAGCTGGCCCTGCAGGTGACGCGCGAGCTGGAATGGCTTTACGAACTGACCGGCGCCACGGTGGCGTCCTGCGTCGGCGGCATGGACATGCGCACCGAGCGGCGCGCGCTGGAGCGCGGCGCCCATATCGTCGTCGGCACGCCCGGCCGCCTGCGCGACCACATCACCCGCAACTCGCTCGACATGTCGGCGCTCAAGGCAGTGGTGCTCGACGAAGCCGACGAGATGCTCGACCTCGGCTTTCGCGAGGATCTGGAATTCATCCTCGATGCTGCCCCTGCCGATCGCCGCACGCTGATGTTTTCCGCCACTGTGCCGCGCTCCATCGCCACGCTGGCCAAGGGCTACCAGCGCGATGCGGTACGCATCTCGGCTGGTGGCGAGGAGAAACAACATCTCGATATCGAATACCGGGCGCTGAGCGTCGCCCAGGCGGACCGCGAAAACGCCATCATCAACGTGCTGCGCTTTTACGAAGCCAAGAACGCGCTGGTGTTCTGCAACACCCGCGCCGCCGTCAACCATCTGACGGCGCGCTTCAACAACCGCAACTTTTCCGTCGTGGCGCTGTCCGGCGAGCTTAGCCAGAACGAGCGCAGCCACGCGCTGCAGGCGATGCGCGACGGCCGCGCAAAAGTCTGCATCGCCACCGACGTCGCGGCACGCGGCATCGACCTGCCCAACCTCGAACTGGTCATCCACGCCGACTTGCCGACCAACCCGGAGACGCTCCTGCACCGAAGCGGGCGGACGGGACGGGCAGGACGCAAGGGCGTCAGCGCGCTGATCGTGCCCAACAATGCCCGCAGGCGCACCGAACGCCTGCTGCAAAGCGCCGGCCTTGCAGCGACGTGGGCGAGCCCGCCTTCGGCCGACGACGTCTTGCGCCGCGACGACGAACGCATCCTCGCCGACCCGGTCTTCAGCGAGCCGGTGACGGACGATGAGCGCGGCTTCGTCAACGCGCTTCTCGCCCAACGTGGCGCCGAACTGGTGGCGGCGGCCTTCGTGCGTCTCTGCCGCTCCAGCCGCTCGGCGCCCGAGGATCTCTTGGAGGTCGCTCCGTTCACGCCGTCGGGCGACAGACCCGCTGGCGACAGAGCCGCCCGCCGCGACGAGCCACCGAGCCGCCGCGACGATTTCGGCGACAGCGTCTGGTTCTCGCTGTCGGTCGGACGCCGGCAGAACGCCGAGCCGCGCTGGCTGATCCCGATGCTGTGCCGGACAGGCGGCATTTCCAAGCGCGAGATAGGCGCGATCAAGATGCAGCCGGAGGAAACCTTCGTGCAGATCGCGGCGGACTGGGCCGAGCGCTTCCTCGCTGCGATCGGTCCCGACCGCAAGCTGCAGGGCAACATTGCGGTCAAGCGGCTGGACGCTACGCCGGATTTGTCGCGAGCCGGCTATCAGGAACCGCGGCCCGACAAGAAGCCGCATCGCGGCAAGCGAACCTTCGATCAGCACGCGCCCAAATTCGAGAAGCGCGCACCCGCCGACCAGCGCCCGGCATTCGAGGCGAAGCCCTGGGCCGGGAAACCGGCCAAGGCGAAGTTCGAAGGCGGACCTGCGAAACACAAGAAATCGAAGAAACGGCCGGGGTAAATAGCCAGCACTCTCCATTTCCGCACGCCCCTTGCGGTCTGCCGGAACTTTGCACAGTCTGGGGCGGGGAAATGGGGGTGGGCAGGACATGCGCGGCGAAGTTCTTCATTACGACGAAGACCAGGGTTTTGGTTTCATCACCGGAGCCGACGGCAACCGCTACACTTTGGCCCGCGAAGATTTGCGCCGCGAAGCATCGGTTGCCGGAGGCACGACCGTCGAATTCCAGCCGGCTGGCGGACGGGCACGCGATGTTTTTTCGATCCGCGCCCAACCTGGCAGTGCGCCTGCCGACGCCTCCACTGCAACCGCCGCGCCATCTCAGGCCGGCAATGCGCCAGCGGCACGTCCGCCGCAACATTTCGGCCGTTCCGCTGAACAAAGTCCGGCCGAATCCGCCGGCCTGTGGAACTATTTCTGGCTGGGCCTGACCGAGAATTATTTCAACTTCGCCGGCCGTGCCCGCCGCAAGGAATATTGGGGCTATTGCCTGTTCTGGACGATCGCGCTGATCGTGGTCGTAGGCATCGGTGTCTTTATCGACGGCGTCATGGGCAATACCGCTGAACTGCCGGCAGTAACGGTCGGCCTTTTCGGCCTCTTTCTGCTGGCGACAGCCCTGCCGTGGTTCGGGCTGAACGTGCGTCGCCTGCACGACATCGGCCTGACCGGCTGGCTCTTCCTGCTTTTCCTGATCCCGACCTTCGGCACCGTGATCATCCTGATCTTCGCGCTGATCCCGACACAGGCACGTGAAAACCAGTGGGGTCCGGTGCCGGCAGGCGTCAGGGTTTAGCCGGCGCCGTGCCTAGCAGCCGCTCCATTCGCACATGTGATGCGTGCATATTGCAATTGAAAACAACCCGTACGGCACAGTATTTGGGGGCAAGCAATGCGCGGCGCGATTTATCATTATGACCAGGATCAGGGTTTCGGATACATCAATGGAGCCGACGGCAAGCGTTACATCGTCGGGCATGAGGATCTGAGTCCCGGCGTGGCGTTGGTCAGAGGCGCACCCGTCGAGTTCCAGCCGGACGATGGGACTGCGCGCGCCGTCATTGCAGGAAGGCCAAGGGCTGCCGAATCCCGCAGCCTCATTCCCAACGGCGTTGAACCTGCCCTATCCACCGGATTATGGGCTTATTTCTGGCGCGCATTCAAAGTGAGACATGTCAGCTTCACCGGCCGCGCCCGCCGCAAGGAATTTTGGGGCTTTTTTCTGCTCACGCTGATTGTGTTCTTCGCGCTTCTTGCGTTCGGCGTCCTCATCAATGCAGCGATCACAGCTGTCAGAGGCGACCTGGAATTTGGAGCTTTGGGTTATGCGCCAGCCTTCGTGTTCCTGCTACTGACTGTCCTGCCGTGGTTTGCCCTTATGGTACGACGCCTGCACGACATCGGCCTGAGCGGCTGGTTCGTTTTGCTGTACTTCGTTCCCGGCTTCAACACGCTGGGTCTGTTGGCGCTTGGGCTTATCCCATCCAAGGTCGGTGAAAACCCTTGGGGGTCGGTGCCGGCGGGCGTCAGGGTTTAGCGGTCGCCTTCAGCGCCTCGCTCGAAAGCCTGAGGAAGACCTTCCGGCCCTGGCGCTCCGCGCCGAGTCTGACGTAGAAGCGCAGCGCACGCTCGTTCCAGTCCTCGGTGGTCAGGTCGATGCGGCCGATGCCTTCGCGCAGGCAATGGCCGGCAAGGAATGCCATCAGCGCTCGACCGACACCGCCATTGCGGGCATCATCGCGTACGAATAGGTCCTTGAGGAACAGCAGCCGCTCGAGATCGATGCCGGGATGCGCGATCGCAACCGAGGCCAGCCCGCAAACTTCACCATCGACGAAGGCGAGCGCAAAATGCGGATAGGCCGGACTTTCGTCGCCAAGCCATTTCTGCGCCGCCGACAAAGCTTGGCTGGCGTCGAGTGGCGGCTGCCGGTAATGCACCGCCATTTCGCAAAGCATGGCGGCGAGTGCCGCGGCATCCCCGGTCGTCGCCCAGCGGAGTCGACCGACACCGGATCAGCCCAGGAACTTGGCGATGATCGCGTCGCCCATCTCAGCGGTGCCGACCTCGGTCATCCCCGGCGAATGAATATCCCTGGTGCGCAAGCCCTGGTCGAGAACGGCGGCGATCGCGCCTTCCAGCCGGTCGGCCTCTTCAACCATGCCGAAGGAATAGCGCATGCACATGGCGAAGGAGGCGATCATGGCGATCGGATTGGCGATGCCCTTGCCGGCGATGTCGGGTGCCGAGCCGTGCACCGGCTCGTAGAGCGCCTTGCGCTTTTTTGTCTTCGCATCCGGCGCGCCGAGCGAGGCGGACGGCAGCATGCCGATCGAGCCGGTCAGCATGGCGGCGATGTCGGACAGCATGTCGCCGAACAGATTGTCGGTGACGATGACGTCGAACTGCTTCGGCCAGCGCACCAACTGCATGCCGCCGGCATCGGCCAACATGTGATCGAGCTTGACGTCGGCATAGCGCGCCTTGTGCGTCTGGGTGACGACCTCGTTCCACAGCACGCCAGATTTCATCACATTGCGCTTTTCCATCGAGGTGACGTGGTTCTTGCGCGTGCGTGCCAACTCGAAGGCAACGCCCGAAATGCGCTCGATCTCGAACGTGTCGTAAACTTGAGTGTCGATGCCGCGCTTCTGGCCGTTGCCGAGATCGATGATCTGCTTCGGCTCGCCGAAATAGACGCCGCCGGTGAGCTCGCGCACGATGAGGATATCGAGCCCTTCGACCACCTCCTGCTTGAGCGAGGAGGACGCCGCCAGAGCCGGATAACAAATGGCGGGTCGAAGATTGGCAAACAGCTCCATGTCCTTGCGCAGCCGCAGCAGACCCGCCTCCGGGCGCACCTCGTAAGGCACCGCATCCCATTTCGGTCCGCCGACGGCGCCGAACAGCACTGCGTCCGCGGCCATCGCCTTGGCCATGTCGGCATCGGAGATCGCCGCGCCATGCGCGTCATAGGCGCAGCCGCCGACAAGGCCCTGATCGGTGACGAAATCGCTGCCGAGCCTGTCGTTCATGGCGGCGATCAGCTTCTTCACCTCGGCCATCGCCTCGGGTCCGATGCCGTCGCCGGCAAGCAGGAGAAGATTTTTCGAAGCCATGAGAACCGTCCCGGTTGTTTAGCGCATGAACGCGGCCTTGCTAAACGCCAAGCAGCCGGCGCGCAAGCCTGCGGTTCAGAGCATCGGACCTAAAAGTGGAAACCGGTTTTGGCAGAATCCGATGCTCAAGCCAAAACGCCTACAAATGCGAAAGGATATTGACCAGCCTGCCGAACGGGTCGCGTACGAAGAAGCGCCGCACGCCCCAGGGTTCGTCCGCCAGACCGTATTCGATGGCAAAGCCGGCCGTCCTCATGCTTTCAAGCGCGGCATCGACGTCGTCGACTTCGATAGAGATGTCCGGCACCGGCGTTCCTGATCCCCCTTCGGCCATGAAACTGACCTGCACGGACATCGTCTCTTGCGAGCCGTAGGTAGCGATCCAGCCCATATCCATCTTGAGATCGAGGCCGAGCACATCCTGATAGAAGGGTTTTGCCGCCGCGATATCCTGCGTGTCTATGTTTGCAACGATGCGCCTGACCTTCACCATTGGCCGGATCCTCGTGCTAACCGTGTCGTTTTCGCAACCGTGGCAGGCATCAGGCTGTGCGCCGCAGCGCCGTCACCTCGATCTCGATCTTCATCTCCGGCTTGTTGAGCAGGCACACGATCATCGTTGCCGCCGGCCTGATCTCGCCAAAGGCCTCGCCGAGGATCGGGAACACCACATCCACGAAAGCCGCATCGGTGATATAGTAATGTGCCCGCACCACATCGGCCATCTCGAAGCCGCCGTCTTGCAATGCCTTGGCGATCGTCGCCAGGCAATTGCGCGTCTGCGCCTCGACCGTCTCCGGCATCGTCATAGTGGCATAATCGTAGCCGGTCGTTCCGGACACGAAACACCAGTCGCCCTGCACCACAGCACGCGAATAGCCGGCGGTCTTCTCGAAGGGCGAACCGGTGGAGATCAGTTTTCGCATGGGGCGGCCTCGTTGGGTTGCTGAGCGTCGTCTAGCAGAGGGGGCCGGGCGGGTCATGAGCCAAGCTAGGCAAATTGTTGTCACGAGGCGGCAAGACGCAAACCTTGGAGATTGGCCGGAGCACCTATCCGTCGTCATCCTATGGCGGAGCAAGGAGCGTAGCGACGCAGCGTAGACCATAGGATCCATGCCGAGACCTCATGGGCTTTGCCACGGTGCAGAATTTCTGCTCAGCCGCGCCTTCCGACAACGGTCGCGGCAGGGATCCTCGGGTCAAGCCCGAGGATGACGAATGCGCAGTTGCGACCCCTTGTCGAAACCTTAATTCGCCGACCCCAGCGCCTTGTCCAGCGCTTCCTTGACGTCGGCCGGCCATGTACTCACCGCCGGCCACGCGTCCGGCTCGGGCTTGTCGCCGCGGCGGGCGAAATAGAGCTTATGGTTGATCGGGTCGACGGCCATGAAACCGTCATTGCCGCCGCAATCATGCGGCACGCAGCCGCTGGCAAAAAAGGCGCCCGAAGCGGTCTCCTCAGTACCGCCGCCGACCAGCAGGCTGGTCGCCATGTCGGGCATGTCCTTGCCGAGCAGCGTCTCGGCTAGCCTGTAGACGGCCTCGTTGTGAAAGGCATCAATGATGTTGTCGTATTTCGACGGATCGACGTCTTTCCAGTCGGTGCCCGGCTCCGGCATGTAGGTCAGATTACCGGACGTCGTCAGCCCGTCCGTCGGCGACCATTGCAGCGCCGGCTTGGAATCGCCCGGCAAAAGATAGGGTACGAAATAGATGGCGCTGTCGGAGATCGCGGCCGGCGGTGCGCCGCATTCATCCTGCTCGACCGTGGTCGTCTGGATCGTGCCGCCTTCCGGCTTCCACACGATCACCTTGGCCGGGCCGCATTGATTGCCGCCGTCGCCGACATCGACCAGCGCCACCTTGACACCGCCAACCTCGACGACCTTGTCGAAGAAGACGTCGTAATTGCGCGCCAGTTCCTTGCCGTCGAAGGCGAGCACCCGTTCCCCGTACTCTTCCTCCTGGGTGATGGTCAGCTGGCCGCCCTCGAACGGGATCGGCGCCTGTTTGTCATTGTCGACAGCAGCTGTGTCGCTGGCGCCTTGATCTGTCGCTGGCGCCTCGGTGGTGGGCGTCTGCGTCTGGGCATAGACGCTCGCCGCTGGCAGCAGTATCAGCGGCAGTCCGCAGGCAGCGGCAACAAGCAAGCGTGTCATCACATCCCTCCCGGACTTAGGCCGACCGTCGGCGCGGCTTTAGAGTCTATGCCCAGGGCCGCATCTCGGCGTTCTTCTTCTCGAACGAAGCGATGGCGCCGGCCTTCTCCATGGTCAGACCGATATCGTCGAGCCCGTTGAGCAGGCAGTGGCGCTTGAACTCGTCGAGGTCGAACTTGACCACGCCGCCGTCCGGCCCGCGGATTTCCTTGGTCTCGAGATCGACCGACAGCGTCGCGTTGGAACCGCGCGAGGCATCGTCCATCAGCTTCTCCAGGTCTTCAGCGCTGACGGTGATCGGCAGGATGCCGTTCTTGAAGCAGTTGTTGTAGAAAATGTCGGCGAACGAGGTCGAAATGACGCAGCGGATGCCGAAATCGAGCAGCGCCCACGGCGCATGTTCCCGGCTCGAACCGCAGCCGAAATTGTCGCCGGCGACCAGGATCTGCGCCTTGCGGTAGGCCGGCTTGTTGAGCACGAAGTCCGGGTTTTCCGAACCGTCGTCCTTGTAGCGCATTTCGGCGAACAAGCCGGTGCCGAGCCCGGTGCGCTTGATCGTCTTGAGATAATCCTTGGGGATGATCATGTCGGTGTCGACATTGACGATCGGCATCGGCGCGGCGACGCCGGTGAGCTTGGTGAATTTTTCCATGGTTCTTGCCCGTCTTCTTCTCGTTGCGGGGAATTGCTGGCGCCCGGTTTACACAAAGCCGCGGGCAAATAAAAGGCGGCTGTTTCTGGACTTCCGTCGTCGATCGAAACACAAAACGCTTCAAAACCACCGGCCCATGGTGCACTTTTATCGACATGACAACGCGATCCACGATCCTTTACGCCAGCGAACCGGGCCTCGGCATCGCCGAGTTCCGCCGCGTGCTGGTGGAATCCGGCCTCGGCGAGACACGGCCCGTCGATGACAACACTCGATTGAAGGCGATGTTGTCAGCGGCCAATTTGGTGCTCACCGCGCGTCTCGACACAGAAGGCAAGCCGCTGGTCGGTGTCGCTCGCGGCATCACCGACTTTTCCTGGGTCTGCTATATCTCCGAGCTCGCTGTTTCTGCATCGGCGCAAGGGCTGGGTATCGGCAAGGGTCTGATGGATGAGGCACGCCGGCAACTCGGACCGTCCGTCGCCATCAGCCTGATCTCCATGCCCGACGCCGTCGGCTTCTATGAGCGTATCGGCATGGAGCGCATGCCCAACGCATTCTGGTTCGGCCGCAAGCGCTGAAATCCACTTTCAGCGACCTCAACCTGCGCATCCTCGGCCAAGGTTCTGCCTCTTGACATGCAACCAGATGGTTGCATATTGGGGTCATGAGCATGGATGCCGTCTTTCGCGCCTTGGCCGACCCGACACGTCGGCGATTACTGGACAGCCTTCATGCAAGGAACGGGCAGACGCTGAACGCGCTGTGCGGTGAGATGGACATGACGCGCCAGGCGGTGACCAAGCATCTGGCGATCCTGGAAGAAGCAAACCTCGTCACCACCATCCGCAAGGGACGCGAGAAGCAACATTATCTGAATCCGGTTCCCATCAACGAGATCGCCGAACGCTGGATCGGCAAATTCGAGCGGGGGCGACTGGGCGCCCTCAGCGATTTGAAGAAACGCCTCGAAAGGGAAGACTGATGAGCAACATTTTCGTTTATGTCACCTACATCCGCACTTCGCCCGAAAAACTCTGGCAAGCGCTGACCGAGCCGGAGTTCCAGCGGCAATATTTCCTCGGCGCCCAGATGCTAAGCGACTGGAAACAAGGTTCGGCGTGGAAGATGGTTTACACCGACGGCCGCGTCACCGACAGCGGCGAGGTCCTCGAGATCGATCCACCCAAGCGCATCGTGCTCAAATGGCGCAACGAGTTCATGCCCGAGGTCAAGGCGGACGGCTACACACGCTGCACCTTCGCCATCGAGCAGGAGGGCGAGATGGTGAAGCTCGCCATCACACACGAAGCCGATGGACCGCACAAGCTGCTCGGCCATGTGGCGAACGGCTGGCCGCTCATCCTGTCCAGCCTGAAGAGCCTGCTCGAAACCGGCAAAGGCCTGTCGCGCCCGGCGTCGAAGGCTTGAGATTGTTTCGATAGCGAAACGTTTCTGGAGACAGGCGATGTACAGTGCCGCGGTGCACAGCATGACCAATGGCAAGACCGTTATGGCGAGCGCCGATGTTTGCGCGCCGCCCGAGCGGATCTTTGACGCGCTCGTTACACGCGAGGTCGAGCGCTGGTGGGGGTCCGCCAAGACCTACCGGATGACCGGATGGACGGCCGACCTCCACGTCGGCGGCCGCTGGAGCGTCACCGTCGAGACGGCGGCCGGCAGACACCTGCCCGCCAGCGGCGAATTCCTGGAGATCGAAGAGCCGCGCCGGATCGTGCAGACGCGGAGATACGGCTGGGACCATCCGACGCTTGGCCGCCGCGAAACCAAAGTCGCCTGGCTGCTGGAGCCGATCGCCGGCGGCACACGCGTCACCATCTGCCATGGCGGCTTCGCCGGCCTCGCTGCTGCCGCGACGAAGCATGCCGAAGGCTGGGCCCAGGTGCTGGGCTGGCTTCAGGCGTATCTTGGTACGGACGGCTTGGTGGCGGCTTAATCCACCAAGCAACGGTAGCATCCCTTCGGGCTAGCGTTAAATTACATTCAATTCCCGAAACGGCCGCCCATCGGCGATCCGGCTATACCCGAACGCCGAGCAATCCACCGTGCGATAGCCGCCATGCACGATCAGTTCGGCCAGCGCCTTGCCGACCGCTGGAGCCTGCTGCAAGCCGTGACCGGAAAACCCGTTGGCGAAGAGGAAATTACCGACCTCGGGATGCGGGCCGATCACCGCATTCTGGTCGAGCGTGTTGTAGTCGTAATGGCCGACCCAGGCGCGCGTCGGCTTGATCGCCTCGAAGGCTGGAATGCGGGTCGCCAGCACCGGCCAGATCACCTCTTCGAACAGTGGCCAGTCGGGGTCGAAGTCGGCGGGATCGGCTGGTCCTTCGCCCTCTTCCGGCTCGGCGCCACCGGTGATGTAGACCGAGCCCTCCGGCCGGACATAGATGCCGCTCGGGTCGACCAGAAGCGGCATGTCCTCATATTTCTCGCGCGCCTCGAAGACGAAGACGTTGCGCTTGCGCGGCTCCACCGGCAGCGCCAGCCCTGCCATTGCCGCCACCTTGCCGGCATTCGGCCCGGCGGCGTTGACGACGGTGCCGGCCTCGAGCCGCTCGCCATTGTCCAGAAATACACCAGTGACGCGGCCGCCTAGCCGCTCGATACCCGTCACCGACGCCGTGATAAAGTCGATGTTCTTCGTGCGCAGTGCCTTGCGGAACAGCATCAGCATCGCATGCGCGTCGAACCAGCCTTCGCCGCTGCGGCCATAGGCGCCGGCGGAAATGCCCTCGACCGACAGCCACGGAAAGCGGCGGACGAGCGCCTCCGCATCCTCGAGCAGGATGTCGGCGCCCTCGGCCATCTGCGCTTCGTGGTTGGCCCGCAGGATAGGCAGCCCGTTTTCGCCGGCAAGGATGAGATAACCGCCTTCGCGAAAGCCGATATCGGCATCCGCGCCAAACTCTTCCCTGAGCCGCCGGAACAGTTTCAGCGTGAACTGCGACAGACGGATGTTTTCCGGGATCGAAAACTGCTGGCGGATGGAGGCGCAGGACAGTGTGGTCGCCGCATGAGAAAATTGCGGGTCGCGCTCGACAAGTGCAATCGAGCCCGAAAACCCTTCCTCGCGCAGGTAATAGGCAACCGACGAGCCGACGATGGCTCCACCGATGATGACGATGTCGTAATGCACCTTTTCGCCCTTCCGGTCTGAATCGCCGAGTCACGCCGCCGGCAGGATGATCTCGAAGCGCGTGCCGCTCGCCGAGTCAACCAGCCGGATCGTGCCATCATGCGCTTTCAGGAGGGCCAGCACGATGCCGAGGCCCATCCCGGTGCCGCCGGAATCGCGGCGCGTGGTGAAAAACGGCTCGAAGATGCGGCCTCGGTTGCTGGGCGAAATGCCGGCGCCGTCGTCGTCCACCACAATGGTGGCCTTGCCGTCCGCGCTTGCGGCCGTGATCGAAACCAGCGTTGCGCCGTGCCGCGCCGAATTGTCGATGAGATTGGCCAGCACGATCGCCGCGTTTTCGGCCGATATGCGCAGACCGATCCGGGCGCCCGCCTCGAGGCGCACCGCCAGCCTGTCGTCGGCCGGCAGCAGCGCCAGCGCAGCAGTGAGCGACGTGCTTTCGCCGCTGGGCTCGAGATTTTCGGCGCGCGCCAGGTCGAGCAGGCGGCGCACGAGCAGATTGAGCCGGCCGGCATCGGTGACGATATTGTCCGAAAAGCGCCGCCGCTCGGCCTCGTCCATCGCGCTGCCCGAATCGCGCAACAGTTCGGCGGCGCCCTGGATCGCCGTCAGCGGCGATTTGAGCTCGTGCGAGACGTGGGTGGCAAAAGTCTGGATGCCGTCGGAGCGTGCATGCAGTTTTTCGGCCATGTCGAGGAAGGCGGCAGAAAGCGCCGCCATTTCGCGCGTGCCGTGGTGATCAAGCGGCCTGATCGCCGCGCGGTCGCCGGCGGCGATTCGATTCGTGCGTTCCATCAGCGCATAGATCGGCCGGCTGACGGTGCGCAGGAAAACCAGCCCGATCAGCAGCGTGCCGCCTAGAATGGCAATTGCCGCCAGCGCCACCTTGCCGCGCTCGCCATAGAGATGCTTGACGATGTTGTTGGGCGTCCGCGACAGATAGATCACGCCGGCGACCTTGCCTGAAACGGCAACCGGCATGGCGACAAAGACGCGAACCTTGGTGCCGCGGCTGACCGAATAGAGCGGCGGCGAAGGCTGGTCGGGCACCCGCAGCCTGAGCGCGCTGGCGTAGCGGCCGGCAAGCGCTGCGCGAACTTCTTCGACAGCGGCGAGCGACAGGCCGGCCTCCTCACGGCCGGCGATGACCACGCCTCCGGGATCGAGCAGCCGGAAGCCGGCCAGCGTGGTCTTCTGCGTCTCGGCAAGAATGCCCGACAGCCGCGCGCCGATTGCCGCGAAGGCAGGATCGACGCTGGCCGCCGTGGCTGCTGGCCGGGTTGGCAGGATCCTGTCGGATGCAAGATCGAGGCGCGGTTCGATTGGCTGGTAGGGAGAAGCCCGATCCCTTGTACTGGGTGGAGGCATGGATGTGCCGAGCTTTTCCGGGGCAAGGCCGGTCTCACGGACCTCTTGCGCATAGATCGCGGCAAGGGCGGCACCTTGTGCGATCAGCTCGGCCTCGGTCTGGCGGATCAGCTGGTTCTCGTAGAGCCGGAAGAAGAACAGGCCGGCCAGCGGCAGCGTCATCACCATGATCAGGATGGCAATGACGACCGTGGCAAGCCGTGGCCGCCATTTGCTGCCAATCCATTTTCGGGCGCTCAACTCCCGCATCGGCCGAGCCGGAAGCCGACGCCATGCACGGTCTCGATCGCATCGACGCAGCCGATGGCCGCGAGCTTGGCGCGGATGTTGCGGATATGGCTGTCGACGGTGCGGTCGGCGACGTGGATGTTGGCGGCATAGGCATTGGCCATCACCATGTCGCGGCCGAGCACATGCGCCGGCCGCGCCAGAAACCCTTTCAGGATCGCGAATTCGATCGAGGTCAGCGCCAGCGGCTTGCCGTCGAAGCTGGCTGTATGGCTTGCCGGCACCAGCGCCAGTCTGCCATGAGAGAATTGCCGGTCGTCGGCTGGTTCGGGCGCAGGCCGGGCGCGGCGCAGGATGACGTTGACGCGGGCGACCAGCTCGCGCGGGCTGAACGGCTTGGTGACATAGTCGTCGCCGCCCATTTCCAGCCCCAGTATGCGGTCGATCTCCTCATCCCGCGCGGACAGGAACAGCACCGGCACGTCGGATGTGTGGCGAAGCCGCCGGCACACTTCCAGCCCGTCCATTTCCGGCATGCCGATATCGAGCACGACAAGATCGGGAGCACGGCGTTCGATCGCCAGCAAGGCAGCTGCGCCGTCCGGCACTGCCAGCGTTTTCATGCCGGCCTTTTCGAGCGCGAAGCAGATGATTTCGCGAATGTGCGGATCGTCGTCGGCGACCAGTATGTGGTGCGGCATCAAATCAGCGGCCCGGCATGAAGGGTTCGGACATCGGAGGAACCACAAACGGGCCACGCCTGTCGAGGGCGCGGTTGAGCCGCCAGTCACGAAAGCTCCAGCCGCGCCAGTTTTCCTGGCCGGCGCGGAAGCGTGCTTCGTCCTGTGCATACCAGTCGGCGAGTTCGCGGATGGAGGCATCCTCCGCGGAAACCGTCCTGCTCTGGTGCTGGACGAAACGATCGAGTGCCGGCAAGGCGCCGGGCCCGAGCGAGCGCAGGTACCAGACGTCGAGCTGGGTGCCTTGGCCGGTCATTTCGAAGGAATGGTCGACATTGTAGTTGGCGATCAGCGCGGCAAAGTTGATGAACGAGCAGGCATAGAGCGTCGCCGATAGCGTCAGAAGATTGGCGGAAAGCAGCCATTCATTGGACTTTCCGCGCGCGATGCGGGCTATGATCAGGGCAAGGCCCGCCGCCACCAGCCCCATCCAGACGAAGGCGGCGACACGCCAGTAGGTCAGCGCATAGATGCCGATATAGAGATCGAGCCGCAGGATCGACGAGATCACCAGAACGATGTTCTGCGCCACCCAGACATAGACCAGCCGGCGGATGAGCGGATCGCCGGAGGTCGCGCTGCCCGGCCGCAGCGCCGCCAGCACGAAGCCGGCGGCCAGCAGCGCCGTGACGATCAGCGGGTAGGCACCGCGATGCGCGTAGGCGGCATAGGTCAGCCCGTCGGGAAGCGCGATGCCGCCCCACAGATAGGTGGCGTCGAGTAAGCTCTGCACCGCGAACAGGATGTTGAAGACGACGAGCGCGCGAAGGATAGCGGCCTTGCCGAAGACGATGTCCTCGATCGTGGTCCTGGTGGCCGGCGTCGCCGCTGCGCTGGCTGGCGACACCCTGCGGCGGCGGAGAAACCGCGGCAGGCGCGGCCGCAGAAAGGCCCATACGCCGACGAGCACGAATAGCCAGAAGGCAAGACGCGGCAACTGCATGAGGTTGAGCAGGGCGAAGAGGTCAATCAGCGAAAACCAGTATTCGATGACCGGATTGGCGGCGCCGAACAGCGCGACAAACACTGCGCCGAGGCTCAGCGGCATGACCCAGACGGCGATCGCCGCAAGGCGCATGCGTCGTCGGCCAAGCCGCCGCGCCGCCGTGCGCCAGCGGAAGAAGTCGCGGATGAACCGAAAAGGCGCTGCGAGCAGGAAGGTCAAAAGCTGGCCGGCAATGCGGGCAAGGCCGCGCCGCAGCCGTCCGGCCAGTGAAAGCACGAAGATGGCCAGCCCCGCCAGCGCGATCGAGACGGACAGTGCGCTGACATTTTCCATAAGCGGCAGCAGCCCCACAAGCAGCGCAACCGGCTTGAACCAGAACTTGCCATCGTTGAAGACGCCGAGAGGATGGAGAGCCATGCTCGCCGCGGCAATCGCAACGCCGAACAGGAAAAGCGTGATGCCCGCCGGTTGGCCATAGAAGAAGAAATCGGCCAACGCGACGAGCAGGACGGCAACGCCGAAGCGGCTGCAATAGCTCGGCGCCGCCGAGAGGAATACTGTCATGATCGGGCTTTCTCGGCGGCTTTGATGCGGCCGGTGGGCAGGGATTTGCGGACGAAAGGGAGGAGGGTTGCCAAAGTCTGGGGCGGATCGACGAGCCACCAGCTTTCGCAGCGAAGCCGGTACGGCACGGACCAACGGGAGTTCGTTTGCTCTTGCATGCCGCCCTTGTCGCATTCTGCCGCGTGGCAAGCGGGGCGGAGACGAGGAGATTTTCCGAAATTACGTGCAGTTTTTATGCACGGCTTGCCTCGGCTGGCTGCAGGCGGCATAGATCGAACATGTTCACCGAAAGCTACCGCCCGCGCCGCTCGGTGCTTTACGTTCCGGCCTCGAACGACAAGGCGCTGGCCAAGATCCCGTCGCTGACCTGCGATGCCGTCGTCATCGATCTCGAGGACGCCGTCGCCCCGGCCGACAAGCTTTCCGCGCGCGAAAAACTGGCGGCGATTTTCGCCGGCCGTTCCAACCGGCGCTGCGAAATGGTGGTGCGCATAAATGCGCTGTCGAGCGAATGGGGCGCCGACGATCTGCTGGCCGCGGCAAAATGCACGCCCGACGCCATCCTGCTGCCCAAGGTCGACACGCCGCGCGACATCCTCGAGGCCGGCGACGTGCTCGACGACAATTTTATCGCGGACGAGGTCAAGCTGTGGGCAATGATCGAGACGCCCAAGGCGCTGCTCAATATCGGGCCGATCGCCGAGCTCGGCCGCGACCCGGCCTCGCGCCTGGTTTGTTTCGTTGCCGGAACAAACGACTTGGTCAAGGACACCGGCATTCTCGCCACGCCCGATCGGCGCTATCTCGTGCCATGGCTGATGCAAATGGTGCTCGCGGCGCGTGCCGGCGGCCTCGACCTGCTCGATGGCGTCTTCAATGATTTTCGCGATATGGACGGGTTTGCGCGCGAGTGCACGGAAGCGGCCGCCATGGGTTTTGACGGCAAGTCGCTGATCCATCCAGCCCAGATCGAGGCGGCGAACCGCGCTTTTGCACCGACGCCTGACGCATTGGCCGAGGCGCGCGCGATCAAGGAAGCCTTCGCGCTTGCCGAAAATGCCGGCAAGGCGGTGATTGCGCTGAACGGAAAAATGGTCGAGCGGCTGCATCTGGCGCAGGCCGAAAAACTGCTGGCGAAGGCCGCCGCTGTTCGCGCATGATTATCGTAACTGACAACAGGATTGAAGAATGAAACTCTACCGCTTTCTGTCCGGCCCGGACGATGCCAGCTTCTGCCACAAGGTGACGGCGGCGCTGAACACGGGCTGGCACCTGTTCGGCTCACCGACCTATGCCTATGACAAGGAAGCGAAAACCATGCGCTGCGGCCAGGCGGTGGTGAAGGACATCGAGGGCCAGGAATACGGCCCCGACACCAAGCTCAGCGATTGGTAGGGAGGTTCGCCGAAGCGCTCGTCCTTCGTCATCCTAGGGCGTAGCAGTCGCGAAGCGACGTCGCGGAGTACCCTAGGATCCATGCCGTTACCTCTGCCGAAGGGCACGGCGGATCAGGATTAGTGTGATCTACCACCCCCGTTACCCAGAACGGGATGATGGGCGTTCGGTTCTGCACCGCCGGAGCACTGCACCACCATCACGGCATGGATCCTGGGGTCTGCGCCGCGTCGCTTCGCTCCTTGCTCCGCCCCAGGATGACGAGGAGCGGGGTCGCTCACTCCGCTGCCTCTTCGATCTTCTCCATATCGTCGTCCGACAGGCCGAAATGGTGGCCGATCTCGTGGATCAGCACATGGGTGACGATGTCGCCCAGCGTTTCCTCGTTCTCGGCCCAGTAGTCAAGGATGGCGCGACGATAGAGCGTGATGCGGTTCGGCCCCTCGCCGGTTTGCGGATTCCAGCGCTCGGCGATGCCGCGCCCCTCGAACAGCCCCAACAGGTCGAAGGGCGTTTCCAGCGAAAGGTCGTCCATGATCTCGTCGGTCGGGAATTCGGCGATCTGAATGACGATCTCGCCGGTCAACTTGCGAAAGTCCTCCGGCAGATGGGCATAGGCCTCCAGCGCCAGGAGCTCGATTTCCTCCATCGTTGGCGAAAGCTGGTCGTGCCAGATGCGTGTTTGGTAGATGCGAGCCATGCTTTGTCCCTTTGATCCCGGCATATAGGCTTTCGAGCCGGACTCGGCAAATGGCCGGGCTGGGGTGACCGTGACACGCCCCCACTACAGGAATAAATTCCCCATGACTCCGCTTGACTCTTTGGCCGGCCTCTGGAATCTATAGGAACATAACAGGAACAATTGTGAGTGGAAGCTGACCGTCATGGCGACAAGCGCCGTGGCGCGGGAGACTGTTTTTGCCCTGCGCCGCCAGATCGCGAAGATCGAGGGAACGCTGTCCGAGCGTCTGGAGGCGTCGGCCGGCGCAGCCGCCGTTGATGCGGATGTCAGCCCCCAGACTCTGACATTGCCTCGAAATCTAACTATTGTCCGGCGCGGCCTCGCCGTGACTTCGCAGGATGCGTTTTTGTCCACCGGCGCCGAGCGCCTCGATGCTGCGCTGAGCGGTGGCCTGCCGAAGGCGGCGCTGAGCGAGTTTCATGGCGCCGCGACGCGCGATGCCGGGGCCGTCGCCGGCTTTGTGCTCGCGCTCGTCAGCCTGATCCTCAGCCAGGGCCCGCGACTGCCGGTGCTGTGGATCGGCACATCCGAGGTTTTCCGCGAGGCCGGCTTCCCTTACGCCAGGGGGCTTCACGCCTTTTTCGGCATCGAGCCGGAGCAATTGCTGTTTTCCGAGGCGCCAAGGCTGCTCGATGCGCTGTGGGTCGCCGAGGAGGCTGCCCGGATGACGGCGCTGGCCGCCGTCATCCTCGAAATCCGCGGCAGCCCGCAGCGGCTGGATCTCACCGCGACGCGGCGGTTGCACGCGCGGGCGCAGAGTGCCGGCCGGCCGCTGTTCCTGCTGCGCCAGGCCGGCGAGCCCGAGCCTACGGCAGCGCCCGTCCGCCTCATCCTGTCGGCGGCACCGGCGGCAGCGCGCCAGACAATCGCCGGGCCGCTCGCCGGCTCGATCGGCCGGCCCGCCTTCACCGTCGCCATCGGCAAGAGCCGCACGGCCTTGCCCGGACAATTCACACTGGAGTGGAACCCCGATGAACGCATATTCGAAGAAAGACGGGGCGAGCAAGGATGGTCTCAGGAATCGGCCCCAGAACGGCCAAAGAATCCTGTCCCTGTGGTTTCCGCATCTCGCCGCCGAGAGGATCCTGCGGCAGCGTCTGGGGCGGTCCTGGCGTTCCCGGCCCTCGAATCACCTGCCGCTGGTGATCAGCCATCGCCAAGGGAACGCCCAGCGCATCGCCGCCCTCGACGAACGGGCTGAGGCGCTTAATCTGAAACGCGGCATGGGCATAGCCGACGCATGCGCCATGCATCCCTCGATCGACATCGTGGAGGCCGATCCGGAGGCCGACCGGCGCCTGCTCGAAGGCCTCGCCGACTGGTGCGACCGCTATACCCCGCTGGTGGCGCTCGACGGGACCGACGGCCTCTATCTCGATGTCACCGGCTGCACGCATCTTTTCGGCGGCGAACGCTCGATGCTGGACGATATCCTGTCGCGTTTTTTCCATCAGGGCTTCGATGTCCGCGCCGGGCTTGCCGCCACACCTGGTGCTGCCTGGGCGGCGGCGCGGTTTGCCGGCGACCGCATCGTGCCCGATGGCGAGGAGGAAGCGCTTCTCGCGCCCATGCCGCTGGCGGCGCTGCGCATCGACCCGGAGGTCCGCGCCAGCCTCGAAAGCGTCGGCCTGCGCACGGCGGGCGCCGTCATGGCAGCACCGCGCGCGCCGCTGGCCCGCCGCTTCGGCGCATCGCTGCTCTTGCGCCTCGACCAGGCGCTCGGCCGCCTCGACGAAGCCGTGTCGCCGCGCCTGCCGGTGGCACCGCTTTCGGTCGAGCGTCACCTTGCTGAGCCGATCCTGTTGACCGAGGACATCGAGCGGCTGACCGGCATGCTGGCGACCACCTTGAAGAGCGACCTCGAGCGTCGCGGCGAGGGCGCAAGGCGGCTGGCGCTGCTGCTTTTCCGCGTCGATGGCGGCGTCAGCCGCATCGCCGTCGGCACCTCGCGGCCTCTGCGCGAGCCGCGGCTGATCCAGAAATTGTTCCACGAAAGGCTTGCCGCGCTCGAACGGGATATCGACGCCGGCTATGGCTTCGATCTCGTGCGCCTTTCGGTGCTGACCGCCGCCGCCTTCGACATGCAGCAGGCAGACCTTGCCGGCGAGACGAGCGACGACGGTGCCGATATCGCGCTTTTTGCCGACCGCATTCGCGCCCGGCTCGGCGAAGGCGCGGTCTTGAAGCCGGTTGCCGTCGAGAGCCATTTGCCGGAGCGCGCCGTCGCCACTATCCCCTTCACGGAGGCGCCGCAGAGAAGCTCGCCGCCGAAGCAGCCGGACAAGGCGAAGGACGCTCCCTCGACCATCTTCCAGCCTGAACGACCGATCCGGCTTTTCCGGTCGCCCGAGCCGATCGAAGTGCCAGCCACCGAAATGCCGGAAGGCCCGCCTTTGAACTTCCGCTGGCGGCGCGCGCTCTACCGGGTCGCGCGCGCCGAAGGGCCGGAGCGCATCGCGCCGGAATGGTGGCGAGAGGCGGCGGGACGAGAAGATGCCCCGACCCGGGATTATTTCCGCATCGAGGATGCCGACGGCCGCCGTTACTGGCTCTATCGCCAGGGCCTTTACGGCGCCTCTCAAGTCCCGCCGCGCTGGTACATGCATGGGATCTTCGCATGAATGCGCTGACGGCCATCCCCTATGCCGAATTCGGCATCCAGTCGAACTTCTCGTTCCTGCGCGGTGCCTCGAAACCGGAGGAGCTGGTGGTCGCGGCAAAATTCCTGGGGTTTTCGGCGATCGGTCTCGCCGACCGAAACACGGTGGCGGGCGTGGTACGCGCCTGGCAGCAGGCCAAGGTGGAGGGTGTTTCCTATCATCCCGGCTGCCGCCTGGTTTTTTGCGACGGCACGCCGGACATCCTCGCCTATCCGCAGGACCGCAAGGGCTGGGGACATCTCTGCCGCATGCTGACACAGGCCAATCTGCGCGACGAGAACGAAAAGGGCGCAACGCTTCTCAAACAGAGCGATCTTCTCGAATGGGGCGATCTCCTGTCGCTGGCCATACTGCCGGATCTGTCGGCGGACGCGGAAACCAGCCTCGCACTCCTTAGCCGGCTCATGGAGCGTTTCGGCGAAAACCTGAGGCTGGCGGTTTCGCCGGATTACCGCGGTAACGACCGCTTCCGTATCGAGCAGGCGGCGGCGATGGCCGAGCTGGCCGGCATCCCGCTGATGGCCACCAACGACGTTCTCTACCATACGTCGGAACGGCGCCCGCTGCAGGACGTGCTGACGGCGATCCGCCTCAATGTGCCCGTCGCCGAGGTGGGGCTGGAGCTGGCGGCCAATGCCGAGCGCCACTTAAAGCCGCCGCTGGAGATGGCACGGCTTTTCCGCAGGCATCCGCAAGCGCTGGCGGAAACGCTGCGTTTTGCCAGCGAGCTGACCTTCTCGCTCAGTGATCTGCAATACAACTATCCCGACGAGCCGACGGAATCGGGCCTCGGGCCGCAGGCCGAGCTGGAAAGGCTGGCCAAGGAGGGGGCCGCCATCCGCTACCCCTCGGGCGTGCCCGCTTTTGTGACGCAACGCATCGAGGAGGAGCTCGCCCTGATCGAGCGCCTGAACTACGCGCGCTATTTCCTGACTGTCCACGACATCGTCAAATTCGCCCGCAGCCAGAACATTCTCTGCCAGGGGCGCGGCTCCGCCGCCAACTCGATCGTCTGCTTCTGCATCGGCATCACCGAAGTTGGCCCGGACAAGATCGACACGCTTTTCGAGCGCTTCATCTCCGAGGAAAGGAACGAACCGCCCGACATCGACGTCGATTTCGAGCATGAAAAGCGCGAGGAGGTCATCCAGTACATCTATTCCAAATACAGTACCAAGCGCACCGCGCTGGCCGCTGCCGTCGTCAGCTACCGGGGCCGCTCGGCGATGCGCGAAGTGGCCAAGGCGATGGGCCTGTCGGACGACGTCCGCAGCGCGCTGTCCAGTTCGATCTGGGGCTGGTCGACCTCGGAACTCGGCGAAAAGGAGACAAAAGCCGGCGGCCTCGATCAGACAGATCCATCGACAAGGCACGTGATCGAATGCGCCAACGAGATCATGGGCTTTCCCCGTCATTTGTCGCAGCATGTCGGCGGTTTTGTCATCACCAGGGACCGGCTCGACGAGATCGTGCCCATCGTCAAGACGGCGATGGACGAGCGCAAGATGGTCGAGTGGGACAAGGACGACCTCGACGCGGTGAAAATCCTTAAAGTGGACGTGCTGGCGCTCGGCATGCTGACCTGCCTGCAGCGCGCCTTCACCCTGCTCCGGGATCATTATCCGGAGGCGCGGGACGATTACGGCCAACCCTATGTGCTGGCCACTCTGCCTGCCGAGGACAAGCGTGTCTACGACATGATCTGCCGCGCCGACACGATCGGCGTCTTCCAGATCGAATCCCGCGCGCAGATGTCGATGCTGCCGCGGCTGCGGCCGAAAAACTTTTACGATCTCGTCATCGAGGTGGCGATCGTGCGGCCCGGCCCGATCCAGGGCGACATGGTCCATCCCTATCTGCGCCGCCGGCAAGGCAAGGAAAAACCCGAATACCCCAAGCCGGAACTGGAAAAAATCCTCGGCAGGACGCTGGGCGTGCCGTTGTTCCAGGAGCAGGCGATGAAGATCGCCATCGTCGCCGGCGGCTTCAGGCCGGGCGAGGCCGATGAACTGCGCCGTGCCATGGCGACGTTTAAGCGCACCGGCACGATTGGCAATTACCGCAAGAGAATGGTCGACGGCATGGTCGCCAAGGGCTACGCAAGAGACTTCGCCGAGCGCTGCTTCAAGCAGATCGAAGGCTTTGGCGAATACGGCTTTCCCGAAAGCCACGCCGCCTCCTTCGCCCTGCTGGTCTATGCCTCCTGCTGGTTCAAGACCTTCTATCCCGACGTGTTCTGCGCCGCGATCCTGAATTCCCAGCCGATGGGGTTTTACCAGCCGGCTCAGCTTGTCCGCGACGCGCATGACCACGGCGTCGAGATCCGCGAGGTCGACGTCAATTTTTCCGGCTGGGATTGCGCCTTGGAGAAATCGCCTTTCGATCCGGATCGTATCCTTGACCGCCATGCCCAGATGCGCGGCGTCATCCGGACCAGCCATGCCGTCCGGCTTGGTTTTCGCCAGGTCAAGGGCCTGTCGAAGGAGCGCATGGAGACCTTTGTGCTGCGACGCGGCGACGGCTACGCATCCGTGCGCGATGTCTGGCTGCGCTCGGGCCTCAACGTCGACGAGATCGAAAAACTGGCACAGGCCGACGCTTTCCGCTCGCTTGGATTGAACCGCCGCGACGCTCTATGGGCGGTCCGCGCGCTCGACGGCAAGAGTGCCGCCGAAAAGCTGCCGCTGTTCGATCAGCCGGCGATCCGCTTGCGCGATCTCGAGCCTGAAACCCGGCTCCCGGCAATGCCGCTCGGCGAGCACGTCGTCCACGACTACCGCTCGCTCGGCCTGTCGCTGAAGGCGCACCCGGTCGCCTTCCTGCGTCAAAGGCTGGATCGGTCCGGCGTCACGCCCAATGCGCAGCTCGGCCAGGTGCGGGACGGCCGCCGGGTTTCGGTCGCCGGCCTCGTGCTGGTGCGGCAGCGGCCGGGCAATGGCAAGGCGATTTTCCTGACGCTGGAAGACGAGAATGCGGTCGCCAATATCATTTTCTGGGAAAGAACCTTCAACCGCTTCCGCCCCATCGTCATGGGCGCGCGTCTCATCCGCGTCACCGGCAAGCTGCAATCGGAATCGGACGTCATCCATATCGTCGCCGAGAAGGTCGAGGATCTGACGCCGTGGCTGTCGGTGCTGCTTGAGGAGGCAAGGCTTGTGGATGAGCCTTCGAGCGGCCCCGAGGAGAAACGGCCCGACAGCATCGCGCAAACGGAACTATTGGGAAAGGCAGAGAAGGTCATGCCCAAGGGGCGCAATTTTCAGTAGAACAGTGGCTGGCTATTGGCCTCTTCTCTTCGTCAGGACGTTCCGCCCAGGCGCGGTGGCGTGGGCACGGTATCGTCAATGGTGATCGTACGTGCCTCCGAGGGCAGCATGATCGGAATGCCGTCCCGCACCGGATAGGCAAGCTTTGCCACCCGCGAGATAAGCTCGCCGCGCTCCGGATCCCAGGCAAGCGGCCCCTTGGTCAGCGGGCAGGCCAAGAGTTCCAGCAGCTTGGGGTCGACAGTCCTGTTCCCGTCACGTCCATCCGCCATTCGATCCATCTTTTCCACAAGGCGACCGCTTCAGGTTTTTGCGCGCGGCCTCTCCTTCTCCCTTGTGGGAGAAGGAGGGCCAACCTACTGCAAACTCGAACCGAAATCCTCATTGTCGCGCGCCAGCGCCATTTCGGTGATGGCGATCAGGGTCTCGGCGCGTGTCTTCAGATCGGCCGCTTCGAGCAGCGCCTGTTTCTCGGCCGGACCGTAGGGTGCCATCATCGACAGTGCGTTGACCAGCATGGCGTTTTCGGCGCGGCTGACGCTCTCCCAGTCGGCCTCCAGATCGTTGGCCTGCAGATAGGCGCGAAACGCTTTGAGCAGCGCCGGCCGGTCGATCTCGGCGTCTGCCTGCTCCTCGTCGAGATCGGCGAGAAAAGGTGCCAACCGGCACTGGCGGAACGGCGTCTTGACCGTGAGTTCCTGAACAATGCGGAACCGGCACACGCCCTGCAGCGAAATCAGGTAACGGCCGTCGCCGCTCTCGGACAGCGCAATGATGCGCCCGGCACAGCCGACATTGCAGAGCTCCGGCTCGCCGTCTGGACGCAGCGCACCGTCGAGGCTGGGCTGGATCATGCCGATCAGCCGCGGCCCGGCGATCGCTTCGTCGACCATCTGCAGATAGCGCGGCTCGAAGATGTTGAGCGGCATGCGGCCTCCCGGCAGCAGCAATGCGCCCTCGAGCGGAAAGATCGGCATGGTCGACGGTAAGTCCGCAGCGAGCCGGTAATGCGCGTTTCCCGCCTGCACCTCAATCCTCCGATCGCTTTGTCAGGAAGCGCACCAAATCCGTCTCCTCCCGGCCGGCACAAGGCGCAACACCGGAAACCTGAAATCGAACGCCGTCCGAAAACCTAATCTGGCGCAGCTGCCGCCCACCGCAAGCCCGCGCGACAAAACAGTCTGCGCCGGCTCAGGAAAACAGCAGCGACGACAATTTGCGCCGTGCCGACAGCGTTGCTTCGTCGGTCATGCCCCATGCCTCGAAGAGCTGCAGCAACTGGGTTCTGGCGCCGTCGTCGTTCCACGAGCGGTCGGCCTTGATGATCGCCAGCAGATTGTCGGCCGCCGCCATGCGATCACCCTTGGCGTTCTGGATCATGGCGAGCTCGAACCGTGCCTGGTGATCCCCGGGATTTTCGGCCAGCCGCCGTTCCAGTTCCGCCGGATTGCCGAGCACTGCTGCTTGCGCGGCGAGCGCCATCTTGGCGCGCAGCGCGGCGAGCTGGGGCGCATCCTTCTTCGCTTCCGGCGCCCGCGCCAGCACCGCCTCGGCACCTTCGGTATCGCCGGCCTCGAACAGCAGATCGCCCAAGCCCGCGATCGCCTCGATCGTCTCCGGCGCCTGTTCCAGGATGGCATCATAAATGTCGGCAGCGGTCTGCACGTCACCGGCGTCGCGCGCCTCGGCAGCGGCGGCCAGTGCCTCGGCCACTTGCGGCGCGCCACCGTTCTTGCCGCCGACCTTCTGAATGAATTGCGTGATCTGGCTCTCGGGAATGGCGCCCATGAAGCCGTCGACCGGCTGGCCGTCCTTGAAGGCAATGACCGCCGGTATCGACTGGATGCCGAGCTGGCCGGCGATCGATGGATGGTCGTCGATATTCATCTTGACCAGCTTGACCTTGCCACCGGCGGCTTTCACCGCCTTCTCCAGCAGCGGCGTCAATTGCTTGCAGGGGCCGCACCACGGCGCCCAGAAATCGACCAGCACCGGCTGGCGACGCGATTCCTGGATGACGTCTGCAGCAAATCCAGCGGTCGTTGTGTCCTTGATGACATCGGCCGGCGCCTCCGCAAGTGCGACCTTCTCACGCGCGGCGTCGGTGCCGCCATATTGCACGGTGGTGGCATACTGGCCGCCATTGCTGCCAAATGGGCCGCCAAAGGGGTTGCTATCGCTCATCTCGTCGCCTTTCGGTCGCGCCGCCGGGCAAGGGACGGGCGCAACATCCTTCTTTAGAACCCGGTTTCAGTCACCCCGGTCTTAGTCACCCATGTGGCGATCATGCCGAGACTTTCAAGATAACAGCATCATGTCCGGTTGCCTCGACGAATTTGACCAGGTCCGCGGCAGCGATGGAAGTCGTCGCTTCATTGGTCAGCGGGTGGGCATTGACCACCGCATGGCTCATCAGCTTCTCGTCCAAAACGACCTTGACCCTTCGCTCGGTGTCGTTGATCAGCCCGAACACCGTGACCGCGCCCGGGACGACGCCGAGAAGCTCCATCAGCATCTCCGGCCGGCCGAAAGACACGCGCCCCGCAGCGCCGATCAGATGGTGGATCTGCTTGAGATCGACCACCGCCTCCTCGTCGACGCTGACCAGGAAGAAATTGTCCTTCTTGTCCTTGAGGAACAGGTTCTTGGTGTGGCCGCCGGCAATCTCACCGCGCAGCGCCTGCGAATCGGCGACCGTGAACAGCGGCGGATGCCGCCGCGTCGATACCTCGATCCCAAGTCCGGCAAGAAAGGCGAAAAGTTCGGCTTCGGTCTTCGGCATCGGTCTTTCTTCTGGTGGCCCGCTTTCAACGGCTTGTTCGGCTAACGCCGTTTACGGCCAATGATGCGGCCAAGACAAGTCCGTCGCGCAACGCCGGGGGTGATTGCCTTGCGACGTCCGGAGGAGCGCTTCTCCGCATTGCCGGCGAAGCAAAAAGCCTGCGAATTCCCTGTTGCAATCGCCGCGCTCTTCAGCCATATAGGCGCGGCTTGCGGCCCAAAAGCCGCGCGAGCGGGTGTAGCTCAGGGGTAGAGCACAACCTTGCCAAGGTTGGGGTCGAGCGTTCGAATCGCTTCACCCGCTCCATTTCTCTCAAGGGAAATCAAGCATCGAAAAGCCGCGGTCCGCCGCGGCTTTTTCGTTTTTGCGCGCCAACAGGGCGCAGCGCGCCGAATCGCCTGGCCGCGCGCGCAAGTTCATTTGCCACGAGATTCATCCGCAGACCGCTCAGGTGCTTTTGAGCGTTCCGTTCATTCCGTTCGGGTAGAAGCCGCCCTTGCTGACGCCTTTCTGGTCGGTCAGATAGACGATCCGAAGCACTTCTTGCGGCGTCCTCGTGAAGGCGATTGCATCCGGGGTCGATGGAACGATGTTGGCTTTGCCGTCCACTCGGATGCCCTGGTCCTTGTCTTCCGGTCCATCGATCTTGTCGCGGGCGTCGGAAACCGCATTGGCGGCCTTCCAGGCATCCTCGCCCATTCGGTAAAGCGACGATCGCGCCATCCCCATGTGATAGGCCTCGACGGCCAGAATGCCAGCGGCGGCGGCCTGGAAATCTTTGTTTTTCAGAAGGGGCGCGGCGCCGGCATAGGCAGTGACGCCGACATCCTCGAACAGCATGCCGCCGAGCACGAAGTTCATCTGGTTGCCGAAAGGATCGAAGTCCGCTCCGAGCCCCGCCGCCTTGGCAACCGCCGCAAAGCCCGCATCGAAATCGATTGCCGGCCGGTCGACGGCATCGCTTCCAAGTGTCTTGCGATAGAACCTGACATGGGCAAGTTCGTTTTCGGCGACCTCCCGCATGAACTCGCCGATTGCAGGCGTGTCAAAGCGAACCTGTTTGCCGCCAGCCACAGCGCCGGCCTTCGGGCCGGCATCCGAGTCATCGATCCCTTTTCCGGTGGTGCCGCGCAGGTAATATTCGGCTTCCATATATTCGAGATTGAGGGCGAACCGGAAAATGTCTTCGTCTTTGACCTCATCCTGCGCATAGGCGCGGGAAACCGGGGCAAGCCCGGTGGCCGAAGCGAGCGTGGCTCCTAGGCCAAACTGCAATGCGCGGCGGCGTGAAACACGAAATGCAGGCGTGACGCGGATCATGGCTTCCTCCCAAAAGCCCGCCGGCATCAAACATTTTGGCACCTCAAAAGCGGGCCTGCGCTCCCAACTTCACGAAGGGTGGAATGTTCCTCAATCGCCTCAAATGATCTCGCCGGATGGCGAGCACCGAGGTTTCCTCGATTGTAACCTCATGTCAGCCGACGCACATACGCTGTAGCGGCGCTTGATCTGACGGCAGCAAAATCCAGCCGTTGCGGTCGTCCGAAGTACGCTGTCGATAAAATTAAGGACTTTTGCGTGCCGGTTTCGGACCAAGGTCCATCTTGCAGAATACTGTATTTGAACAAAGCTAGTAATAGCCGGCTTTCACATTGGAAGTCCTGGCGTTTTTCATCTGGAACCCATCCTGGCGGGAGGGCGACTCGAAGGAGGAACTATGAAAACGCGCACCTGTCTATTCGCGACTGTGGCCGCTCTCACCCTTGTCGCATCTCCGGTCCTCGCTGCTCCCGGCGGCAATGGCAATGGCAACGGCAATGGCGGCAGCAACGGCAACGGCGGAAACTCGGCCGGGGCCGGCTCGCAGGGACACGGAGCCGCTACCTCCGCCGCGGCCAGGGACAAGTCGACGCACGGAGTTGCTCACGCAGCGGCGGTCGTTGCGACGACACCGGCCTCGCCACAGGCCACGTTGGCCTTGCAGGCAGCGCTGGCAAGACAGACCGCGGATGACGCGGCAGACACTGCCGACGACACTTCCGACGAAACCGAATAAGCTTTCGAAGCAGCCGCTTGTTGTGTTGAAAAGCCGCGGTTCGCCGCGGCTTTTTCGTTTCCCGACGACGAACTCTCAAGGTGAACAGCGCTTCCAGAAAAAAGCTGCTCCACGGCACTGAAACTAGGCTAAGGCCAAACGCCGCCGCATCGGCGTCGGTTTCGACTGCATATGAGGAGATCCCATGACCGGCTTTGTCGACCGCGAGCGCGCGACTGACCTGATGCAGCGCGCCGGCATCGAGGCGCTGGTGCTTTGCGAGCCCGAGGCGTTCCAATATGCCACCGGTGCCTGGATCGGCCCGGCCGGCCTGTTCCGGCGGGCCGGCGCCGGTTTCGTCGTTATTCCCAAGCGAGGCGACCTGCCGATCGGCGTCGTGGTGGCGGATTTCCAGGCTGCCCAGCTCCCGGCGCCGATGGCCGGCGCCATGGTACGCACGCATCCGACCTGGATCGAATCGGCGTCGCTCGAGCCGGCGACGGCCGACCGGCCTGTTGCGCAGCGCATCGAGGCCGGCCTGGTTGGCCGCGCCCCCGGTTTTTCACGTCCGGCGACCTTCGAGCTTGCCCGCTCCGTCCGCGAGCTGAAGACGATCCTCGCAGAATTCGGGCTGGAGCGTGCGACGCTCGGCATCGAGCTGGATTTCGTCTCGGCCAGCGATTTTTCCGCGATGCAGGCGATGTTGCCGGGCACTGCCCTGGTCAACGGTTCGCCGATCCTCGACCGGCTGCGGGCGATCAAGTCGCAGAGCGAGATCGACCTGTTGCAGCAGGGCATCGTCCTGTCGGAGGCCGGCCTGTCGCGGCTGCAGCAGCATGCAGCGGCCGGCATGCGTCAGTCTGAGCTGGTCGCGCTTTACCGGCAAGGCGTCGCGGATGTAGCCGCCGGGTCGTCGCAGCAAATCTCGACGGCGGAATACGTCACGCTGGGCGCTCGCCCAAAAGGCGCCGACGCGGTCGCCGCCGCCGGCGATCCGCTGAAGGCCGACATGGTGTGCAGCGTGAACGGCTATGCCTCGGATATGTCGCGGAATTTCACCTTCGGGCCGCCGTCGCCCGAACAGGCCGAATTGCATGCGATAGCCGAACGCGCCTTCGCCGACGGGCTTGCCGCGCTTATGCCCGGAAAGCCGTTGGCCACTGTGTATCGCGCCGCCAGCGACAGCCTGGCGCGCCAGGGCCTGCGTTCCTATCGCCGCGGCCATTTCGGCCACGGCGTCGGCCATTCCGTGTTTTCCGAGCAATGGCCGTTCATTTCGGCCGACTGCGATGTCGCGATCGAACCCGGCATGGTGCTGGCATTCGAGATCCCGCTCTACATCGACGGTCTCGCCAGTTTCAATCTCGAGGACCAGTTCCTGATCACGGCCAACGGGCCGCTGCCGATGAACCGCCTGCCGAGACGTCTGGGGGTTATCGGCTGAATCCAGCCGTTATCTGGCGCCGGCCACGCCCCTGCGGAAATCCGACGGCGACATGCCGGCAAGCTTGCGGAACGACTTGTTGAACGCGCTGAGCGAGCCGAAGCCCGATTCCATGGCGACGCGCAGCACATTGGTGTCCTGATGCATCAGCAGCGCCTGCGCGTAGCTGAGGCGCAGCAAATTCACATATTCATTGAGCGTCATGCCGGTCGATTTCTTGAAGATGCTCATGGCGTATTTGGGATGGATGTCGGCCGCCGCGGCGATGTCGACGCAATCGATCTCGTAGAGGAAATTCTCCGCAATGAAGTCGCACATGCGCCCGACATTGCGCAGCGATTGCTGATCGAACGGGCTGCCTAGCTCCTGTTCGACCGGCGTTTCCGGCACCAGCCGGTAGGGTTCGAACCGCACCCGCTCAAGCCGCAGCAAAAGCTCGTTGACGGCATGCTCCGCCTTGACCGGGTCGCCGGAGCGGGCATAGCGGTTCCAGCGCTCGAAATTGTGGTCGTCCGACCGGTCTGTGGCGTCGGTCACCAGCGTCGCGCCGGTCATCAGCCTGTTGCGGACGTCGACGGGCAAATGCAGCCGGAAGAAATGAACCAGCGGCAGATGCGCGCCGGCGTAGATGGTATCGTCGGAGGCTTCGTCCATCTGGTGCGGCAGGCCGCCCCAGAACAGGCACATGTCGCCCGCAGAAAGCGAAAGCCCGTGCCCGTCCATGCGGTAATGCACGGCGCCACGCACGATGAAATTCACCTCGACCTGGGCATGCCAATGCGGCTTGAGCATCACCAGGGGCTGGGTGTGGAACATTTGCAGCAGCAGCGGCAGGCCCTCCACGCTGCTGGCGCCAGGCTGGTAAAACGGCCTTTCCGGCATCTTACTTTCCGCTCATTTCTTATTCCCTTTGTCGCGGACAAGGCTTTCCCGAAGCCTAGTCTAGCCACGCTCGCAAACAGAGAGCAACTGAAATGGGAGGATTTCAATGCGCTTAAAATTGACCTGCGCCGCGCTCGCGCTTGCCCTGGGCTCCAGCCCAGCCTTTGCGCAGTCCGGTGAAATCACGATCTGGAGCTGGAACATCGCCGCTTCGTCGCTGAAGGCCACCATAGCGGGCTTCAACAAGCAGTATCCCGACATCAAGGTCACGGTCGAGGACCTCGGCAACCAGCCGACCTACGACAAGTCGATCGCCGGCTGTGCCGCCGGCGGCGAGGGGCTGCCGGACATCGTGACGATCGAGAACGGCGAGGCGGAAAACTACTGGAGCCAGTTCCCGGATTGCTTCGTCGACCTGCATACGCTCGGCTACACCGCGGAAGACCAGGCAAAATTCCCCGACTTCAAGCGCACCGAGCTCGAGGTGGACGACAAGGCCTATGCGATGCCCTGGGATTCCGGTCCAGTAGCGATGTTCTACCGCCGCGACTTCTATGAGAAGGCCGGCGTCGACCCGTCTTCGATCAAGACCTGGGACGATTTCATTGCCGCCGCCAAGAAGATCCAGGCCGCCAATCCTGGCGTGACGATGACCAACGCCGATTTCAACGGCGATTCCGAATTCTTCCGCATGATCTCCAACGAGCAGGGCTGCGCCTATTTCTCCGCCGATGGTCAATCGATCACCGTCAATCAGCCCAAATGCGTCGATGCCATGACCAAGATCAAGGAGATGAAGGACGCCGGCATCATTTCCTCTGCCGACTGGAGCACCAAGATCACCAACAACACCGCCGGCAAGGTCGCCAGCCAGATGTATGGCGGCTGGTATGAAGGCACCATACGCACCGAGTCGCCCGATGGCGCAGGCAAATGGGGCGTCTATCTGATGCCGAGCCTGACCGCCGACGGTCCGCGCGCCGCCAATCTCGGCGGCTCCTCGCTCGCCATCACTTCGGTGTCGAAGAACAAGGAAGCCGCCTACGCCTATCTGAAATACACGCTAGGGACGAATGAGGGCCAGATCACCATGCTGAAAGGCTTCGGCCTGGTGCCGTCTCTGATCTCGGCGCTCAACGACCCTTACGTCTCCGAAGGCCTGCCCTATTGGGGTGGCCAAGCCGTGTGGAAGGACATCCTCGGCACCTTGCCCAAGGTCGTCCCCAGCCGCGGCACTCCGTTCCAGAGCGACGCCGAAATCATCATCCGCGCGGTGCAGACCAAATATCTGGCCGGCGGCTATCCCGACGCCAAGGCAGCGCTCGACGATGCCGCAAGCCAGATCGCCGCGGCGACCGGCCTACCGGTCAAGTCGTGATCTAGACGAGGCGGCTCCGAGCGCACGGCTCCCCTTCTCCCCTTGTGGGAGAAGGTATCGCCGAAGGCGGCAGATGAGGGGTGCTCCAGCTTGGCGCCGGCGGCACTCCGGCCATCACCCCTCAACCGTCTCGGCGCTATGCGCCGATCCACCTTCTCCACAAGGGGAGAAGGCAAGAACTTGAAAGCAGAAAGGAGGAAAACGATGCGCTACCAGAACGCCACGGCTTATCGCTTTCTCGCGCCCTATCTGCTGATCTTCTCGATCTTCTGGCTGTGGCCGATCATCGATTCCTTCCTGATCTCGTTCCAGGCGACGCGCACCGTGCCGTGGCGGTTCGCGCCGACCTTCAACTGGGGCCGGCTGATCGGCGACCCCGCCTTCTTCAATGCCTTGAAGAACACATTGCTGATCCTCGTCATCCAGGTGCCGGTGATGATTTCCCTGGCGATAGTGATGGCGGTGCTTTTGAATTCGCCGCTGCTCAAGGCGCGTGGCCTGTTCCGCTTTGCCTTCTTCGCGCCGGTCGTGGTCGGCGAAGTCGCCTATTCGGCGGTTTTCCGGCTGATGTTCAATCTCGACTACGGCATCATCAACAAATTGCTGAACAGCATTGGCCTGCCCAGTGTCGACTGGTTTACCAACGTCACCCCGGCGATGGCGGTGATCATGATGGCGGTGACCTGGCGCTGGGCCGGCTACAACGCCATCATCCTGCTCGCCGGCCTGCAGTCCATCCCCGAGGATGTCTACGAGGCGGCAACCTTGGACCGGGTCAGCAAGGTCAAACAGTTCTTTTACATCACGCTGCCGCTGCTCAAGCCGATCATCGTGTTCTGCGCCGTGCTGTCGATCATCGGGACCATGCAGCTGTTCACCGAGCCCTTCCTGATCACCGAGCGCGGCGGGCCGGGCGGCGGCACCGAAACGCTCGGGCTGCTGCTTTACCGCCAGGGCTTCCGGTCGCTCAATTTCGGCTACGCCTCGGCCGTCGCCTACACCATGGCCGGGCTGGCGATTGCCATTTCGCTGGTGCAGATATGGCTGACGAGGGAACCGAAATGACCTCGCGCTCCCCAATCAGCCATTCCCGGGTCAGCCGTTCCCAGGCCAGATTGGGCCGCAGCATCGCGCTGCATCTGTTCCTGACGCCGCTGGCGCTGGTCTGGCTGTTTCCGCTGTGGATGATGGTGGTCTTTTCCACGATGCCCGACAATGGCATCTTCAGCCCCGACATCGAGCTTTTGCCGCACGGCAATTTTCTCGACAATGTCAGCAATCTGCAGCGCGGCACCAATTTCATCGGCGCCATCGGCATCTCCGTCTCAGTGGCGGTCACCTATACCTTCCTGTCGGTGATGCTCACCTCGATGGCCGGCTGGGCGCTGGCGCGTTACAACTTCTTCGGCAAGGGCATGGTCGTCGCCATCATCTTCGGCACCATCACGCTGCCCTATGCGGTCGTGCTGATCCCGCAATTCATCATGGTGGCGCGCGACTTCAAGCTCGCCAACACCTGGGTGGCGCTGATCGTGCCGCCGCTGTTCAACTCGCTGGGCGTGCTGTTCATGCGGCAGAGTTTTTCGATGATGCCGCACGAGCTGTTCGACGCCGCCAAGGTCGAGGGCGTCAAGGAATGGCGGATATTCCTGTTCGTCGCATTGCCTCTGGCGCGGCCGATGTTGGCGGCGCTCGCCATCATTCTCTTCCTTGCTTCCTGGAACAACTATCTGTGGCCGCTGCTGATCAATTCCAAGCCGGGCGCTATGACCGCACCGGTGGCCCTCGGCACGCTGATCGGTCTCACCAAGGTGTCCTGGGGCGGCATCATGGCGGGCGCGGTGATGCTGACGGCGCCAATGCTCGTCGTGTTCGTGCTTCTGCAGCGCCATTTCGTCGCCGGCATCGCCGCCGGCGCCATCAAGTAAGGATCAGCATGGCGGCAGTCACACTCAAAAACGTCATCAAGCGCTTCGGCGTCTTCGAAATCGTCCACGGCGCCAATATCGATATCGATGACGGCGAATTCGTCGTCTTCGTCGGCCCTTCCGGCTGCGGCAAGTCCACGCTGCTCCGGATGATCGCCGGGCTCGAGGACATCAGCGACGGCGAGATCGCCATTGGCGGCAAGGTGGTGAACGACGTCGAGGCAGCCGATCGCGGCATCGCCATGGTGTTCCAGTCCTACGCGCTCTATCCGCACATGACGGTCGAGCAGAATCTGAGCTTCGGCCTAAGAATGACCGGCAACCCCAAGGCAGATACCGAGCGGCGGGTGAAGCGGGCTTCCGAAATTCTGCGTATCGCCGAGCTGATGAAGCGGCGGCCGCGGCAATTGTCGGGCGGCCAGCGCCAGCGCGTCGCCATCGGTCGCGCCATCGTGCGCGAGCCGCAAGTGTTCCTGTTCGACGAACCGCTCAGCAATCTCGACGCCGAGCTCAGGGTGCAGATGCGCGTCGAGATATCGCGCCTTCACAAGGAGCTTGGCGTTACCATGGTCTATGTGACGCACGACCAGACCGAGGCGATGACGCTGGCCGACAGGATCGTCGTGCTCAACGCCGGCAATATCGAGCAGATCGGCGCGCCGCTCGATCTCTACGACGACCCCGCCAACCGCTTCGTTGCCGGCTTCGTCGGCTCCCCGAAAATGAACTTTCTGGCGGCGAAAATGGTCGGGGCCGACAACGGTGCTGCGGTCGTCGAACTGGTCAATCATCGCGGCGCGCGACTGCGCAAGCCGCTTTCGGATGCTCTGCCTGCGATAGGCGGCGATGTCGTGCTTGGCGTGCGGCCGGAGCATTTCTTCGACGCCGGCCAGGGCGATTGCGACCTTACCCTCAAGGCCGACGTCGCCGAGCACTTGGGATCGGTGAGCTATGTCTATGCCAATTCCGGGACCGGGGGCGGGCGCGAGGAACTGATCATCGAGCGCGAGGCCTCGCGGCATCGCGCGAACGGCGACGACCTGGTGGTGTCGATCAAGGCCGACCGCTCGCTTCTCTTCGACGCCACCGGCGCACGCATTCGCTAACCCATCTTTTCTTTTGTCCGATCGCGATTGGTCGCGGCCACCCCACGGAGAGTTGACATGACGTCCAAGCCAGAAAAAATTCGCTGGGGCATTCTCGGGCCCGGCAACATCGCCAAGGCCTTTGCGGGCGGCGTTGCCCATTCGCGCACCGGCACATTGGTCGCCTTAGGGGCGCGCAATCCCGGCAAGGCCGGGCTCACTGAGGCTTTCCCCGGCGCCCGCATCCTTGATGGCTACGAGGCTTTGCTTGGCGATCCGGATGTCGACGCGATTTATATTTCAACGCCGCATCCAAGCCATGCCGAATGGGCGATCAAGGCGGCTGAGGCCGGAAAGCATGTGCTTTGCGAAAAGCCGCTTGGCCTGACCGCCTTCGAGGCCGACGCTATGATCCATGCCGCGCGCAAGGCCGGCACCTTTCTCGGTGAAGCCTTCATGTACCGGCTGCATCCGCAGACGGCCAGGCTGGTCGAGCTGATCAGGGCCGGCGCGATCGGCGACATCAAGATGATCAAATCCAGTTTCGGCTTCGCCATGCCGGGCTTCATGCCGGAGCACCGGCTTTACGCCAAGGATCTCGCCGGCGGCGGCATTCTCGATGTCGGCGGCTATCCCGTCTCGATGGCGCGGCTGATTGCCGGCGCCGCGGCGGGAAAGCCCTTTGCCGAGCCGGACAAAGTGGTCGGCGCTGCGCATCTCGGCCAATCCGGCGTCGACGAATGGGCGTCGGCGCTGTTGCATTTTCCGGGCGGCATCGTCGCGGAAGTCTCCTGCAGCATTTCGCTCGCGCAGGACAACGTATTGCGTATTCTCGGCAGCAAGGGCCGTATCGAGGTGGCGGATTTCTGGTATGCCGGCGGCCAGCAAGGCGGCACCGGCGAAATCCGCATCATCCGTCCGGGTGACACCGAGGTGGTCGAGGTCAAGGAGGACGGCTGGCTTTACGCATTCGAGGTGGACGCCGCCGGCGAGGCCATTCTCGGCGGGAAGCAGGAGTTCGCCTGGCCGGGCATGAGCTGGGCCGACAGTCTCGGCAATCTGCGCGTGCTCGATAGATGGCGGGCCGCCATCGGGCTCGAATATGACATCGAGAAACCGGCAAAGCGCGTCAACACGATCTCCGGGCGGAAGCTGCGCTCCGGCGGGACCGCCATCCCCAAGCGCGGCATTCCGGGCCTGCCGCGGCCGGCCTCGTGCCTGGCGCTCGGCTTCGAGGATTTCCGCACCTTTTCGTCGGGCGCCATCCTGCTCGACGCCTATTTTGAGGCGGGCGGCAATCTGTTCGACACCGCCTTCGTCTACGGTTCCGGCTATACCGAGACGCTGCTCGGCCAGTGGCTGAAGAACCGCGGCGTGCGCGAGCAATCGGTGGTCATCGGCAAGGGTGCGCACTCGCCGCTCTGCTATCCCGACGTCATCGGCAAGCAGCTCACCCAGTCGCTCGAGCGGCTGCAGACCGACCATATCGACGTCTATTTCATGCATCGCGACAACCCGGACGTGCCGGTCGACGAGTTCGTCGATGCGATGGATCGCGAGGTCAAGGCCGGCCGCATTCGCGGTCCGTTCGGCGGCTCGAACTGGACGATGGAACGCATGGACGAGGCGATTGCCTATGCCGAGCGCACCGGCAAGCAGAAGCCCGGCGCGCTTTCCAACAATTTCTCGCTGGCCGAGATGCTGGAGCCGATCTGGGCGGGCTGCGTCACGTCCTCCAGTGACGCATGGAAGGCCTGGCTCACCGCCCGGCAAATGCCGAACTTCGCCTGGTCGAGCCAGGGCCGCGGCTTCTTCACCGACCGCGCCGGCCGCGACAGGCGCGACAATGAGGAACTGGTCCGGGTCTGGTACTCGGAGAGGAACTTCGGCCGCCGCGACCGCGCCATCGAGCTCGCCAAACGGCTGGGCAAAAGCCCGATCCACGTCGCGCTCGCCTATGTCCTGGCGCAGCCCTTTCCGTCCGTCCCGCTGATGGGGCCGCGCACGCTCGACGAGTTGGAAGACAGCCTCCAGGCGCTCGACATCTCACTTTCGCCGGACGATCTTGCATGGCTGGATAGCGGTTCGGATCAGGCCCGCGCGCGCGCCTGATAGCGGGGTCTTGCGCTGCGCCCCTAATTTCCGGACTGTTTGCGCTGCCCCTCACCTACCCTCTCCCCGCTCTTCGGGAGAGAGGATAAGGTTAAAGGGCAGCGCCGAAGTCGCAGGAGATAGGGAAGACAGATGCTCGACATATCACCGTCGAAACAGGCGGCCACCTGGCTCGGTTCTTTTGCGCGAGCGCTCGAGGCGGGCGACGTCGCGGCCGCAATCAACCTGTTCGTCGAGGACTGTTACTGGCGCGACCTGCTGACCTTCACCTGGAACATCAAGACCATGGAAGGCCGCGCGGCTATCCGCGACATGCTGGAAGCCACGCTGGCAATGACAAGGCCTGCTCGGTGGCAGCTCAGCAGCGAAGCGACTTCGGACGAAGGCGTTATCGAAGCCTGGTTCTCTTTCGAGACGTCATCAGCGTGGGGCCAAGGCATCATACGCCTCAGGGACGGCAAATGCCGGACACTGTTTACGGCGATGAGCGATCTCAAGGGGTTTGAGGAGCGCAAGGGCCCGGCGCGGCCTCTGGGCGTCCGCCACAAGGCCGATCCGGAGCGCGAGACCTGGCTGGAGGCGAGGGCGCGCGAGACGCGTGAACTCGGCGCCGGCCAGCAGCCTTATTGCCTGGTCATCGGTGGCGGCCAGGGCGGCATCATGCTGGGCGCACGGCTCCGGCAACTCGGCGTGCCGGCCATTATCATCGAGAAGAATGCGCAGGCCGGCGATTCCTGGCGCAATCGCTATCGCTCGCTCGTGCTGCACGACCCGGTCTGGTACGACCATCTGCCCTACATCCCGTTTCCCGAGAACTGGCCGGTGTTCACGGCCAAGGACAAGATGGGCGACTGGCTGGAAATGTACACGCGCGTCATGGAGCTCAACTACTGGACCTCCACAAGATGCATCAGCGCGTCCTACGACGACACCGAAAAGGTCTGGACGGTCGAGGTCGACCGCGCCGGCCAGCGCATCACGTTAAAGCCGAGGCACATCGTCTTTGCGACCGGTGCTTATGGCCCGCCTAGGCAGATCGACCTGCCGGGCGCCGAGGCCTTCCAGGGCGAGATCCTGCACTCCAGCCAATATTCCAGCGGCGAGAAATTCCGCGGCAAAAAGGTCGCCGTCATCGGCGCCGCAAGTTCCGGCCATGACGTCAGCGTCGATCTATGGGAGAGCGGCGCCGAGGTGACGATGGTCCAGCGCTCGCCGACGACGGTGGTCAAGTCGGACACGCTGATGGAGATCGGTTTCGAGATCTTTTCGGAAAAGGCGCTGGCTCGCGGCATCACCACTGAGAAGGCCGACATGATCGTCGCCTCGACGCCGTTCGCGCTGCTGCCGCAAGGCCAGCGGGCGCTTTACGACATCATCAAGGCGCGCGACGCGGCCTTCTACGACCGCTTGCGCGGCGCCGGCTTCGCCATCGATTTTGGCGACGACGAGACCGGACTTTTGATGAAGGCCTACCGCACCGGCTCGGGCTTCTACATCGACGTCGGCGCCTGCGATCTGATCATCGACGGCGAGATCGGCATCCGCAGCGGCGTCGGGATCAAGTCGCTGACGCCGACAGGCATCCTCTTCGACGACGGCACCGAACTGGCGGCAGACGCAATCATCGCCTGCACCGGCTATCTCTCGATGAACGAAACGGTGGCGGCGATCGTCTCCCGTGAAGTCGCCGACAAGGTCGGGCCGTGCTGGGGGATTGGCTCGGGCGTGAAAGGCGACCCGGGTCCATGGCAAGGCGAATTGCGCAACATGTGGAAGCCGACCGCGCAGGAAGCGCTGTGGTTCCACGGCGGCAATCTGGCGCTGTCGCGCTTTTATTCGAAGTTCGTGGCGCTGCAGATCAAGGCGAGGATGGAAGGCATTGCGACGCCGGTTTATGGGACGCCGCGGTGAAGCTGTGATCTCCCCCCTTGAGGGGGAGATCACCCACGCCCGAAATGCCGGGCGGCAACCTCGACATGCGTGTCGTGCGCATGCGCTTCGAAGCGCTCGGTTTCGCCGAGATCGTCCAGCGCCTCGTTCGGCCACCACGTGCCGCCGACCACGATGCCGTCCGAGACCAGCCTTTGCTCGGCGACCAGCGAGGCGCCGACCGAATCGACAAAGGTGAAGCGGCCCGGACGCAGCCGCAGCACCGCGATGTCGCCGACCGCACCAACCGCAAGCCTGCCCAAATCGGGCCTGGCGATCGCTTCGGCCGGCCGCTGTGTCGCGGCGCGCAGCACCTCGACCAGCGGCATGCCGAGAACCAGCAGCTTCGACATGCACACCAGGATGTCGAAGGCCGGCCCGTCGACGCAATAGAGATGCACGTCGCTGCTGATCACGTCCGGCGCCAGTCCCTCGCTCAGCATCGCCTTGGCCACCTCGAAATCGAACGAGCCCATGCCGTGGCCGATATCGAAGATGACGCCGCGCTCGCGCGCCAGCCGCATGTCCGGCCGCACCGCGCCCGAAGCGAAGACCGGTGCGTTGGGAAACGGCCGGAAGCAGTGGGTGAGGATATCGCCTGTGCGCAGCCGCGGCAGCACTTCCGAGCGACCCGGCGGCGGCTCGTCTATATGCGCCATCAGCGGCAGGCCGGCCTTGTCGGCGGCTTCCAGCCCGAGATCGACCGGCGCGATGCCGCTGCTGCCGCCGGCGTGGCGTCCCGAGCGGACCTTGACGCCGACGATCACGTCTGCGTGCTCATGCGCCGCCGCCACCGTTTCGCGCGGTTCGCAGAGCCTGAGGTCGCTGCATTCGCCGACCGCGACGGTCTGCGAGAAGCCGAAAATGCCGGCAAAGGAAATGTTGACGTATGCCAGGATACGGATCTTCGAGCGCTCGATGACATGACGGCGAAAGCCGAGGAAATTGCCGGCGCCGGCGCTTCCGGCATCGACGAAGGTGGTGGTGCCGCTCTTTGCGGCGAGCCGGTCGGCATCGACGCCGAGCGACGTGCCGCCCCAATAGACATGGCTGTGCAGGTCGATCAGGCCGGGCGCGACGATCGAGCCCGTGGCGTCGATGACGCGGGCTGCACGTTCGAAGGGGATTTCGGCGTCGATGGCGGCGATACGGCCGTCGATAATCGCCAGATCGCGTTGTGCGTCGAGGCCCGACGCCGGATCGATGAGGCGGCCGCCCTTTATCAGGAGATCGAATTGCATTGCGCCTGTCTCCGCTTTTCCGTCAGGCCGGCCTGTAGGCGACGGCTTCGACCTCGATCTTGATGTCGATCATAAGCCGTGACTCCACCGTCGTGCGTGCCGGCGGATCTTTCGGGAAATGCCGGGCATAGACGGTATTGAAGATGCCGAAATCGCGCGCGTCCTCGAGCCAGACCGTCGTCTTGACCACGTCGTCGAGCGTGCAGCCGGCCAGCGCCAGTGCCGCCTTGACGTTCGACAGCACCTGTTCGGTCTGCTCGGCGATGCCGCCCTTGACCACCAGCCCGTCGCTGCCGACCGGCACCTGGCCTGAGACATAGACGAAATCGCCGGCCCTGACCGCCGGCGACAACGGCACATGGGATTTTCCGAAACACTGCTTGGGCAAGGAGGCCTCCTGTCTAGGTTCTTTGGGTGAACGCGCGATGCTGCGAGAGATTGGGCGCGGCTGCACGCCATAGATCCACATTTTGGCCATCGATCCACATTTTGAAAGCCTATATCGCTTTGCTGCGGTAACGCCAGAACGATCACCGCCCTTGGTGATCCTTCGCGCCAGCATCTGGACCCGCGACGCCAGCCGGCTCAGCGGTCGATCCGCGTCGACAGGATGATCGACGACGACGTTCGCTCGACCCCGTCCATGGCGCCGATCTGGTCGAGGAGCGTGTCGAGATCCCTGATCGACGGCGCTTCGACGACAACGATCATGTCGAAATTGCCGCTGACCGAGTGCAGGGTTCGAACCGGTGCCAGCGCCTGCAGGCTGCGCACCACCTTGTCGGCGAGCTTGGGGGTGACGGTAAGCAGGACATGCGCCCTGACCAGCCCCTGTTCGTAGTCGGGCGAAAGCCTGACACCGTAGCCGGTGATGATGCCGCGCTGTTCCAGCCGCTCGATCCGGCTCTGCACCGTGGTCCGCGACACGCCCAGCCGTCGCGCCAGTTCGGCGGTCGAGGCGCGTGCATTGATGCGCAGCAGGGAAAGCAGAGCCTGGTCGGCATCGCTGAGCATTTCGACGAACCTTGCCGGCACATTGCACAAAGAGAGACTGCGTTTCGTACAGTCTCACGCTTCCTTTCGACAGGCAAGCTGCGATTCTAGCCATCAATCCAATGTTGGTGCGAGGACCGGTCATGAAGGAAATCATCGTCGTCGGCGCCGGCAAGATCGGCTCGACCATTGCCGAGATGCTGGCTTCCACGGGCAACTACCATGTCACGCTCGTCGACCGCTCGGCGACGCAGCTCGGCGCGGCCGAACTGCCTGAAACGGTCGAGACGCTGGAACTCGACATCGAAGCCGCCGGCACCCTCGAAGCGGCCTTGGCCGGCAAGTTCGCGGTGCTCAGCGCCGCGCCCTTCCATCTGACCACGCGTATCGCGGAGGCGGCGGCCAGTGCCGGCGTGCACTATCTCGATCTGACCGAGGACGTCGTCAGCACCAGGCGCGTCAAGGAACTGGCGCGCTCCGGCAACAGCGCCTTCATTCCGCAATGCGGCCTGGCGCCCGGCTTCATCTCGATCGTTGCCAACGACCTCGCCAGCCGCTTCGACACGCTGGAGAGCGTGCGCATGCGGGTTGGCGCGCTGCCGCAGTACCCGTCGAACGCGCTGAACTACAATCTGACCTGGAGCACCGACGGCGTCATCAACGAATATTGCGAGCCTTGCGAGGCGATCGTCGAAGGCGAGCTGATCGAGGTGCCGCCACTCGAGGAGCGCGAGGAGTTCTCGCTCGACGGCGTCACCTATGAGGCGTTCAACACCTCGGGCGGGCTGGGCACGCTGGCCGAAACGCTGAAAGGCAGGGTGCGCACGCTGAATTACCGCACCATCCGTTATCCCGGCCATGCCGCGATCATGAAGGCGCTGCTCAACGACCTCGGCCTGCGCCACCGCCGCGACGTGCTGAAGGACATTTTTGAAAGCGCCCTGCCGGCAACGCTACAGGACGTGGTTATCGTCTTCGTCACCGTCAGCGGCCGCAAGAACGGCCGTCTGCTGCAGGAGACCTATGCCAACAAGATCTACGCCAGGCGCGACGGCGAAAAGGTGCGCAGCGCCATCCAGATCACCACCGCATCGGCGATCTGCGCCGTGCTCGACATGCTCGCCGACGGCACCTTGCCGGCAAGAGGTTTCATCAAGCAGGAGGACATCGCGCTCGACGCTTTTCTGGCCAACCGCTTCGGCCGCGCCTATGCGCAGCACGAGATGGTTAGCCGGCTTGCGGGGTGAGCTGCGTAATCTCCCCCCTCGAGGGGGAGACGTCGCCGAAGGCGACAGAGGGGGTCGCCTCGCGAAGAGCGCCAACCTCCATCTGTCGCAAGGGCGGTCGCATCCAGTCGAACCGACCCCCTCTGGCCTGCCGGCCATCTCCCCCTCAAGGGGGGAGAGCGCGAGCCCTCAAACATGCACCGCCCGCCCCAGCGCCTTCAGCGCCGCTTCCTGAAAACCCTCGCCCTGTGTTGGATGGGCATGGATCGTCCCGGCGATATCCTCCAGCGTCGCGCCCATCTCCAGCGCCAGCCCAAACGCAGTGGACAGCTCCGACACGCCCTGGCCGACCGCCTGGATGCCCAGCACCAGATGGTTGTCGGCGCGGGCAACGACCCGAACGAATCCGTCCTCGCCCAACCTCGTCATTGCCCGGCCATTGGCGGTGAAGGGAAACAGTCCGACCTTGATCTCGCCACGCGTCTTGGCCTCTTCCGGCGACAGGCCCGCGGTGACCAGCTCCGGGTCGGTGAAGCAGACAGCCGGTATCGCTCGTCTGTCCCAGCTGCGCCTGTGGCCGGCGACGATGTCGGCGACCATTTCGCCTTGCGCCATCGCCCGGTGCGCCAGCATCGGCTCGCCGGTGACGTCGCCAATGGCAAAGATACCGCGCATCGAGCTGCGGCACTGGTCGTCGATGCGGATGAAGGGTCCAGCCATGTCGAGGTCGATCTGCTCCAACCCCCAGCCTTCGGTCACCGGCTTGCGACCGACCGTGACCAGGACCTTGTCGGCAGCGATCTTGCCGTTCTTGCCGCCATTCGTCTCGACCAGCAGCGCGTCGCGCTTGGTGGACAGCCCCTTGGCCTTGGCGTTCACGAGCACCTCGATGCCGAGCTCGGCCAGCCGCTTCACCACCGGCCTGGTCAGTTCCGCATCATATTGCGCCAGCACGCGCGGCAACGCCTCGACCACGGTCACCTTGGCCCCCAGCTTGGCAAAGGCGATGCCGAGTTCCAGCCCGATATAGCCGCCGCCGACCACCGCCATTCTCTCCGGCACTTCGCTCAGCGCCAGCGCCTCGGTCGACGAAATGACCGGGCCGCCGAACGGCAGCGATAGCAACTCGACCGGCGCCGAGCCGGTCGCAATCACCACCGTTTCGGCGCGGATCACCTGCATGCCGATCTCGGTGTCGACGGCAACGGTCTTACCGTCGCGAAATGTCGCCCAGCCATGCACCGTCTTCACGCCAGCTTTCTTCAGCAGGCCGGCAACACCGTTGTTCAGCCGGCTAACGATGCCATCTTTCCAGGCCATAGTGCCGGCGAGATCAAGGGATGGTGCGGCGATTGCAATGCCGAGCGGGTTCTTGCCGCTGGCCATGTGCGAGAGCTTCTGGAACTCTTCGGCCGCATGAATCAGCGCCTTGGACGGGATGCAGCCGACATTGAGACAGGTGCCGCCCGGTCTGCCGAACTCGACGATAACCGTATCGATGCCGAGCTGCCCGGCACGGATAGCGCAGACATAGCCGCCCGGACCGGCGCCGATGACCAGCAGCTTGCAGGAGATTTCCTTCATGTCAGCTGCATCCTTTCTGGGATGGCCGCGGCACGGCTCCCCCTTCTCCCCTTGTGGGAGAAGGTGTCGCCGAAGGCGACGGATGAGGGGTGTTCCAGCGGAGCGAGACGTTGGCATTCCCTGGAACACCCCTCATCCGTCTCGGCGCTATCGCGCCGATCCACCTTCTCCCACAAGGGGAGAAGAGGGAGCCCGCATTCCAACGCCGGCACCTTCCGACGATTCTCCCCATACTTCGCGATCAATCGCATCCCCTAATCCACAAAAATCAACGCCGGCGTCTCGAGCAGCGTCTTGATGCGCTGGATGAACACCGCAGCGTCCCAGCCGTCGACGACGCGATGGTCGAAGCTGGAGGACAGGTTCATCATCTTGCGCGGGATGAACTGGCTGCCGTCCCATACCGGCCGCACCATCATCTTGTTGACGCCGATGATCGCCACTTCCGGGTGATTGATCACCGGCGTCGTCGCCACGCCACCCATGGCGCCGAGCGACGTGATGGTGATGGTCGAGCCCGAGAGCTCGTCGCGCGTCGCCGTGCCGGACTTTGCCGCCTCGGCCAGCCTGACAACCTCGGCTGCACAGTCCCAGATGTCGCGCGCCTCGGCGTGCTTGACCACCGGCACCATCAGCCCCGCAGGCGTCTGCGCCGCGATGCCGATATGAACGCCGCCATGCTGGTGGACGATGCCGGCTTGGTCGTCGAACAGCGCATTGAGGTTCGGCTGGTCGGCAATGGCCTTGACCATCGCCCGCATCAGGAACGGCAGCAGCGTCAGCTTCGGCCTGTCCGCGCCCGGCCGCTTCTCCTTGTTGAGCGCGGCGCGCAAATCCTCGAGCGCGGTGACGTCGATCTCCTCGACATAGGTGATGTGCGGGATGCGCGACTTGGCCAGCGTCATCTTCTCGGCGATCTTTCGCCTGAGCCCGACTATCTTGATGTCCTCGACCGCCTCGTTACGGGCGAGACCAGGGGCCTTCGCCAGCTGTGGTCCGCGTGCCAGGAACGCGTCGATGTCCTCATGCCGGATGCGACCGGCCGGGCCGGTTCCCGGGACCTGCCGAAGGTCGATGCCGGCCTCTTTCGCCCTGAGGCGGACGGCCGGCGAGGCCAGTGGCTTTTCTCCCTCGGGACGCGGCGCGCTGTTGACCTTGGACCTGGCGCCGTCATCCTCGGGCTTGTCCCGAGGATCTACCGACCTCTCGGAACTGATCGCGTCATATCCGTGTGGGACGGCAGATCCTCGGGACAAGCTCGAGGATGACGGCGCCAAATTGGGTAATGACGGCCCCAAGCCCGAGGACGGGCGAGCCCGCGCATCGTCAGGGGTACCCTCCGCCGTAACGTCTGCAAGCGTCGCGCCAACCCTGACGTTCCCCTCGCCCGCCACCCTCAGCCTGACAATCGGCGAGCCGATCGCCACAGTGTCGCCGATCTCGGCGCCAAGCCAGAGGATCTCGCCATCGACGGGCGAAGGAATTTCGACCGTCGCCTTGTCGGTCATGACCGCGGCAAGCACGGCGTCCTCGCGCACGAGATCGCCGACCTTGACCTGCCATTCGACCAGCTCGGCCTCGGCGACGCCTTCGCCGACATCGGGCAGCTTGATGACATATTCGCCCATCGTCTTCCCCCTCAGGCTTCCATCGTTTCGATGAGCGCGCGGCCTAGCCGGGCGGGACCGGGAAAATAGTCCCACTCCTGCGCATGCGGATAGGGCGTGTCCCAGCCGGTGACCCGCGCCACCGGCGCTTCCAGATGGTAGAAGCAGTTCTCCTGAACCAGCGCCGAAAGTTCGGCGCCGAACCCCGATGTCAGCGTCGCCTCATGCACCACCACGCAGCGCCCGGTCTTGTTGACCGAGGCGACGATCGTCTCGAGATCCAGCGGCAGCAGCGTCCTCAGATCGATGATCTCGGCATCGATGCCGGTCTCCTCGGCTGCCGCCTGGGCGACATACACCATCGTGCCGTAGGCAAGCACGGTAACTGCCGCACCAGGCCGCCGGATCACCGCCTTGCCGAGCGGCACCGTGTAGTGGCCATCGGCGACTTCGCCGAGCTGATGTTTCGACCATGGCGTCACCGGCCGCTCGTGATGGCCGTCGAAGGGGCCGTTATACAGCCGCTTCGGCTCTAGGAAGATCACCGGGTCGGGATCCTCGATCGCTGCGATCAGCAGGCCCTTGGCGTCGTGCGGATTGGACGGAACCACGACTTTCAGGCCGGAGACGTGGGTGAACAGCGCCTCCGGGCTCTGGCTGTGGGTCTGGCCGCCGAAAATGCCGCCACCGGTCGGCATCCTCACGACGATCGGGCAGGTGAAATCGCCGTTCGACCGGTAGCGCAGCCGCGCCGCTTCCGAGACGATCTGGTCATAGGCCGGATAAACATAGTCGGCAAACTGCACCTCGACGCAAGGCTTCAGCCCGTAGGCCGCCATGCCGATGGCCGCGCCGACAATCCCGGATTCGCTGATCGGCGCATCGAAGCAGCGGCTCTTGCCGTATTTCGCCTGCAGGCCTTGCGTGCAGCGGAAGACGCCGCCGAAGAAGCCGACATCCTCGCCGAACACGATGACGCGTTCGTCGCGCGCCATCGACACGTCCATGGCGTCGCGGATCGCCTCGATCATGGTCCGCCGCGGCATGGTCAGACCCCGGCCTGTTGGCGCTGGCGCCTGAGATGCGGCGGCATCTCGGCATAAACGCCCTCGAACATATCGCGCGCCGAAGGCTTGCCGCCGGCATGCAGCGTGCCGTGGCGCTCGGCCTCCCGCTGCGCTGAAATCACCGTGTCGAGAATTTCCGCCTCGGCCTGGGCGTGGCGTTCGTCAGACCAGACGCCGCGCTGGATGAGGTGGTTCTTCAGCCTGACGATCGGGTCGCCGAGCGGCCAGGCGTCGGACTCGGCCTTCGGCCTGTAGGCCGACGGGTCGTCGGAGCTCGAATGCGCGCCGACGCGGTAGGTGACGTATTCGACCAGCGTCGGCCCGAGATTGCTACGCGCCCGTTCCGCCGCCCATTTGGCCACCGCATGGACGGCGAGATAGTCGTTGCCGTCGACGCGCAGCGACGGGATGCCGAAGCCGAGGCCACGGGCGGCAAAAGTACCGGAGCCGCCGCGGGCGATGCCCTGGAAGGTCGAAATCGCCCACTGGTTATTGACGACGTTAAGCACGACCGGCGCCTTGTAGGTCGAGGCGAACACCAGCGCCGAATGGAAGTCGGACTCGGCGGTCGAGCCGTCGCCGATCCAGGCGGCGGCGATCTTTGAATCGTTGCTGATTGCCGAGGCCATCGCCCAGCCGACCGCCTGGATGTACTGCGTCGCCAGATTGCCGGAGATCGAGAAGAAGCCGTGCTCCTTCGACGAATACATGATCGGCAATTGCCGCCCTTTCAGCGGATCGGCCTCGTTCGAATAGATCTGGTTCATCATCGTGACCATCGGGTAGCCGTCGGCGATGAGCAGGCCGGCCTGCCGATAGGTCGGAAAATTCATGTCGCCCCGCGACAGCGCCTTGCGAAAGGCGCAGCTCACTGCCTCTTCGCCGAGATGCTGCATGTAGAAAGAGGTCTTGCCCTGGCGCTGCGCCATCTGCATGCGCGCATCGAAGCTGCGCAGCGTCATCATATGGCGCAGCCCCTCCAGCAACTCGTCGTCCGAAAGCAGCCCTGCCCACGGCCCGACCGCCTCGCCAGCGCGGTTGAGCACGCGGATGATCGAGAAGGCGAGATCGCGGATGTCGCGCGGGTCGACGTCGATCTTCGGGCGCGGCACCGAGCCAGCTTTTGGAATGCTCACATTGGAGAAATCCGGCGTCCCGCCCGGCCGCACTTCCGGTTCCGGAACATGGAAGCGCAACATTCCGGCATCGGCCATGATCTCGGTCCTCCACTGTTGCCCGGCCACGATATTTGCACACCGCCGGACCAGTGCCAATTCGTCGGGCGCGGCTTCGGGCCAACGACCGCGCCGGCCAGCACTCGTCAAGATGAAGATATGTCCGCGAAATTTCTTGTCGATCTTCCGCCGCCATGCGCAATTTGGCGAATGGTCCGGCCTGATCTGGCGCATGAGAAGGGATTCCTGCTAGCAAGATTCCTCTGTCGAGTTCCTTCGCGCCCCCCTCTGTCCGGCAGGACAGAGGGGGGCGCTGTCCCATAGGCGTCTCGATACAATCCCGCCAATCCCTCCGTTCACCCCGCGCCCGCCTCGTGCTAATCAGGGCCCATGGCACAGAAGAAAGCATACGAAGTCGATGCATGGCTCGCGAAGCCGGATCCGCGCATCTCGATCGTGCTGCTTTACGGTCCCGATCGCGGGCTGGTTGCCGAGCGGGCAAAGGCCTTTGCCGCCAAGACCGGCCTGCCGCTCGACGACCCGTTCTCGGTGGTCAGGCTGGACGGATCGGAAGTCGATCGCGACGAGGGCCGCCTGCTCGACGAGGCCCGCACCGTGCCGATGTTTTCGGAGCGGCGCCTTCTATGGGTGCGCAATGCCGGCGCCCAGAAGGCGCTTGCCGACGACGTCAAGGCGCTGACGTCGGAGCCTGCGCGGGACGCCATCATCGTTATCGAGGCCGGCGACCTGAAGAAGGGCGTCGGCCTGCGCGCCGTGGTGGAGGCGGCGGATAATGCCATGGCATTGCCTTGCTATGCCGATGAAGCCAGGGATATCGACACGGTCATCGACGACGAACTGCGCAAGGCCGGCATGTCGATGACGCTGGAGGCCCGGCAGGCGCTGCGCCGCAATCTCGGCGGCGACCGGCTGGCCTCGCGCGGCGAGATCGAAAAGCTTGTGCTTTATGCGCATGGCCAGGCCGAAATCGGCCTTGACGACGTCAAGGCGACGTCTGGCGACGTCTCAGGCCTCTCCTTCGATGCGGCGGTCGACGCCCTGCTCGAAGGCAGGATCGCCGACTTCGACACCGCCTTTACCCGCCATTGCCAGTCCGGCGGCCAGCCGTTCCTGGTGCTTTCATCGGCGATGCGGCAGCTGCAGACGATCCAGGCCATGCGCGGCCAGATGGACGCCGGCGGCCGCAATGCTGCTTCGGTCGTTGCCGCGGCGCGCCCGCCGGTTTTTTTCTCCCGGCGCAAGCTGGTGGAGAAAGCCCTCGAACGGTGGAGCAGCGAAGCGCTCGGCCGCGCACTCAACCGCCTGCAGACGGCGGTCCTGCAGACACGCCGGAGGCCGGATCTGTCGGTCGCGCTGGCGCGCCAGGCCCTGCTCGGCATTGCCGTGGAGAGCGCAAGGCTGGCGCAGCGAGCCTGATCTCCCTCCTCGAGGGGGAGATGTCGCCGAAGGCGACAGAGGGGGTCGGCGAGCGTAAAGCGCCAGCGCCTTCTGCGACGACAGACGACGTGGGCGCTTGATGTGAGACGACCCCGCTGGCCTGCCGGGCATTTCTCCCTCACGGGCAGGGCTATCGCATATGAGTGATGGCATTGATGAGATAGTCGTCGTTCCAGGCGCATTTCTTGATGCGATGGCTGATGGGGAC
>NZ_JAMYUY010000019.1:0-103698 GCF_040323385.1 Mesorhizobium sp. M0045
AGGGCTTTGACCTGATGCATGAAGGCAAGTCGATCAGGAGCGTGGTGGTTTACTGAGGAGGAGAAAGCCGCCGGCTAACCAGCCAGCGGCCGACAATGCAGATGTTCAACACGGGAGGAGACAAAAATGCCGGAAAAACTGCATCCTAAAATCGACAATGGATTGCCACGGGAAAAGCCCGGCTTTGCCGGCGGCACGCTGGTCTGCGCCTGCACCAGCAATCCGGTCAAGGTGAAGGTCAAGGGCCAGATCGCCCACAATCATGCCTGCGGCTGCACCAAATGCTGGAAGCCGGAAGGCGCGCTGTTCTCGATCGTGGCGGTTGCCGGTACAAACGACGTGACGGTGACCGAAAACGGCGACAAGCTGAAGGTGGTCGATCCGGGCGCGCTGATCCTGCGCCATGCCTGCACCGGCTGCGGCGTCCACATGCACGGCCCGGTCGAGCGCGACCACGCTTTCAAGGGGCTGTCCTTCATCCATCCGGAACGCTTCCAGGAGGATGGCTGGTCGCCTCCGGGCTTCACCGCCTTTGTCTCGTCGATCATCGAATCCGGTGTCGATCCGAGCCGGATGGACGGCATAAGGTCACAGCTGAAGTCGATCGGGCTCGAACCTTATGATTGCCTCAATCCTGGCCTGATGGACTATATCGCCACCTGGACGGCCAAGAGATCCGGCGCGTTGCCGGCCTAGTAGCCGCTCGACTATCATCGATCGAGCCGGGCGAAGCCGCCCGGCTCTTTCACATTTGGAACAACGATGCCCGCACCTGCTATTCTCGTCGACGCCGACGCTTGCCCGGTGAAGGCCGAGGTCGAAAAAGTCGCCGAGCGGCACGGCATCGTCGTCACCTTCGTCTCCAATGGCGGCTTGCGTCCGTCGCGCGATCCGATGATCCGCAATGTCGTCGTCCCCAAGGGCGCCGATGCCGCCGACGACTGGATCGTCGAAAATGCCCGGTCCAACGACATTGTGGTGACCGCCGATATCCCGCTTGCCGCGCGCGCGGTGGCGCTTGGCGCCCACGTACTTGGTCCCACCGGACGCCCGTTTACGCCCGAAACGATCGGCATGGCGGTGGCGATGCGCGACCTCAAGCAGCACCTGCGCGAAACCGGCGAGAGCAAGGGCTACAATTCGAGCTTCGCGCCGCAGGATCGCTCGCGGTTCCTAGGCGAGCTTGACCGCATCCTACGGCGAGCGCTGAAATCCGCGCCAGCGGACTGAAAACCATGGCGGCTGGTACCCCGACCAAGATGCCCATGCGACGCCACACGCTGTTCGCGGTGTCGGCCTGCATCGGCGTGGCAGCCTTTGGCGCAGCGCTGATCTGGCGTGCGCCGCTTGCCTATTCGATCGGCGCCAATGTGTTCTTTGCCGCCTATCTGGTTCTTGTCATCGCCCACATGCCTCGGCTTACCGGCAGCTATCTGCGCAAGAATGCAGGCGACACTGACCTGCCGGTACTGGCGATCTTCGCGGTCACTCTGGTTGTGGTCGCTATTGCCATCATTTCGTTGTTTCAATTGATCAACAGGGAGAAGAGCGCGGACGCCGTCGAGCTTACGGTGGCGCTGCTGTCCATCCCGCTTGGCTGGTTGACCATCCATGCCATGGCGGCACTTCACTACGCGCATCTCTATTGGTTGGACGGCGATGCGATGGATGGCGACACCAAAAAGAGGATTCCAGTCGGCGGCCTCGACTTCCCGGGCGGCAAGCGGCCGGAGGGCTCGGATTTCCTCTATTTTTCGACAGTGATCGGCATGACGGCGCAAACCGCCGACACCAACATCACGACCTCGCAAATGCGCCGTGTCGTGCTTGTGCATTCGATCCTGTCGTTCTTCTTCAACACAGTCATCGTGGCAGCCGCAGTCAACCTCGCCGTCAGCCTCGGCAGTCCGTAATAAATCCGTGATCGGGTGAAACATCGCTTAGGCTGGCGACGTATTGGGAGGAGAAGAGATCTGACAGGCCGCGGCGAACGCGCGGCCGGAGGGAACAACAGATGGAATCGCTTGCCAGAAACCAAGCCGCCGGAGCAGATACCGCCGCGCCGAGCGATGCGACGCTGATCTATCGCCAGTCACGCTGGACGCGGCTGACGCATTGGCTATGGGCGATCGCGCTGTTCTTCATGCTGCTTTCCGGCCTGCAGATCTTCAACGCCCGCCCGCAGCTCTACATCGGCAAGGAGTCGGGCTTTGGCTACAACAACACCATCTTCGCCATCGGCGCCGAGAATACCGCGGCTGGCCCGCGCGGTTACACCGAAATTTTCGGCAAGCGCTTCGATACCACCGGCGTGCTCGGCTGGTCGGGTCCGGCCGGCCAGGAGACTTCCCGGGCCTTCCCGTCCTGGGCGACGATCCCTTCCTATTACGATCTCGGCACCGCGCGCGTCGTTCATTTCTTCTTTGCCTGGGCGCTGACCACCACGCTGCTGGTCTGGCTGGTCGCCAGCCTCATCAACGGCCATTTGCGCCGCGATCTTGCCCCGCGCCTCGATGATTTCAGGCGGCTGCCGCAAGACATTGTCGACCACGCCAGGTTCAGGTTTCACCACGGGCGCGAATACAACACCTTGCAGAAGATGGCTTATGGCGCTGTGCTGTTCGTGTTGCTGCCGCTGATGATCATCACCGGCCTTGCCATGTCGCCGAGCATGGATTCGGTGCTGCCGTTCCTCAACGATCTGCTCGGCGGCCGGCAGACGGCGCGCACCATTCATTTCACGGTCATGCTGCTGCTCGTCGCCTTCTTCATTATCCACATCCTGATGATCCTGGCCGCCGGTCCGATCAACGAGCTGCGCTCAATCATCACCGGCTGGTATCGAACCGACCCGCCGGCGCATGCCGACAATGCGCCAGAGAGGAGTGCCTGACATGGCGAAATTCGAGATCAGCCCCAAGCTACAGATAAGCCGAAGAAAGTTCCTGACCTCGGCCAGCCTCGGCCTTTCCGGCATCATGCTGTCGGGCTGCGACGCCTTCGACAGCCAGCTTGGCGTCGGCGACAGCCTGCGCAGCTTCCTCGAAAGCGCCAATGGCCTGACCTGGCGGGCGCAGCGGCTGCTTGCCGGCGCTGATGCGCTGGCGCCGGAATTCACCGAGGCCGACATTCGCCAGCCGCAGCGGCCGAACGGCGTCACCGCACCCGACGACGATCTCTACAAGGGCCTGCTCGCCAGCGATTTCGCCGACTGGCGGCTGGAGGTTTCCGGCCTTGTCGAAAAGCCGCTGTCGCTGACCCGCGAGCAGCTGATGAACATGCCGAGCCGCACCCAGATCACCCGCCACGACTGCGTCGAAGGCTGGAGCTGCATTGCCAAATGGACCGGCACGCCGCTGTCGCTGGTGCTCGACCAGGCCGTGGTCAAGCCGCAGGCGCGCTATGTCATGTTCCACTGCCTCGACACGATCGACCGCAGCCTTGCCGGCGATATCAAATATTACGGCTCGATCGACCTGATCGATGCCCGTCATCCGCAGACGATCCTTGCCTATGGCCTCAACGGCAAGCCGTTGCCGGTCGAGAACGGCGCGCCGCTGCGCGTCCGCGTCGAGCGCCAGCTCGGCTACAAGATGCCGAAATACCTCTACAAGATTGAGCTGGTCGACGGCTTCGCCAATATCGGCGGCGGCAGAGGCGGCTATTGGGAGGACAATGGCTACGACTGGTACGGCGGCATCTGACTGAAACCTGATCTCAGTTTCACCTAAACTAACTGTCGTCGTCGCTGTCGTCGCCGTCGCTCCGCAGGGCCGGATTCAGGTCGGGATTATCGTCCGGGGTGACGAGCTTCCCAAGCCCGTGCGGTCCTTGGTAGTTGCCGTGGGTATCGAAGTTGGGATTGCCCTGATTGTCGAATTGCGGCGTCGGATCGATCGATTGGCCGTAACGGCGCGGGCGCGGCTTCGGATAGTAATTATCGGAATGATGGCGATGCGAATTGCTGTTGTCGAGAATGGCGCCTACCACGCCGCCGACGATAATGGCTGCGGCGAGGTCGCCAGCAGAGGGGTTACGGTTGGGGCCGGCGACCGCGAATTCGGCCGAGCAACCATTGTCGACCCAGATGCCGCCGCCGTCATAGCCCCAGCTTCTACCGTATACGCAACGCGCCTTCGATAGACGGGAGGTCAACTGCACGCCACGTCGCGTATCGACCCCGCAATAGGAATAACGGTAATCGGCGCTGGAGCAGACCACGCGTTTTGCCCCCGTAGCCTGCGCTGCCGCCGGCAGCAACGAAAGCTTCGCCGGGTTGCCCAGGATGCAACCCAGGAACATCATCGAACCGGTAACCGCCATCCGTGCCGACATCGCAACTCTCCATCAGGGTCCGCTATCGACAGAATGGCACCTCTGTGTAAGTCTGACAACCGGACGGGCTCAGTGAGGTTATATTAATGCGCGCTAAGATTATCGCCACTATTATACTTGCCCTTTCTGCATGGTTGGCGTTGTCGCTGCTGCCAGCCCGGGCGGACGACAGCCTCAAGCGCATCATCGAGCAGAAGATACTGACGGTCGGCGTCGCGCTTAATCCGCCATGGATCCTCAAGAAGGCCGACGGAAAGTTCGCCGGCTATGATGTCGACCTGACCAGTGCGCTCGCGTCCGATCTCGGCGTCGACCTGAAGCTGGTCGAGGTGCCATGGAACGACCTCAAGACGCGATTGCTCAAGGGTGATTTCGACATGATCGCAGCGGGCTACGCCAGCACGCCGGAACGCGCACGCGAGGTGGTGTTCTCCGACCAGACCGGTACCGCCGATATCCGCATGGTGGCGACGATCGCCAGTCTTGGGAAAAGGCCGGGCAAGGCACTGGCGGCGCCGGGCTACAAGATCGCCGTGCTCTCCAACTCGACGGACGAAGCCGCCGCGAGGGAAGCATTCCCGAAAGCGGCCATCGTTTCATTCGACAATGCGGCCGATGTTTTCGCCGCCGTCATCAGCGGGCAAGCACAGGCGATGGTGGCGACATCGCCGACGCCGCAAATGGCCGCCAGGCTTTATGACGCCCGGCTCAAGCTGGTGGGCGGCCCGCTGTTGCGGACGCCGGAAGCGTTTGCCATGCGGCCGGACGATCTCCGCCTCATCCAATACGTCAACAACTGGATCGGCGCGCGCACCGCCGACGGCACCATAGGCGGCGTTCGCCGCTACTGGTTCGGCAGCTTCAAATGGATGTCGCGCTTCGAGACAGCCAAGCCCGAGCCCGCAAAACAATAGGGTCGCGACCTGTTCGCGACGAGGTAGCGAAGACTTGCCAGTAAAAATGTCGCTGGCAGGTGACAAGGTGTCGTCCACGGGCTATGGATGACGAGTCGAGGGCTCCTGACCGAGTCCTACCTGTTTGCGGGAGAGAGCAGCGAGAGCTGCCGCCGAAGGGGAAATCGCCCGAAATCTCTCAGGCAAAAGAACCGTAGACGGGAAAGACACTCTGGAAAGTCGGGGCTTGCCCCCGCGCCGAAGGTGTAAGCGCTGCCGACAGAGTTACGGGGCGCGAGTCTCTCAGGCTTCAGACAGAGGGGCACGGACTGGTCGCCATTCGCGGCCGCTTGCGTGCGACTCTGGAGATGACATGACGGGCGACGACACCAAACACCTTCCCCTCGAAGATCTGCATGTGGCAGCCGGTGCGCGCTTTGGCGCCTTCGCCGGCTGGTCGATGCCGCTGACCTATCCGGCCGGTGTGATGAAAGAGCATCTGCACAGCCGCGAGCATGCCGGCCTGTTCGACATCTCGCACATGAAGCTGTTCGAAATCAGCGGTCCGGGGGCAGCAGCGCTTCTGAACCGCGCCTGCCCGTTCGATGCCGGCGCGCTTGAGGTTTCCCAGTCCAAATATACGTTCTTCCTTAACGAGGCCGCCGGCATTCTGGACGATCTGATCGTCACCAGGCTTGGCGCCGAGCGCTTCATGATGGTCGCCAATGCCGGCAATGCCGCCGCCGACGAAAAGCATCTGCGCGCACTGGCCAACAATTTCGAAGCAGAGGGCGATTTCGACGTGAAGGTGGACGCACTCGACCGCGTCTTCCTTGCCATCCAGGGCCCCGAAGCGTGGGCTGCCCTTTCCCGCGCCGGCATCGAGACGGGTTCGCTGGTGTTCATGCACGGTATCGAGCCGCGCGAAAACTGGTTCATGAGCCGGTCTGGCTATACTGGCGAAGACGGCTTCGAGATCGGCCTGCCGGAAGCGGATGCGCGAAACCTCGTCACCAGGCTGCTCGAGGACGAGCGGGTGATGTGGGTCGGCCTTGCTGCCCGCGACAGCCTGCGGCTCGAAGCCGGGCTGTGCCTGCACGGGCTGGACATCACGCCGGAGATCGATCCGGCCAGCGCCGGGCTGATGTGGGCGATCCCCAAGGAGGTTCGCGCCTCTGGCGCCTTCATCGGCGCCGATGCGCTGCGCGCCATCGTGGAGCGCGGCCCGGCGCAAAAACGCGTCGGCCTGAAGCCGGAAGGCCGCCAGCCGGTGCGCGCCGGTGCTGCCCTTTTCGATGCCGACGGCAACTCTGCCGGCCACGTCACCTCCGGCGGCTTCGGCCCCTCGGCCGGTCATCCGGTCGCCATGGGCTACGTCCAGACACCGCTTGCCAAATCCGGCGCAAAACTGTTCGCCGATGTCCGCGGGACGAAAATCCCGGTCGACATCCACCCCTTGCCCTTCACGCCCCATCGCTACCGCAAAGGATGATTTCAATGGCAAAGACCTATTTCACCGAAGATCACGAATGGCTGCGCGTCGAGGGCGGCATCGCCACCGTCGGCATCACCGATTACGCGCAGGAGCAGCTCGGCGATCTCGTCTTTGTTGAACTGCCGGAGCCAGGGAAAAAGCTGTCCAAGGGCGATACCGCCGTGGTGGTCGAATCGGTCAAGGCGGCTTCGGACGTCTACGCACCGGTCGACGGCGAGATCACCGAGGCCAACACCTCGCTGTCATCGGATCCTTCGCTCGTCAATTCGGCGGCAACCGGCGACGGCTGGTTGTGGAAAATGAAGCTGGCCAATGAGAGCCAGCTCGACGGGCTCCTCGATGAAGCCGCTTACAAAGCCCATATTGGTTGATAGCAGGACCAGGAAGATGACCGCAGCACCCTACCCCTTCTCGGCTCGCCATATCGGCCCGGGCCTCCAAGACGTCAGAGCCATGCTGGCGACGATCGGCGTTCCTTCGGTCGAGACCCTGATCAGTCAGGCAGTGCCGAAGTCGATCCGGCTTGACCGGCCGTTGGCCCTGCCCGCCCCCGCAAGCGAAGCGGAGGCGCTGGCCGAGCTCGCGGCGACGATGGCAAGGAACACGGTGCTGAAGAGCTTCATCGGCACCGGTTATCATGGCGTCCATGTGCCGCCGGTAATCCAGCGCAACCTGTTCGAGAACCCGGCCTGGTATACCGCCTACACGCCTTACCAGGCCGAGATCAGCCAGGGCCGGCTGGAAATGCTGTTCAACTTCCAGACGCTGGTGACAGAATTGACCGGCCTGCCGGTGGCATCGGCCTCGCTGCTCGACGAGGCGACGGCGGTGGCGGAGGCGGTCGGCATTGCGCTGCGCCATCATCGCGACAAGCGCACCAAGGTGGCACTGGCCGGCACGCCGCACCCGCAGACGCTGGACCTCGTGCGCACCCGCGCCGAGCCCCTCGGCATCGAGGTGGACGGCGAGGTGATCGACGACAACACCGCCGCCCTGCTGGTCTCCTGGCCCGATACATTCGGCGTCTACGGCAATCACAAGGCAGCCATCGACAAGGCCCATGCCGCCGGCGCGCTGGTCGTCTTCATCGCCGACCCGCTTGGCTTGACGCTGACCGATGCGCCGGCCAGGCTTGGCGCCGACATCGCCGTCGGCCCGATGCAGCGTTTTGGCGTGCCGATGGGCTTTGGCGGGCCGCACGCCGCCTATTGCGCGGTCTCCGACAGGCTGACGCGGCTGATGCCCGGCCGGCTCGTTGGCCAGTCGAGGGATAGCAAGGGCCGTCCCGGTTATCGCCTGGCTTTGCAGACACGCGAGCAGCATATCCGCCGCGACAAGGCGACCTCCAACATCTGCACCGCACAGGCGCTGCTCGCCAACATGGCGACGGCCTACGCGATCTGGCATGGCCCTGCCGGGCTGCAGGCGATTGCCGGCCGCGTCCACACGCTGGCCAACCGCCTGGCTGCCGGCCTCAAGGCAGCGGGCGTTTCGGTGGTCGGCGAAAGCCGGTTCGACACGGTGGCTGTGGACGTGAAGGGCAGAGCCGGCGCGATTGCCGCCGCCGCAGAAAAGACGGGCCGCCTGTTGCGCGTCATCGACGCCGACCATGTCGGCATCAGCTTCGACGAGACCTCCACCGAAGCCGATCTGGAGGCGATCGCAGCACTTTTCGGCGCCAAGGCCGGCGTTGCCGCCGGCAGTTCCATGCCAGGAAAACCGCGCGGCAAGGAGTTCCTCACCCAGCCCGTGTTCCGCGAAAACCACTCGGAAACCGACATGATGCGCTTCCTGCGCCGGCTGGCCGACAAGGACCTGGCGCTTGACCGCGCCATGATCCCGCTCGGCTCCTGCACCATGAAGCTCAACGCCGCCGCCGAAATGATGCCAGTGAGCTGGCCTGATGTCGCCAACCTGCATCCCTTCGCGCCGGCAAACCATTCGATAGGCTATCGCGCCATGATCGACGAGCTGGAAGGCTGGTTGGCGGAGATCACCGGCTTCGACGCGGTGACCCTGCAGCCCAATGCCGGCAGCCAGGGCGAATATGCCGGGCTGCTCGCCATTCGCCGCTATCATCTGTCACGCGGCGAAGGCCATCGCACCGTCTGCCTGATCCCCTCCTCGGCGCATGGCACCAATCCGGCAAGTGCTGCCATGGCCGGCATGAGCGTCGTTGTCGTGCGCTGCACCGAGGACGGCAATATCGACATGGACGACTTGCAGGCCAAGGCGGCCGAGCATGCGCATAATCTCGCGGCGCTGATGTTCACCTATCCCTCGACGCATGGCGTCTTCGAGGAAGGCGCGCGCGACCTCTGCGCCCTCGTCCACAGCCATGGCGGCCAGGTCTATTTCGACGGCGCCAACCTCAACGCGCTAGTCGGCCTCGCCCGTCCCGGCGATATCGGCGCCGATGTCTGCCACATGAACCTGCACAAGACCTTCTGCATCCCGCATGGCGGCGGCGGCCCCGGCGTCGGCCCGATCGGCGTCAAGGCGCATCTGAAGCCGCATCTGCCCGGCCACGTCACCGAAGGCTCGGTCCATGCCGTGGCGGCGGCACCGTTCGGCAGCGCCTCGATCCTGCCGATCACCTGGATGTATATTCGCATGATGGGCGCTTCCGGCCTGAAGCAGGCAACCGAGACGGCGATCATCTCCGCCAACTATGTGGCGACGCGGCTTGGCGAGCATTTCCCCCTGCTTTACAAGGGGCGCAACGGACGCGTCGCGCATGAATGCATCCTCGACACCCGCGTGCTCAAGGACAGCGCCGGCATCAGCGTCGACGATATCGCCAAGCGGCTGATCGACTATGGCTTCCACGCGCCGACCATGTCGTTCCCGGTCGCTGGCACGCTGATGGTGGAGCCGACCGAATCCGAGCCCAAGCGCGAGTTGGATCGTTTCTGCGAGGCCATGATCGCCATAGCCGGCGAGGCAGCCAAGGTGGCGAAGGGCGAATGGCCGTTGGCCGACAATCCTCTGGTCAACGCTCCGCACACCGCCGCCGAGGCATTGGCCGGCCAATGGACCCATCCCTATTCGCGTCTGGAGGCGGCCTACCCCGCCGGCGATGCCGATACGGCAGCAAAGTACTGGCCGCCGGTGTCACGCATCGACAATGTCGCCGGCGACCGCAACCTGGTCTGCTCCTGCCCGCCGCTGTCGGAATATCTGGGTGCGGCGGAATAGATCATGATTCCGAAAGTGGAATCCGGTTTTCCGACAAGATCATAGGTCTAACAAGAAGCTAGAAACCCCAATCAGGCAGAACGCAAGGCCGGCCCGTCGGCCTTGCTCGCCCGGTCCCGAACGACGACGCGATTTCGCCCGGCGCGCTTTGCCGCATAGAGTGCTGCGTCGGCTTCGGCCAGCACATCGTCGAGACCGGTGCCGTTTGTTCCGCCAAAGCCGATGCCGCCGCTGACTGTGCTTCGCAACGGACCAAGTTGTGTGGCCACGACTTCCGTGCCGAAGGCGACGCTGATCTTGCTCGCAATGTCATAAGCCTTCTCTTCCGTCATCCGCGACATGACGAGCACGAACTCCTCGCCGCCCAACCGGAACGCGTCGACGCCGGTCCTGGCGTATTTCCTGATGACGGCGGCAAAGCGGCGCAGAACCTGGTCGCCGACCGGATGACCGAAAACGTCGTTCGTCCTCTTGAAATGGTCGAGGTCGAACATGGCGACGGACATGAACGGACCGAAGACCCGCTCGCCATAGAGTGCCGTCAACGCCCGCCGGTTCATCAGCCCGGTCAATGGATCGGTCATCGTCTCGGCCTTCAATTCGATCTGCGCCTGCAAATGGTGCAGGGAGAGCGTCAATGCGCCGAGCCCGGTCATGCAGGCGACGGCTACGACGGAATTCACCCGCTCGGCCCAATTGTCGGGCGCAACACCCAGCACCCATTGCCCCTTGACCAGCAGGACCGCGCCGCAAAGTCCGAACGACAGCGCACAGACGCCGCTCAGGAACGAGACGACCAGCAATATCCGTCGATCGTGACCACGCTCAATCCAGAACATCGCCCCGATGAGCGAGAGCAGCGCCGTTACCGTCGCGTAGGTGACGATGAAGCCGACACCATCAAACCCGAGATACGTCGCGCCCGCGCAAACAGCCATCGCAACCAAGGTCGGCAAGATGGCGCGCCTGTAATCGCCTATGCCGAGATATTGCATGGCCGACAGGCAGATAATCAGGAAACCGAGGCTGAGAGGCGCAAGCACGATCTGGCAAAGCCAGAGGCTTGGATCCCTGGTGTAATGCCAGAACAACACCACATGTGCGACGAGCACGAGAATGCCACACGCCACCGTCAGCACAAAGCGTGCCTGTGGCGCGCTGAACCAGATCGCAAACATGGTGATGCTGAGGCACGTGCCCGACAGCGCCGCCGCGAGCAGGAGCGAACTGTAATCCAACATGCTTAAGCGACAGCCTCTTGAGCGTTCCGCTGCATTCTAGGTCAGCGACAGTCCGCAAATACCGCTTTTTAGCCAATCTTCCGGCGTAACCTTCGGACAGGGTTTACAAAACGTCGATGCTCCAAGCTTCGACCCCATTTCCGCCGCTTGGCTGTCGAATGGTTTTGCAGTAAGAGGCTCTATCCTCGAACGTAACAGGAACCTCCGTCGCCTGCCCGCGAAAAGCGTGGCAGTATCGGGTGGTGATTCGCAGCATCGGAATCCAGGACCGGCATGGACGACAACAACGATCTTTTCGCCAAATTGGACAAGCAGCCTCAGCCGGCTCGCGCCGCCGCGCGCCCGGCCGATCCGCTGGTGCAGGCGGCGAAGCGGCCGGCGCCCCGCGACGCCAGCGAGAGTTACAGTGCCGCCGACATCGAGGTGCTGGAGGGGCTGGAGCCGGTGCGCCGCCGCCCGGGCATGTACATTGGCGGCACCGACGACAAGGCGATGCACCATCTGTTTGCCGAGGTCATCGACAATTCGATGGACGAGGCGGTCGCCGGCCATGCGACCTTCATCGATGTCGAGCTTTCCGCCGACGGATACCTGTCAGTCACCGACAACGGCCGCGGCATTCCGGTCGATCCGCACCCGAAATTCAAGAAGCCGGCGCTCGAACTCATCATGACGACGCTGCATTCAGGCGGCAAGTTCGACAGTAAGGTTTACGAGACGTCCGGCGGCCTGCACGGTGTCGGCGTTTCCGTCGTCAACGCGCTGTCCGACCATCTCGAGGTCGAGGTCGCGATTGGGCGCAAGCTCTATCGCCAGCGCTTCTCACGAGGCGTTCCGGTGACCGGCCTTGAGCAGCTCGGCGAGGTGCACAACCGGCGCGGCACGAAGATTCGCTTCCATCCAGACGAGCAGATTTTCGGCAAGGGCGCGGCGTTCGAGCCGGCGCGGCTCTACCGCATGGCGCGGTCAAAGGCTTATCTGTTCGGCGGTGTCGAAATCCGCTGGACCTGCGATCCCTCGCTGATCAGGGAAAAGGACACGACGCCGGCCAAGGCCGAATTCCATTTTCCGGGCGGCCTCAAGGATTATCTGAAAGCCTCGCTCGGCGACGAATTCCAGGTCACCCGTGAAATGTTCGCCGGCAAGAGCGAGAAGCAGGGCGGTCACGGTTCGCTCGAATGGGCCGTGACCTGGTTCGGCGGCGACGGTTTTATCAATTCCTATTGCAATACCATCCCGACCGCGGAGGGCGGCACGCATGAGGCCGGCTTCCGCAACGTCCTGACGCGCGGCTTGCGCGCCTACGCCGATCTGGTCGGCAACAAGCGCGCCTCGATCGTCACTTCCGAGGATGTGATGATCTCGGCGGCGGGCATGCTGTCGGTGTTCATCCGCGAACCGGAATTCGTCGGCCAGACCAAGGACAGGCTGGCGACGATCGAGGCGATCCGCATCGTCGAAAGCGCCATCCGCGACCCGTTCGACCACTGGCTGGCGGACAATCCGCAGGAGGCCTCGAAACTGCTCGAATGGGTGATCGCGCGCGCCGACGAACGGGTGCGCCGCCGCCAGGAAAAGGAAGTGTCGCGCAAGAGCGCAGTGCGCAAACTGCGCCTGCCCGGCAAGCTCGCCGACTGCACGCAGAATGCCGCCGCCGGCGCCGAGCTCTTTATCGTCGAGGGCGATTCGGCCGGCGGTTCGGCAAAGCAGGCGCGCGACCGCGCCAGCCAGGCGGTGCTGCCGCTGCGCGGCAAGATCCTCAACGTCGCCAGTGCCGGCAGCGACAAGCTTGCCGGCAACCAGCAGATATCCGACCTGATCCAGGCCTTGGGCTGCGGCACGCGCTCGAAATACCGCGACGAGGACCTGCGTTACGACCGGGTCATCATCATGACCGATGCCGATGTCGACGGCGCCCATATCGCCTCGCTGCTGATCACCTTTTTCTACCAGGAGATGCCAAACCTGGTCCGCGGCGGCCATCTCTACCTGGCGGTCCCGCCGCTTTATTCGATCCGCCAAGGCGGCAAGGTCGGCTATGCCCGCAACGACGCGCATAAGGACGAACTCCTGCGCACCGAATTCACCGGGCGCGGCAAGGTCGAGATCGGCCGCTTCAAGGGGCTGGGCGAAATGATGGCCGCCCAGCTCAAGGAAACCACCATGGACCCGAGAAAGCGCACGCTGCTCAGGGTCGATGTGATCGACGCCGAGGCGGCGACCAAGGATGCTGTCGACGCACTGATGGGCACCAAGCCCGAGGCCCGTTTCCGCTTCATCCAGGAACGCGCGGAATTCGCCGAGACGGAAGTGCTGGATATCTGAGCGTCTTCTGCCAGGTGAGCCACAGACGGCGGTTGTTGCTACCCGGATATTTTCGCGAAGGACGAGGCCTGGAACGGTTCAGCGTTCACGGAAACGCCGAACCGCTCTTTCCTTTGTTCTAAAGTAATTCCGGACGGAAAACCGCTTCACAGTTTTCCTGGAATTGCTTTAGGCAGCCGCGATCGCCAGCGCGTGCCCGCGCGCGTTCTCGCGCAACGCGTCGAGATGGATCGACTTGATCAGCCCGGCGAGATCGCCCGCGGCGGACTGCCCGCCCAATTCCTTCAGCATCAGCCAGCTGACTTCCTGCACGCCGGCGAGGCGTTTGCCATTGGCGACCTCGCGCCAGACCTTCAGCGCGCGCAGGATGATGGCGTGGGTGGCGGCGGCAAGCCCGGCACTGCGGAACAGTGCCTGCAGCGCCACGTCATGGCCGCCGGCCAGCAGTGCTCTCACCCGTTGTTCGGATTGCTGGCTGAGCGCGACCAGGGCCGAACCAAAGAAGTCGACCTTGCCGTGCGCGATGGTGCGGATGACGAAGCTTGCGGTCAGGTCACCGCGCAGACGCAGATGTTCGACAAGCGCTGTATGTTCCTCGGCACGCGTGCCTTCGATCAATGTCACGGAAGCCTTGACGCAGGCATCGCGCGTGACGCGCTCGGCTCTTGCGGCGCCCATCAGCCCCAGCACCAGCGGCGAGCCCTTGAGCGTCTCGCCCACTTTGACCAGCAGCAAATGCCGACAATCGGCGGGCAGGCGCGCGTCGGCAATCAGCGCCTCGCGCACCAGAGGCAGATGGCCGTGCCGCTCGGCCATGCGCCGAAAGCTGATCGATGCGATGTCGGCGCCGCTGTTGGCGAGCAACGTGGTGCAGGCCTCCGGCTCGCCGATCTCGGCGATCGCCGCCGCAACCGACATCGACACCCGCGGCCGGTCGGCGATCACCTTCTGCGTCGCTTTCTGGCCGCCGGCAACCCGATCGATCAGGTCGGCATCAGTAAGCAGTGGCGACCGCGCCAGCACCAGGGCTGCGACTTCCGGCTGGTCCGAGGCCAGCGCGCTGACGATCTGCGGCGGCGCATGATGGCTCATGGAAAGCGCGTCGGCGATCGCCAGTCGCACCTTCGACGATGCGTCATCGAGCAGCAATGTCAGCGCCGCCTCAGCAGCGCAGCGGTCCTCGAAAGGCAGGTCCGAATCGACATAGGCGCGAGCAAGTGCGCTTGCCGCTGCAACGCGCTCCGACACCTTCGCCGTGTGGATCCATTTCAGGAAATGCGAAACGACCATGTCGCCTGCTTACGCCCTTTGCCAGAACGCTTCTGGCCCCTGTCGCGACCGTAGGCACAAATGGTTTACGAACGGTTCACCATGTTCGTTAACTGGCTTGCGAGCCCGGTATGCAACGCCTATCAACCCTTAGGCAGCAGAGGAGATCGACCATGGCCGGGCTTTATCTTGAGGAGTTCGCTGTCGGCCAAGTGTTCAAGCACACGCTGCGCAAGACCGTGACCGAAAGCGACAATATGCTGTTTTCGGTGATGACGCTGAACCCGCAGCCGCTGCACATCGATTTCGATTTCGCCGCCAAGAGCGAATGGGGCAAGCCGCTGGTCAATTCGCTGTTCACGCTGGGCCTGATGATCGGCATTTCAGTCAACGACATCACCGTCGGCACCACCATCGCCAATCTCGGCATGAAGGAGACAGTGTTTCCGCACCCCGTCTTCCACGGCGACACCATTCGCGTCGAGACCACGGTGGTTTCGGTGCGCGATTCCAGGTCCAAACCGGACCGCGGTATCGTCGAGTTCGAGCATCGCGCCTATAACCAGAACGACGTGCTGGTTGCCAAATGCACGAGGCAAGCCATGATGATGAAAAAGGCATAGCCGATGCGTTCTTTGCTCTTCGTCCCCGGCGATTCGGAAAAGAAGCTGGAAAAGGGCTTTGGCGTGGGTGCCGACGTGGTCATCGTCGATCTCGAGGATTCGATTGCCGCGCAGAACAAGGGGCTGGCGCGCGACACAGCGGCGCGTTTCATCGCCGGGCACAGGCACCAAACCAGCTCCGCGATCTATGTGCGCGTCAACGATCTTTCGACCGGACTGACCGACGACGATCTGGCGGCGCTCGTGCCGGCAAAACCAGACGGCATCATGCTGCCTAAGTCGAACAGCGGACTGGATGTCCAGCATCTCTCGGCCAAGCTCAGGGTGCACGAAGCTGAAAGCGGCCTGCCCGATGGAGCTATAAAGATCCTGCCGATCATCACAGAAACGGCCGCAGGGGTCTTGGCCGCAGCGACCTACGCCCGTGCAAGCGCGCGGCTTGTCGGCGTCACCTGGGGGGCGGAAGATTTGTCGGCGGCGATCGGCGCGCGCGCGACGCGCGACGCGAATGGCCGCTACACGGATGTGTTCCGCCTCGCCCGCACCGTGACCATGCTTGCCGCAAGTGCCGCGGAAGTCGCGGCAATCGACACCGTCTTTCCGGACTTTCGCGACATGGCGGGCTTCGAGGCCGAATGCGCAGAGGCCGAGCGCGACGGTTTCACCGGCAAGATGGCGATCCATCCGGCGCAGGTGCCGGCCATCAACGCCGCCTTCACGCCTTCGGCGCAAGCGGTGACAAGCGCCCTGGCGATCGTCGAGGCATTTAAGGCGGCGGGAAACCCCGGCGTCGTCGGCATCGACGGCAAGATGTACGACCGGCCGCATCTCAAGCTCGCCGAGCGGCTCCTGGCGCGGGCCAGGGTAGCTGGGCTTGGCGCTTAGGTCTGTTCCGCGCCGAAATTATCCCACCCACGGCCCCGAATAATCGGCATAGAGCTTTGCCGGATCGGGCCGTGGCCGCTCCGGTGCCGGCCCCTGGTAGGAGCCGATGTGGACGAAGCCTACGACCCGCTCATGTGGCGCCAGGCCGAGGATCGCCCTGCCCTCGGGCACGTCGGAATACCAGTTGCTGATCATGTTGGTGCCGTAGCCCAGCGCATTGGCAGCGAGCATCAGGTTCATCGCGGCCATGCCGCCGGACAGGAACATCTCCCATTGCGGGATCTTTGGATTTTCCCTGGGGATCGAGATCACGCCGATAACCAGCGGCGCCCGCGAAAAGCGCGCCAATTCCTGGTTGCGACGGCCTTCCGGCAGCGGTCCTTCGCGCTGCTCGGCAAGTGCCGCCAGCTTCTTGCCGATCTCGATGCGAGACTCGCCGCGATAGAGGATGAAACGCCAGGGCTCCAGCCGGCCGTGGTCCGGCACCCGCGAGGCGGCGGCGATCATCGTCGCGATCTCGGTATCGCCCGGTGCCGGCTCTTTCAAATCTGGGATCGGCGCGGAATTTCGGGTCAGCAGAAAATCGATGATTGGCGACGCCATGGGCGCAAGTCTCCTGGAATTTGAGCTGAAGCGCACCATCGGGACATCGGGCGGCTTGGGCATTGGCGCAGCGCGCCGGACAAAGAGCCCTGTAGCAGAAGCCGACCGGACTCTTAAGCCTTGAAATTGCCACCGCCTTGGGCTTCAACGCAAGGCATGTTTGAGGGGACATTGCGTCTTTTCCTGATATGGCTCGCTGCCGCACTGTTGATGGTGCCGGTTTCGCTCGCCGTCGCCCAGGATGTGGACGGCCTCGGCGAGCTGAAACTTCCCGGAATTTCGGGCTATGCGCCTCCGAAAAGCGAGACATCGCTGGCGTTGGGGAGCAGCGGGGCAATCACGCTGTCAGCGCAATTGACCGACAAGGGCGCCGACATCACGCGCGGCATCGTCTGGCGCGTCTTCAAGCCCGAATCGGCCAGCGACGGCAAGCTGCCGATGGTCGCCTCGGCTCATGGCGGTACCGCCGTGTTCCAGCTCGAGCCGGGTTCGTATCTGGTCCACGCCTCCTACGGGCGGGCCGGCGCCACCAAGCGCATCACCGTCGGCAAGGAAGCCAAGCGCGAGAGCCTCGTGCTCGATGCAGGCGGCCTCAAGCTTGATGCCGTGCTGTCCGGCGGGGTACGCATACCACCGAAGAAGCTGCGCTTCTCGATCTATGAGAGCCACGCCGCGGCCGACGGCGATCGCGCCCTGATCATACCCGATGTCGAGCCGAACAGCGTCGTGCGGCTCAATGCCGGCACCTACCACGTTGTGTCGACCTATGGTGCGGTGAACGCGGTCATCCGCTCCGACATCCGCGTCGAGGCCGGCAAGCTCACCGAAGCGACCGTCGAGCACCGTGCGGCCGAGATGACCATGAAGCTGGTGCGCGAACCGGGCGGCGAGGCGATCGCCGACACCTCCTGGTCGCTGCTGAACGAATCCGGCGATCCGATCAAGGAAACCGTCGGTGCCTTTGCCTCGATGGTGCTGGCCGAGGGCGACTATACCATCATCGCCAAGAACCGCGACCGCATCTACCAGAAGGATTTTACGGTGGTGGCTGGGCACAACCAGGACATCGAGGTTCTGGCCACAGAGGCTTCGGCCATCGATTCCGAGGAAGGCGCCGACTAAGCCGCGCCCTCTAAGCTGCCTTGCGCATGCGTCGCGCCAGCAACTGCGCGTGGCCACGCCATACGACCAGAGCCGGATCGACGACAGCCCGGTAAAGCCGCTCGAGCAATTCGTCTCATTCAGCACCTGACCGAAGCGCACGTCGATCGATTTGCCGGATAGGCGCGGCGCAACAGTCATATGAAAATGGCGGTGGATCGCTCCACCGCCATTCATTGCAGGTCGGCTGGTTCAGGCCGCGCGGCGCTTGCGGTCGGGTGTCACCGCCTCGCCGGCAAGCAGCTTCACGGCAGCTGCGAGACCAAGCGATTCCTGGTCGCGCGAACCGAGACGTCGGATATTGACCGTTTCTTCCTCGGCCTCGCGCTTGCCACAGACGAGGATGACCGGGACCTTGGCCAGCGAATGCTCCCGGACCTTGTAGTTGATCTTCTCGTTGCGCAGGTCGGCTTCGGCAATCAGCCCGGCCGCCTTCAGCTGCGCGACGACCTTTCGCGCGTAATCGTCGGCATCGGAAGTGATCGTCGCCACCACCACCTGCAGCGGTGCGAACCAGAGCGGGAAATGGCCGGAATAATTCTCGATCAGGATGCCTAGAAACCGCTCCATGGAACCGCAGATGGCACGATGCACCATCACCGGCTGCTTCTTTTCCGAATCGGAGCCGATGTAGAAGGCGCCAAAACGCTCCGGCAGGTTGAAGTCGACCTGTGTGGTGCCGCATTGCCAGTCGCGGCCGATGGCGTCCTTCAGCACATATTCGAATTTCGGCCCGTAGAACGTGCCCTCACCCGGATTGACGCCCGTCTTGATCCGGTTGCCCGACCGCGCCGCGATCTTGTCGAGCACGTCCTGCAGCACGCCCTCGGCATGATCCCACATCGCGTCGGTGCCGACCCGTTTTTCGGGGCGGGTCGCCAGCTTGACGGTGATTTCGTCGAAGCCGAAATCCGCATAGGTCGAGAGGATCAGATCGTTGATCTTGATGCACTCGTCGGCGAGCTGTTCCTCGGTGCAGAAGATGTGGGCATCGTCCTGGGTAAAGCCGCGCACGCGCATCAGCCCGTGCAGCGCGCCGGACGGCTCATAGCGATGCACATTGCCGAATTCCGCAAGTTTTACCGGCAGATCGCGGTAGGACTTCAGCCCGTGCTTGAAGATTTGGACGTGGCCGGGGCAGTTCATCGGCTTCAGCGCAAACACCCGGTCGTCGTCGGTGTCGTCGCCAGCAACCGTCACCTTGAACATGTTGTCCCGGTACCAGCCCCAGTGCCCGGACGTCTCCCATAGGCTCTTGTCGAGCACCTGCGGCGCGTTGACCTCCTGATAGCCCTGCTCGTCGAGACGGCGGCGCATGTAATTGACCAGGTTCTGGAACATCCTCCAGCCTCTGGCGTGCCAGAACACGACGCCCGGCCCCTCCTCCTGGAAATGGAACAGGTCCATCTCACGGCCGAGTTTCCTGTGGTCGCGCTTCTCGGCCTCCTCCAGCATCGTCTGGTAGGCTTCGAGCTGCGCCTGGTCGGCCCAGGCCGTGCCGTAGATGCGCGTCAGCATCGGGTTGTTCGAATCGCCGCGCCAATAGGCGCCGGCGACCTTCATCAGCTTGAAGGCGCTGCCGATCTGGCCGGTCGAGGCCATATGCGGGCCGCGGCAAAGGTCGAACCAGTCGCCCTGCGCATAGATCTTGAGATCCTGATCCTCGGGAATGGCGTCGATCAGCTCCAGTTTGTAGCGCTCGCCCTTGTCGGCAAAGATCCTTTTCGCCTTTTCACGCGACCATACCTCTTTGGTGAACGGCTTGTTGCGCGCAATGATCTCGCGCATTTTCTTCTCGATCACCGGGAAATCGTCGGGCGTGAACGGCTCGTTGCGGGCGAAGTCGTAGTAGAATCCGTTCTCGATCACCGGCCCGATGGTCACCTGCGTTCCCGGCCAAAGTTCCTGCACGGCTTCGGCCAGCACATGGGCTGCATCGTGACGGATGAGCTCCAGCGCACGCGGATCCTCGCGGGTGATGATTTCGAGCTTGCCCGATTTGCCGATCGGGTCGGAAAGGTCGCGCAACGTGCCGTCGATCGAATAGGCAACGGCCTTCTTGGCCAGCGACTTCGAGATCGATTCCGCCAGGCCGGCGCCGGTCATCGCCGCGTCGTAGTCGCGGACGGAGCCATCGGGAAATGTCAGGGAAACGGAATTCAGCATAAGATTCTCCTATCCAGTCCCGCAAACGAGCGCGGGTGGTAAAATGCACGTCGCTCAAAACTGCCTAGCTGTTTTGGGGGTTACGACATACATCAAGTAAGAGCCGGATGCGTCCGGCGGCGAGCGGTCTTTTATGGACAGTTTTCGGCGGCGTAAAGCCGGATATGGTCATCTGACGAGATTCGGCAGCTCTTTCAGGAACATCGCCCGCGTCTTGGGTCCCTTGGGCGTGTCGGAACGTTCCGTATCGATTACCAGGCGGGCAAAGACGATCTTGCGAGCATCCTTCTGCGCCCAGCCGACAAACCAGCCAAGCGAGCGCTTGTCGACGTCGCCGAGCCCGGTCGTCCCGGTCTTGCCCTGCACCGTCCAATCGCCTGCTCGAAACGTCGGTATGATCGCATCGGTCATGGCGTGGGCCTTGTTCGAAACCGGCAGTTTTCGCGCCAGCAGCTTGCGCAGGAAATCGACCTGTTCGACCGGCGATATCTCGAGCGAAGAATTCACCCAGGAATGGGTGAGTCCATCATTCTTGCCGGGAGTTCCGGAAACGTCCGTGTTGCCATACTCGAATTTCGACACATAGCCGGCAAATTGTTTGCTGCCGAGCCGGCGCGTAATCTCGCGTGAGAACCATATGACCGAATCCCTTTCCCAGATCGTCGGGTCGACGGTCTTGCGGTCCCGTTTCGGCGCATTGAACTCTGCCTTGTACTCCCAGCTTGGCGTGTGCTCGTCGCTCAGGATTCCAGCATCGTAGCCGATCAGCGCCAGCGGAACCTTGAACGTGGAGGCGGGGCTGACGCGCTGATCGCAGGTCCCTTCGCGATACAGCGTCTCGCCGCCTGCGGCGTCGACGATCAGCGTGCATTCGACGTCCCCGAGAGGCGCCGATTGCGCACGGATCGGAAAACCCAACAGCCACGCCAGGACATAGAGAACCACGGCGAAAACGAAGGGAAGACGATCTATCCGGCGCATTTGGCAATCTCTCCTGAAGGGTGTCAGGAGCGGCTTAGCGAGGCGTCTTGTCTCGATTTTGTCTTAAATGCGCTGTGTCCGCGCAAGCTGCGGTTAACCCTACCAGATCGTAAAAGCGGTCCGGTTGTGCACCGAAGAGTTGCGGTCAACTGTCCAGCTCGCCAGGTTTTTTCCCGATCCGCCAGTACCGCCACGGCGCAAACCAGACATAGCGCTCAGCCAGGGTTTCGGGCACGCGGTCGATGCCATGCGTCCCTAACGGCCCGCAGCGCAGCACGCGAAAGAATCCCATCCAGCCGCCGGCCCATAGTCCATGCCGGGCGATCGCTTCGTGCGCGTATTCGGAACAGGTCGGCAGATGCCGGCAGGAATTGCCGACGAAGCCTGACAGCGTCAGCTGGTAGAAGCGGACGAGCGACGTGCCGAGGAGGCGGCCCGGCGTCTTGCGCCACGGGCCGGGCCAGTTGCGTCCTTGTCGAATCGGCCTGGCACCGTGCACATGCCGATGTTGGCCAACCACCGTAGTCTCCACATCACGTTTTCCAACACGATAGATGTGCGCATCGGGCCAGGAACGCAATGGCGTTCCGGCAACCCCGTCATGGCCTGGCACGGCGAGCCGGGCAGCGGTCGGGCGTCGGCTTCCGGCATACGGCGACGCTGGTCGGCGGTCTCTCCTCGCACCAATCCCTATGCGGTTTCTCGTCATGCCATTGAAACGTCGCGATCCGCACGACATCGACCAGAACGTTGAGAAACTGGATCATGGCAGCACTCCTTGAGCGCCGATTAGAGCGCCGCTGGCCTTGCCCTTCAAACGAGTATAACGTCCACGTCAGATAACTCTGAGTTATGCGAATGAAGCGCGGACACCTCCCCCTGACGGCGCTTAGAAGCTTCGAAGCAGCCGGTCGTCACCTCAGCTTCAGCCGTGCGGCCGAGGAGCTTTATGTCTCGCAGGCGGCGATCAGCCGCCAGATCCGCGAGCTCGAAACCTTCCTGCGCCAACCTTTGTTCTTCCGCCATCATCGCCGCGTCGAGTTGACCGACACCGGCCGGCGGCTGCTCGACCAGTTGGTCAGAAGTTTCGAGGGCATCGACAGGCTGCTTTCGGAATTGACGGCGGCCCAGACGCAGTCCGTGGTCCGTGTCAGCGTCGAACCATCGCTTGCATCCGAATGGCTGGTGCCGCGGCTCAACCGCTTTCGCGAGTTGCGACCCGATATCGACGTTTCCCTTGAGGTCGACCCGAGGTTGATAGAGTTTCGCAGCGATCAGCCCGAACTTGCCCTGCGCTTCAGTGCGCACGCCACCTCATGGCCACGCAGCGAAGCCGAACAGCTTGCCGCGGTCATCGATTCACCAGTCCTGTCGCCGGCGCTTCTTGCATCCGGCCCAGCTCTGGAAAAACCCATCGACCTTGGTCGCTACACATTGCTGCACGAAGAAAACCGTCAGGCTTGGGCGCGCTGGTTCGAAGCGGCCGGCGTGGCGGCTGAGGCCGTGCCTGCGCGCGGCCCGATGCTGGCGGATGCTTCGCTTTCGAAGCAGGCAGCCTTGCTTGGACATGGTGTCGCGCTGGGCGATCTTCTGCAGATCGGCGAAGAACTTGCGTCCGGCGCGCTGATCAAGCCTTTCGACATCGACGTCGCGTCCGGCGCCTATTGGCTGGTGGCCAGAAGGCTGAATGACCTTTCAGAGCAGGCCAGGGCTTTTGCCGATTGGGTCCGGGCGGAATTCGCCGAAAGCCGGCGTTTCCTTGCCAAGGCTTAAGCCGCCTCTTCCGCCCGCTTCTTCTCGATCTGGCCGATGGCGTCGACCACTGCGTCGAACGTCAGCATGGTCGAGGCGTGGCGCGCCTTATAGTCGCGCACCGGTTCCAAGTATTTCAGGTCGGCGAAGCGGCCTTCGGGCGGCGGGCCATTTTCCTTCAGCATCTTCAGCATCGTCTCGCGCACGCTGCGCAATTCTTCGGCGCTGGCGCCGACGACATGCTGCGCCATGATCGAAGAGGACGCCTGGCCAAGCGCACAGGCCTTCACGTCATGCGCGAAATCGGTGACGACGCCATGATCCATTTTCAGATCGACGGTCACCGTCGAGCCGCACAGCTTGGAATGTGCTCGTGCGGTTGCGTCGGGGCGGTCGAGCCGGCCGATCCGTGCGATGTTTCCAGCAAAACCCAGAATTTTCGCATTGTAGACATCGTCGATCATATTTTTCCAATCCGTCGCCGCCCAGCGAACAGTCATTGCCGCTCTGGCGTCTTCCTTTCGCTCGGCACGAACATATATAATGGCGGTAGTCGGGTATCGACAAGGCGACCACAAACCTCGTCGTGCCCAATTCTGTTCACGCCACTTACGGGCTGGAAACCGGGCGAGTTTCTGACACCCGAAAGGTCGTGGTCCGTTCAACTCGTTCCTCCTGAGGGAGGAACTACGGGAGACGCCTTTATGGACGCCGTTATCAAGAAACTTATGCCGCGGTCTGCCTATATGGAAAAGCCGGTCACCGACCGGCCGAGCGAGGCCGAAGTCGAAGCTGCTGTGCGCATCTTGCTGCGCTGGACCGGCGACAACCCTGACCGGGAGGGCCTGATCGACACGCCGAAGCGCGTCACCAAGGCATTCCGCGAAATGTTCAACGGTTATGATATGTGCCCAGCCGAGGAACTTGGCCGCACCTTCGAGGAAGTCGCCGGCTATGACGACCTCGTCCTCGTCAAGGACATATCCTTCCACTCGCATTGCGAGCATCACATGGTGCCGATCATCGGCAAGGCGCATGTCGGCTATCTGCCTGACGGCAAGGTTGTCGGCCTGTCCAAGATCGCCCGCGTCGTCGACATCTTCGCCCATCGCCTGCAGACCCAGGAAGCGATGACGGCGCAGATTGCCGGCGTCATCCAGGACGTCCTCAATCCGCGCGGCGTCGCCGTCATGCTCGAGGCCGAGCATATGTGCATGGCCATGCGCGGTATCCGCAAACAGGGCTCCACCACGCTGACCTCGACCTTCACCGGCGCCTTCAAGGATACACCCGAAGAGCAGGTCCGCTTCGTCACCATGGTGCGCGGCGGCGGAACTGATCAGACCCGCCCCACCTTCGTCAAATAAGGACCGGCGAATGTCGGCATTGGAATTCCCGAAAGCTCCCTCAGACAAGAAGGCGCTTGAGGAAGGCACGGTCCTTTCGCCGCGCTTCGATGCCGGCGGCCTCGTCACCGCCGTCGTCACCGATGCCGAAGACGGCATGCTGCTGATGGTCGCGCATATGAATGCCGAGGCGCTGGCGCTGACGCTCGAGACCGGCATCGCGCACTACTGGTCGCGTTCGCGCAACGCGCTGTGGAAGAAGGGCGAAACCTCGGGCAATGTCCAGCAGGTCGTCGAGATGCTCACGGATTGTGACCAGGACGCGATATGGTTGCGCGTCAAAGTGCTGGGTCATGAAGCAACTTGTCACACCGGCCGACGTTCATGCTTTTATCGGACGGTGGGGCTGAGCGATGGCAAAGGGACGCTTGCCAGCGACGGCAGCAAGCCGCTGTTCGATGCGGAAAAAACCTATCGAAAGCCCAATACACCATCAATATGAACCATTCGCAGCACTTCAGCCACGTGTATTCATGATTTCGATACGGCCCGCCTGTAGGATGACCGTGGGACAAGGGAGATTGTGATGCTCGAGTGGGCGTCATTGCGCAACAGACCTGACGTTCGGGAGGCGAATGGCCTCTCCTCGGCCGCGGGCGCATCCGAAACCAAATCTCCGGGCAAAACAGCGATTTCGCTGGCATTGGGCGGCGGCTGTGCGCGCGGCTGGGCGCATATCGGCGTGCTGCGCGCGCTTGACGAAGCCGGCATCGAAGTGTCGATGATCGCCGGCACCTCGATCGGCGCGCTGGTCGGCGGCTGCTATGTTGCCGGCAAGCTCGACGAGTTGGAAGAATTCGCCCGCAGCCTGACCAGGCGGCGCATTTTTGGCCTTCTCGACCTCAATCTACGCGGCAGCGGCCTGTTCGGTGGCATGAAGCTCGATGCGCGGCTGCGCGAGCACATAGCCGGCATCCGCTTCGAGGACCTGCCAAAACCGTTCGTCTGCGTCGCTTCGGAAATCCGCACCGGCCATGAGATATGGCTGTCGAGCGGCTCGTTGAGCACCGCCATGCGCGCCTCCTACGCGCTGCCCGGCGTGTTCGAGCCGGTCGCCTGCAATGGGCGTGTGCTGGTTGACGGCGCCTTGGTCAATCCGGTGCCGGTCTCGGTCTGCCGTGCCTACGAGCAGCCGCTCGTAGTTGCGGTGAACCTTCACTACGATCTGTTCGGCCGCGCCGCGGTGATCAAGCACAATGCCGGCGAGTTGGTCATTGAGAAAGACGCGCCAAGAGGTGGCCACGCCGATCCCGAACGCAAGTCGCGCGAGACGCGGCTCGGCATTACCGGCGTCATGGTCGAGGCCTTCAACATCATTCAGGATCGCATTTCGCGCGCCAGGCTGGCCGGCGACCCGCCGGACATATCGCTGCAGCCGAAGCTCAGCCATATCGGCCTGACCGAATTCCACCGCGCCGACGAAGCAATCCGCATCGGCTACCAGACAACGATGGCGCAGATCGGCGACCTGACCCGGCTGCAGACCGTCCTCGCTTAGGCAGAGCGGTCAGCGAGCTCTCAGGCAAGCGCCGCGTCGACGATACGAAATTGCACCGTGCGGTTGCCGTTCCAGTGGTTGCCCGACAGCGAGCCGGCTACATGCACCGGCTTACCCCTGTTCTTGAACAGGAATTCGCCGAGCGCCGTATCGACGGCGCGAAAGGCGATCGCCTGGATGCGGCCGCCGCTTTCCGACTGCAGGTCGGCGCGGATGTGGTTGGTGCCGACCGCCCGCGCATCGACAAGCCGGTGGCGCGGCAGCGCGAACACCGGCGCGACATGCCCTGCGCCGAACGGCCCTGCCCTCTCAAGTGCATCGAGCAGCGCGAGCGTCGCGCCCTCGGCGGCAAGCGCACCGTCGATCGCCAGGCTCTCCTCGCCTTGCAGGCGGAACACGTCCACCGCCGCGCGCTCTTCGAAGAAAGCCCTGAGTTCACCGAGCTTCGCCCGCTCGACAGTGATGCCTGCCGCCATTCCGTGACCGCCACCCTTGAGGATCAGCCCGGCATCGGCAGCCTCGCGCACCAGCCGGCCGAGGTCGAAGCCAGACACTGAACGGCCTGAACCGGTACCGACACCATTGGCGTTGAAGGCGATGGCAAATGCCGGCCGGCGCGCATGGTCCTTGAGCCGCGAGGCAAGCAGGCCGACAATGCCCGGGTGCCAGTTGCTGCTGGCTGTGACGACGATGGCCGGACCATTGCCGCCGGCAAGCTCGGCGTCGGCCTCTGAGCGCGCCGCGGCCAGCATCTGCTGCTCCATCGACTGCCGCTCCTGGTTGAGTCGATCCAGCGTCTCGGCGATGGTGCGGGCTTCGACCGGGTCGTCGGTTGCAAGCAGGCGGCTGCCAAGTGCTGCGTCGCCGATGCGCCCGCCGGCGTTGATGCGCGGACCGATCAGAAAGGCCAGATGGAACGTGCTGATTGGCTCGCCTATACGCGACACCCGCGCCAACGCCGCCAGCCCTTCGTTTCTCTGCTGCCGCGCCACCTGCAGCCCCTTGACCACGAAGGCGCGGTTGACGCCGGTGAGCGGCACCACGTCGCAGACTGTGCCCAGCGCAACCAGGTCGAGCAGGGCAAGCAGGTCCGGCGGTGCGGCATCTGGCAAGCGGCCGCGCAGGATCTTCGCGGTCTGCACCAGGCAAAGGAAGACGACGCCGGCGGCACAAAGATGACCCTGGCCGGAAAGGTCGTCCTCGCGATTTGGGTTGACGACCGCAGCGGCCGCCGGCAACGGCCCGCCGACCTGATGGTGATCGAGCACCACGACGTCGGCGCCGGCGGCCTTTGCGGCGTCGATGGAAGCAGCACTGTTGGTGCCGCAATCGACGGTGACGATCAGCGTCGCGCCGCGCGAGACGAGGTCGCGCATCGCTTCCGGATTGGGGCCGTAGCCCTCAAAGGTGCGGTCCGGTATGTAGATCTCCGACGCCACCGAGAAATGCGCGAGAAAGCGCTTGAGCAGCGCCGACGAGGCGGCGCCGTCGACATCGTAGTCGCCAAAGATCGCTACCTTTTCCCTGGCCATCACCGCTCGGGCGATGCGAGAGGCGGCCTTGTCCATGTCGGTCAGCGATGCCGGGTCGGGCAGCAGGTTGCGGATGGTCGGATCGAGAAACCGCTCGGTCTGCTCGGCGGTGACGCCGCGCCCGGCCAGCACGCGCGCCACGATGTCGGGTACGCCATAACCTTGCGCGATGGCGAGCGCGGCCATGTCCTGGCGCTCGGTCAGCCGGTGTTCCCAGGAAACGCCGGTGGCCGATTGCCTGACATCGAGGAAAAAGCGTCTTTCCCCCGTCACGTGATGCGCCGTCTGCAATTTGTCATTGCGCACAATATGCAACGGCTAACTGAGTCGAAATCAAAACTTTTCCAGATCCTGGTGCCTGGCTTTGATTTCGCGCACGGTCCGCGATGACGAGCGCAGCACGATCGTGTGCGTGGTGATGAAATTGCGGCCGAACTTGACGCCGGCCAGCAAATTGCCGTCGGTGACGCCGGTCGCGGCAAACAGCACGTCGCCGCGTGCCATGTCTTGCGTGTGGTAGATCCGTCTGGGGTCGGAGATGCCCATCTTGGCGGCGCGCGTCAGCTTTTCCGGCGTATCGAGGATCAACCTGCCCTGCATCTGGCCACCGGTGCAGCGCAAGGCGGCAGCTGCGAGCACGCCTTCGGGCGCGCCTCCGGTGCCGAGATAGATGTCGATGCCGGTCTCGTCAGGGTCGGTGGTATGGATGACCCCGGCGACATCACCGTCGCCGATCAGACGGATCGCGGCGCCGGTCGCCCGCACGGCTTCGATCAACGCGCCATGGCGTGGCCGGTCGAGAATACAGGCGGTGATCTCCGCCGCCGGCACACGCTTGGCCCTGGCCAAGCTGGCGATGTTTTCGGCCGGCGAGGCATCGATGTCGATGATGCCGTCGGAATAGCCCGGGCCGATGGCGATCTTGTCCATATAGACGTCCGGCGCGAACAAAAGGCTGCCTTTTTCGGCAATGGCGATAACGGCCAATGCGTTGGGCAGGTTCTTGGCGCAGATCGTCGTGCCTTGGAGCGGATCGAGTGCGATGTCGACAGCCGGACCTTTGCCGGTACCGACTTCCTCGCCGATATAAAGCATCGGCGCCTCGTCGCGCTCGCCTTCGCCGATCACCACCGTGCCGTTGACGGCAAGACGGTTGAGCTCCTGCCGCATGGCATCGACCGCAACCTGGTCGGCGGCCTTCTCGTCGCCGCGTCCGCGCAATCTGGCGGCCGCGACCGCTGCGCGTTCGGTGACGCGCACCACTTCCATGGTCAGTATCCGGTCGAGGCCGGCGACAATGTTCTGGGCCACATTCATCGATGGACAATCCTCGTTGGCACTTTGTTTTCATGCATGTCGTCGTCCCAAAACCGCCGCACACTTTTGGGCGACATGCATTAGCCTCCCGCCAGAGACGCGCTCGTTGTGTCAAAGCCCCGTGACAACAGCAAGACCTGCGCCGGGCCTTTTTGAAAGCGCAGCAATATCAATCGATTGAAGGCAAATAAGGAGACTTCTATCCGGCCCGCTCGATGCGGATGACTTGCGGCTTGTCGGTCAGAAGGCTGTCCCTGGTGATGCCGTCAACGGCCTTGCGAACCGCCGCCTCGGTAGTCTCGTGGGTGACCAGGATGACGGTCTTCTGTGCCTCGGTTTCCGGCCCGGCGGCATGCTGCACAATCGATTCCAGCGAAATGTCGTTGTCGGCCATGCGCTTGGCTATTGCCGCGAAGACGCCGAGGCGGTCGTGCACGGTCAGCCGGATGAAATAACCCCCGGCATGGCTGCGCATCTGCGCCTTCTTGTAGGGCTTGAGCTCCTTCGCCGGCCGGCCGAAAACCGGACCATGCTGGAAGCCAGGCCGGCTTTTAGCGATGTCGGCAATGTCGCCGATCACCGCCGATGCGGTGGCGTTGCCGCCGGCACCGGGGCCGGAGAGCAGCAATTCGCCGAGGATGTCGGTCTCGATGGCCACCGCATTGGTGACGCCGTGCACCTGCGCGATGACCGAGGCCGTCGGCACCATGGTCGGATGCACGCGCTGCTCGATGCCGCTTTCGGTGCGTTGGGCGACGCCAAGCAGCTTGATCCGGTAGCCGAGATCGCCGGCCGCGCGGATGTCGGCCTGGCTGATGTTGGAGATGCCTTCCATGTAGATATCGTTGGCGGCGATCTTCGTGCCGAAGGCAAGGCTGGTCAGGATCGACAGCTTGTGTGCGGTGTCGTGGCCCTCGATGTCGAAGGTCGGGTCGGCTTCGGCATAGCCCAACCGTTGCGCATCCTTCAGGCAGGCATCAAAGGACAGGCCCTCGGCTTCCATGCGCGTCAAAATATAATTGCAGGTACCGTTGAGGATGCCGAAAACGCGGGTCACCGAATTGCCGGCCATCGCCTCGCGCATCGTCTTGATGACCGGAATGCCGCCTGCCACCGCCGCTTCGTAGTTGAGCAGCACACCCCTCTTTTCTGCGATCTCGGCCAGTGAGACGCCGTGCTTGGCAAGCAACGCCTTGTTTGCGGTGACGACATGTCGGCCGGCCTCGAGCGCCGCTTTGACGGACGAGCGTGACGGGCCTTCGTCGCCGCCGATCAGCTCGACGAAGACATCTATCTCGGCGGTGTGCGCCATCTTGACGGCATCGTCGAACCACTGTGCTGTGCCAAGATCAACGCCGCGGTCGCGTTTGGGATCGCGGGCCGAAACCGCCGACACGACGATGTCGCGCCCGCACTGCCGCGTCAGTTCGGCCGCTTTGTCGCGCAGCACGCGGGCCACCGACGCACCGACGGTGCCGAGGCCGGCAATTCCAACACGCAACGCTTCAGCCATGTCCGGCGACGCCCCTCAACAATTCGGTCGATGTGTATAAGATCAGCGATGCGCGGCGAGCGGTACGACATTATTCGGCTGCTTGGCGCTGGATGCGAGGAAGCGCTTGATGTTGCGCGCCGCTTGCCGGATCCGATGCTCGTTTTCGACCAGCGCGATGCGCACGTGATCGTCGCCATGCTCGCCGAAGCCGACGCCCGGCGCCACGGCGACGTCGGCGTGCTCGATCAGGAGCTTGGAGAATTCAAGCGAGCCAAGGTGCTTGAACGGCTCCGGGATCGGCGCCCAGGCGAACATCGATGCCGCCGGTGCGGGAATGGTCCAGCCGGCACGGCTGAACGAGTCGACCATGACATCGCGGCGTTTGCGGTAGACGTCGCGCACTTCGGCGATGTCGGCGCCGTCGCCGTTCAGTGCATGCGCCGCCGCCACCTGGATCGGCGTGAAGGCGCCGTAGTCGAGATAGGATTTCACCCGCGTCAGCGCCGAGATCAGCCGTTCATTGCCCACCGCAAAACCCATGCGCCAGCCCGGCATCGAAAAGGTCTTCGACATCGAGGTGAATTCGACCGCGACATCGATCGCGCCCGGCACCTGCAGCACCGAGGGCGGTGGATTGCCGTCGAAATAGATTTCCGAATAGGCAAGGTCCGACAGGATGATGATGTCGTTCTTCCTGGCGAAGGCCACCACCTCCTTATAAAAATCGAGCGAAGCGACCAGTGCCGTCGGGTTGGACGGATAATTGAGGATCAGAGCCAGCGGCTTCGGGATCGAATGGCGGATGCCGCGCTCCAGGGCCGGGATAAAGCCGTCGTCCGGCTCGACCTGCAGCGAGCGGATGACGCCGCCCGACATAATGAAGCCGAAGGCGTGGATCGGATAGGTCGGATTGGGGCACAGGATCACGTCGCCGGGGGCGGTGATCGCCTGCGCCATATTGGCGAAGCCCTCCTTCGAGCCGAGCGTCGCCACCACCTGGCTGTCCGGGTCGAGCTTCACGCCGAAGCGGCGGGCATAGTAGTTGGCCTGTGCACGGCGCAGACCCGGAATGCCGCGCGACGACGAATATCGGTGCGTGCGCGGATCGCGCACCACCTCGCATAATTTGTCGACGATGGCCTTGGGCGTCGGCAGGTCCGGATTGCCCATGCCAAGGTCGATGATGTCGGCGCCGCGCGAACGGGCGCTGGCCTTCAGCCGGTTGACCTGTTCGAAGACATAGGGCGGAAGCCGGCGGACCTTGTGAAATTCTTCCATGGCAGTTCCAGACAGTGAGGTTGCGGTCGCGCGTATAAGCTTATTTGCAACTAGGGTCGAGAGCGGGGTCGCATTTGCCTTCGATCTGCTTCAGCGCCTCGGCGCCGTGTTTTTTTGCCAGCTGGTCCAGCGCTGCCTGGTCCGCAACCTTGACGCCGCCGCCCTTGGCGGCCTGGCTCTGCTTCTCGGCCTTCAGTTGGGCGAGCTTGGCGTTCTTTTCCTCGTCGGTGAATTGCTCGGCCGCCACCTGCGGCCGGATGTTCAGGTTCGGATAGGAACCGGTGTCCTTCGCGCCGACAAGGCCGGTGGCGGGCGCCGCACCTTCCATGTTGCTGCTCGTGCAACCGGCCATCGTCAACATGACGAGCGCCATGCGGCAAAAACGACCAGTGCCGGAAAAAACGTTCTTGCCAATATTAATCGTCATATTGTTTTCCTGGCGGCCGGGTTAGAGCACATTGGACCCTGTTCGATATCCCATGGTAATATGTCAACAAAACGCTTCGGGAGGAACCCCGCGAACCATGGCCAAAACACCCGATTCGGGCAAAGCGGAAGATGACCAACCTTCGACCGTCGAGCAATATCTGGTGAAGGACCCGGAACGCTTCGCTCTGAACATGGCCCGCATGATCGAGCAGGCCGGCAAAGCCGCCTCGGCATGGGCCGAGCCGCGGGAAAAGGGCGAGGTACGCGATCACGTCGCCGAGCCGGTCGTCGACATGGTGAAGACGTTCTCCAAGCTCACCGAGTACTGGCTCTCCGACCCGCAGCGCGCGCTGGAGGCGCAAACGCGGCTGTTTTCCGGCTACATGACCGTCTGGGCCAATGCTGTCCAGCGCGTCGGCGCCGGCGCCGAGGACGCCGAGGATGCGGTCAAGCCCGAGCGCGGCGACAAGCGTTTCCAGGACCCGGAATGGGGCCGCAACGCCTTCTTCGATTTCCTCAAACAGGCGTATCTGGTCACCTCGCGCTGGGCGGCCGAACTGGTCGAGCACGCCGACGGCCTAGACGAGCATACCCGCCACAAGGCCGGCTTTTATGTCAAGCAGGTGTCCAATGCCATCTCGCCGTCGAATTTCATCCTGACCAATCCGGAATTGTTTCGCGAGACTGTCGCCTCGAACGGCGAAAACCTGGTGCGCGGCATGAAGATGCTCGCCGAGGACATCGCCGCGGGCAAGGGTGACCTGAAGCTGCGGCAGGCAGATTATTCGCCCTTCGAGATCGGCAAGAATCTCGCCGCCACGCCGGGTAAGGTGGTCGGCCGCAGCGACGTCGCCGAAATCCTGCAATACGAGCCGACTACCGACACCGTGCTCAAACGGCCGCTGCTGATCTGCCCGCCATGGATCAACAAGTACTACATCCTCGACCTCAACCCGCAAAAATCCTTCATTCGCTGGGCCGTCGAGCAAGGCCACACCGTGTTCGTAATCTCCTGGATCAACCCGGACGAGCGGCACGGCGCCAAGAGTTGGGAGGCCTATATCAGGGAGGGCCTGCAATACGGCCTCGACACTATCGAGAAGGCCACCGGCGAAAGGCAAGTCAACGCCATCGGCTATTGCGTCGGCGGAACGCTTCTGGCGGCGGCCCTGGCGCTGATGGCGCAGGAAGGCGACCACCGCATCAAATCCGCCACCTTCTTCACCACCCAGGTCGATTTCACCCATGCCGGCGATCTAAAAGTGTTCGTCGACGAGGAGCAGGTCGCGGCCGTCGAAAAGGCGATGAACGAGAAAGGCTATCTCGACGGCACCAAGATGGCGACTGCCTTCAACATGCTGCGCTCGGGCGACCTGATCTGGCCCTATGTCGTCAACAACTACATGCGCGGCAAGGATCCCCTGCCTTTCGACCTGCTCTACTGGAATGCCGATTCGACCCGCATGGGCGCTGCCAACCATTCCTTCTATTTGCGCAATTGCTATCTCGAGAACAGGCTCTCGCAAGGCATGATGGAACTGGCGGGCCGCACGGTTTCGCTGAAGGACGTTACCATTCCGGTCTACAACCTCGCCTCTAAGGAGGACCACATCGCGCCGGCGCTGTCGGTATTCCTCGGCTCGAAATATTTCGGCGGCGAGGTCGACTACGTCATGGCCGGCTCCGGCCACATCGCCGGGGTCGTCAATCCGCCGGCGGCGCAGAAATATCAATACTGGACCAGCGGCAAGCCGGCCGGCGACTTTGACCAATGGCTCGCCGGGGCCACAGCCCACCCCGGTTCCTGGTGGCCGCACTGGCAACGCTGGATCGAAGCCAAGGACAATACCCGCGTTCCGGCCCGCAAACCGGGCGAGCACATGCAAGTTCTAGGCGAAGCCCCCGGCACCTATGTCAAGGTGCGCGTGTAACCATCTGTAATGTGTGGTGAGTTGACGCGCCGCCAAAAGCGGGCGAAATGGTGCCGTCAACCCTGAGCAGCCTTGATTCATCCTCTAGCCGCCAAATTACTTTGAGGCTTGCAGATTTGACACAGGTCTCGTTTCCGGTTCGGGGAACAAGGGTCATTTCGACGAGACGTTTCGGCGCCGCGCCAATGACGAACCGGTCGGATATCGAGGGGGAATTTTGTTTTGAGATCAGCAGGATCGCGCCTCGCGAAGGGAGAAAGCCGCGCCATTGTGGCGGCACTTTTCTCGATGCTCCTGGCGTCCTGCACCTCGGCCGGCGACCCGACCATGTCGGTCGGCATGCCAGGCTACAATACCTCGGCTACCGAAATCAGCACGGCCGCCGGTGCGCCCCAGGCCAGCACGGCCGCATCATCGTCGCAGATGACAACCACACAAATGACGATGAATGCCGACGGTGACGCCAACCTTCCCGAGCACGTCGCCTATGTGCCAGTAGCCAAGCCAGGGGCCAAGCCCGATGCCGGCTTCCCGATCGCCGTTCCAACGGCAGCGGAGACGATCGCGGGACACACGCCGCAGCCGCTGCAACCAAACGCCCAGAGGGCCGAACAGGCCGTGGCACAGAACAGTGCTGATGCATCGAAGCCCGACGCCAAGGCCGCCGCGGCGGCGAGGAACAACCCGGTCTATGTGACCGCCGGCGAGATGCCGCAGCCACAGGCCTACGCACCGAAGAAAAACTTCCTGGCCTCGCTGTTCAGCGCCACCCCCGCTTCGGCAGCATCGCCGGCCAACAGCAGATCGGGCGGGCAGGCAGCGGTCGTGCAGGCCAAGGCGACGCCTGCGACAAAACCCACCGTTACCCTGGCCTCAGCCAATCCGGCTGAAAAGCCGGTGCAGTTGGTGTCGACGGGCGATACCAGCCACTTCACGGCCGATGCGCTGCCGGGCGTGCGCCAGACGGCGCTGTTCGAGATCAAGCGCAAATCCGGCCTCGACGATGAGAGCGACGTCGATCTCAACGAAGACGAAGGTTCGGGTGGCGCCTACCAGGTCGCCTCCGCCGCCGGCCTCGCCAGGCTGGCGCCCAACGGCCTCCTGAAACAGAACGAAAGCGTCGATGTCGCCTGCTTGAAGCCGTCGCTGGTTCGCGTGCTGAAGACGATCGAAGGCCATTACGGCCGCAAGATGACGGTCACCTCCGGCTATCGCGATCCGGCCCGCAACCGCCGCGCCAACGGCGCCAAGAATTCGCTGCACATGTACTGCGCCGCCGCCGACATCCAGGTCCCCGGCGTCTCGAAATGGGAACTGGCGAGCTATATCCGCACCATGCCGGGCCGCGGCGGCGTCGGCACCTACTGCCACACCGAATCCGTCCATGTCGATGTCGGCCCCGAGCGCGACTGGAACTGGCGTTGCCGCAGGCGCGGTTAGGGAGAGGTTCTTCGGCCACTGCGAAGTTCGCTCGGCGACGCTACATCATGCCGCAAAACCAGCTTGGCTGTCGGAAAGACGCGGTTTGGAGCCAAAGGAAAAAAGTTGTCGCAGCCGGCGGCAGACGGGTTGCCGGTTTGCCGCGACGCAACTATAAGCGCTCACATCTGAGCGCGCCCATCGTCTAGCGGTCAGGACACCGCCCTTTCACGGCGGTAACAGGGGTTCGATTCCCCTTGGGCGTACCAGAAAAATCAAGCGCTTAGCAAAAAACTCCCCTATCCCATCCAATGTTTGGCCGATTTCCTTTCAGGAAGCTCGGCCGAATCGCTCCTGTTTGATTTTCAAGAGTTTCCTGCGACTATCGACCGGTGCGCGCGGTCTGGAACGCAACGTGAGAAGGATATTGAGGTGAGCGACGACGACACAACCAACAACCCGCCGCCAGTTACCATGTCGGCAGCGTATAACAAAGCCATGGCAGAAAACAGACCAATCCACTTATCGGTCAAAGACGTCGATGTCCTCGTTTCTACGGTTCTTACGCTGCAGAGCGCTGTGTTCCGCTTGATCAGTGCCCAACTCTTTCACCAGCAGGACCCCGAAAAAACCAGAACCTATGCCGTTTCGGCTGAGCAGGCAGCGACCAATTCGAACAAACTGATTCTAGCATTCTTGAAGCGTCTCGACGAGAGCGTACGGGCTGAGGAGGCCAAGCAATGAGTGCGCTAACAAACTTGGACGACGCGCGCCGTGCTCGCGAGGAAGCGTCAACAGCTGTGTCATCCTTGAAAACCGGCGGTGGCGACGGTACATCTGGAGAGATGGAAGCGCGCGTAAAGGCCCTTGAGGACAAGTTCGACAAGATCGACTCTAAGCTCACCACTATTGGCAACGACATTTCCTACCTCAAAGGGAAATCCGAAGGACTTCCTACCGCTATCGCTTTTGGTGAGTTGAAGGGCCGGGTCGATAGTCTCCCCACGACCGCGAAAATGGCTGGACTAATTGGTATTGCAGTCGGATTAGCTACCATCATCACGAAATGGGTTGAGATCAAAGCCGCCCTTGGGATCTAGGAAAATAGCTCGTCCCGCAGGCTATGAGGTTCTCCGGGCGTTCTTCTTGCGTTCCGGGGTCTTCCTGCGACTCCTCCGTCGGTTGTGATATTTGCACTTGTGAAATTAGCACAGGATGATGCCGGCAGAAATCGAACCAGGCCGGTCTACGCCCGCAGTCCCCTCGCCTCGCCGCCGCGCTTGCGCGGAGGAACCATCATGTCCCTGGCAAGCAGGCCGCTCACCCGGCAAAAGGCCATGAAGGCCCGCCATGCGTCTTCGGTCTCGACGATGTCCACCGTGGCGCCAAAACAGGCATTGAACGCAGCCTGGTAGGTTGGCCCCTTCCGGCGAACCGGCCACGTTTGCAGGAAATCGAGCGCCTGCTCGACACTGTAGATTTCCTCGACCGGCTGGCTGGGCACAGGCGCGATACGCACCGGCACCGCAAATTGCAGTCTGTCCATTCGACCTCTCCCGAACCGACACCCCCGCAGCAACATCGTTCGGCATAAAAAGTTGCCGGGCGGCTTCATGCTTGGGCCGACTTCTCGCCTAGAAATGTGTCGTCACTGCGGTAGCCAAATGAACCGGTCGGGAGCATGGGCAGCTACAGGCAAGGAGAGTGCCCCAAAGACCTGAATATCGCCGGTCTTCGGTCGTCGCCGGCAGTTCGTCCTTGAACCTTGCGCCTTCCAGTGCCAAATCTGGGGAGATTTCTCTGGCGGGGGCTCATCCAGCCCTCGCATCCCTGCAAGACGGATAAAAATGGTCACCTATCTCGACGCCGCCACGGCACCGCTCAGAAACACCGGCCAGATCCGTCTTTACGACGAGGAAGGCTTTATCGGCATGCGCAAGGCTTGCGATCTCACCGCGCGCTGCCTCGACGAACTGGTGTCGATGGTGGCGCCCGGCGTCACCACCGAAGCGATCGATCGCTTCGTCTTCGAGTTCGGCATGGACCATGGCGCGCTTCCGGCGACACTCAACTACCGCGGCTACACGAAATCATCCTGCACCTCGATCAACCACGTCGTCTGTCACGGCATACCCGACAGCAAGCCGTTGAAGGATGGCGATATCGTCAATATCGACGTCACCTATATACTCGACGGCTGGCATGGCGACTCCTCGCGCATGTATCCGGTGGGCACGATCAAGCGTGCCGCGGAGCGGCTGCTCGAAGTCACGTATGAGTGTCTGATGCGCGGCATCGCGGCAATCAAGCCGGGCGCCCGCACCGGCGCCATCGGCGCCGCCATCCAGACCTATGCCGAAGCCGAGCGTTGCTCGGTGGTGCGCGATTTCTGCGGCCACGGCGTTGGCCGGCTGTTTCACGACGCGCCGAACATCCTGCATTACGGCAGCGCCAGCGAAGGCGTCGAGATGCGGCCGGGCATGATCTTCACCGTCGAGCCGATGATCAATCTCGGCCGGCCGCATGTGAAAGTGCTGTCGGACGGCTGGACCGCGGTGACGCGTGACCGTTCGCTTTCGGCGCAGTACGAACACACGATCGGCGTCACCGAAACCGGCTGCGAGATCTTCACGCTGTCGCCAAAAAACCTCGACCGCCCCGGCCTGCGGGCCTAGTGTCTGGCAGATCGGGCGTTACCTTGCCCGGCAAATGCTGGGTGGCAGCCATGAACGGTGACGACGACGAGCGGGCCTTCTTTCCCGAAAGGCCTATGCGATCGCCTGCGAAGGCGGTGGCCGCCGACAAGTCGCATTATCTCGGCCATCGCGACCGCTTGCGCGAGCGCTTCGCCGCCAGTCCCAACACCCTCCCCGACTACGAACTGCTCGAGCTTCTTTTGTTCCGGCTGATCCCGCGCGCCGACACCAAGCCGGTCGCCAAGGCCTTGCTGTCACGCTTCGGTACATTGGCCGAGGTCCTCGGCGCGCCCGTCGAGCGCCTGCAGGAAGTGAAGGGCATCGGCCCGGCGGTGGCGCTCGACCTCAAGGTGGTTGCGGCAACGGCGCAGCGCATGGCGCGCGGCGAGATCGCCGGCCGCGAGCTGTTGTCGACCTGGACGCAGGTTCTCGAATACTGTCGGTCGGTGATGGCCTTCGAGGAGCGCGAGCAGTTCCGCATCCTGTTCCTCGACAAGAAAAACGCGCTGATCGCCGACGAAGTGCAGCAGGTCGGCACCGTCGACCACACACCGGTCTATCCGCGCGAGGTGGTCAGGCGCGCCTTAGAGCTCTCTGCCACGGCGATCATTCTGGCGCATAATCATCCGTCGGGAGACCCGACGCCGTCGCGCGCCGACATAGAGATGACCAAGCTGATCATAGAGACGGCCAAACCGCTTGGCATTGCTGTTCACGACCACATCATCATCGGCAGGAAAGGCCACTCCAGCATGAAGGGCCTGCTGCTGATCTGAGGTTTGGCGTTATTTTCAGCTTTGTCCGCTATGCGCCTATGTACCGCAACGTCAAGGCGGTCGTTCGATAAATTCTGGCGCCGAGGCTCAGCTGGCCGTGCGCAGGCGCCGCGATCGGACAAATGTCTTAAGTCCCTCGGAGTCGAACGGGTGGCCGAAGGCATAACCCTGCAATATGTCGCAGCCCAGGCCCTTGAGTAGCCGTGCGTGCTGCATCGTCTCGACGCCTTCCGCCACGACCTCGATACCCAGCGATTTGCCGATTTCGATGATCGACGAGACAACCTGCCTTCTCTGCGGCGATTTGACGATTGGGGTGACCAGCTGCCGATCTATCTTCAGCCGGCGCGGCTGCAACTTCAGCAAACTGACCATCGAAGCGTAACCGGTACCGAAATCGTCTATTTCGACGTCAATCCCCAGTTCTTTTATTTGCTCGATGTTCCACGTGACGAGATCGTCGTTCTCGTCCAGGAAAATCGACTCAACAAGCTCGAACGAAACCGTTCCTTTCTTGATATCTTGTTCTCGCAGGCTCTTGATAAGCTCCTCGTCTTGAAGGCGCCTCGCCGAGACATTGACCGACACCCGTGGAATGTTAAGTTTTGCAGCGGACCACCCTTCGAAATCCGAAAGCGATTGCTTCAATATGGCTTGGTCGATGATCGAGACGACGTTCAGTTCTTCCGCAATCCTCAGGAAGATGTCGGGCGCCAAAATACCCTTTACTGGATGTTGCCATCTCGCCAGCGCCTCAACCCCAACGATTTCGAGCGTCTTTGCGTCAAATTGGGGCTGGTAGAACGGGATGAACTCGTTGCGCTCGAGGCCGCCGAGAATTTCGTCGGCAATCCGTTTTGTATCGACGATTTCGCTTTGCATCGCGTCAGTGAAGAATTCGTATCGATTGCGCCCACGGCTCTTTGCTCGGTAAAGCGCGATATCTGCGTTCACCAGCAGGTGTTTGGCTTCGACATCTTTTCCGTTGTCGACAGCTATACCCACGCTGACGCCAAAACGGCACCGGTGGCCCTGATAATAGACGGGCTCGCGCATCTGGCTGATGACCCGATCGGCAAGCAGCGCCAGTTGCTTGGTATCGTCGCGTACCACGCACAGAACGATGAATTCGTCTCCTCCGATGCGGGCGACGAATCCTTCGTCGCCGACCTTCGATCTGAGGACTGTCGACGCGTGAACCAGCATCGCGTCACCGGCGGCGTGGCCCAGCGTATCGTTGATGTGCTTGAACCGATCCAGATCGATGTGAAGCAGTGCCGCACGCCCGCCTGAGCGCCTGGCGTTTGCCGCGTAGTCTTCCAGTACCTGGTCGAGGTAACGCCGGTTGGGCAAGCCGGTCAGCGAGTCATGAAGCGCAATGTGCTCTATGCGCGCCTTGGCCGACTCGAGTTCTGCATTTTTCGACTCCGACAGCTGTTTTGCGCGAACCAGATCCTTGTTCAGCAGGACGTCGACAGTCACGTCCCATTCCGCGCCGATCATTTTTGGGGTGTCGTTTGTGGCCCGGTAAAGGATCGCCTTGGACCGGACATGACGGATCTCGCCATTCGGGCGCACAATCCGGTACTCCGACAAATATGGTCGTCCGCTGGCCACCGCCGTATCGAAATCTGCGTTGGCGCCAGCCAGATCATCTGGATGGATCGCTCCCGCCCAGTCTGTGTAGCCCCGGTGCTCCCCCGCTGGTTTGCCATATATTTCATTGACGCGATCATCCCATGTAAGCTCGTTGGTCGCGAGATCATGTTCCCAAACCCCGATAGCCGAAGCTTCCAGAGCGAGTTCAAGGCGTCGTGACAATCGGCGCAATTCCGCATAATTGCGCTGTCTTTCGCCTATCAGACGACCAGTGACCAGGAAGGGGAACACAACCAAGGCCCCGGCCGTCGCCATGATCGCGCGCAACAACCATGCGTTACTTGGCGTCGAAGGCCAGCCGTTCTTGGGAATGGCAGCGAGCTGCCACGAGCCGGAAGGAAGCAAAACGTCAGCCGTCACCGGATCGCTTTTGCTGATCTCCTCATTGCCGTAGAATTGACCACCTCGGTGACCGAGGGCGTCCCTGCCGATCAGCGCGATGTCGATCCCGAGATCGTCGTCAAGCATGCCGCTCGCTTTGTAAAGGCGCTGCACGTCGACAACGGCTGAAATAATGCCCCAGAACCTTTCCGTGTTGCCCGCGCTCGGCACGAAAACCGGAAAGCGGCCGATGAAGCCTTGTCCTCCCTGCTTCAGCTCGACGGGACCGGCAAGCACCAGCTTGCGTTCGTCTCGCGCCCTTAGCGCAGCCGCACGCTGCCGCTCGTTCTTGCGGTAGTCCAGGCCCATCGCCTGCTCGTTACCCTCCATCGGGTACATCAGGGAAACGACCAGATCGGGCGCGCCGGCAATATTGTTCAATTGCGAGTCGGCGCCAAACAGATTGCTCGCCAGCGAGGCGAAGCGTTGCTGTCCCATATAAGGCTCGGTCACGACCGCGGCGACCAATCCACGCACGAGTTGAAGGTTTCCGTTGATATTGCCTTCGAGCTTGGCGCGGATGAGATTGACCTTGGTCAGCACGTCCGCACGGACGGCCTGGTCCGAGACGACTTTGTTCTGGTGCTCCGCGAACGCTGCGCTGATAAGTATGACGACAAGCGCGATCGCCGCCGGAATATTTGCCGACGAAAAGACGACTTCCTTGATGCCGCCGAACTTAGCGCGGAAAAAAGCCAATAGGCGATTCCTCAAGTGCCATTTCAGGTTCCCGGGTCGACCCGATGAGGAAACATTAGCTTTCAATGTTTAATGTCACCTTCACGCTCCTTAGAGCTTTGCGCTTTCCGACCCGTTGCTGATGCTGCAGGCCCGAGCGGTTGGAGCCAGCTGCCGACTTCCACTGACATGGTCCCACTGATTGAGTTGAGATGCGCTGGCGCCGGCGATCCTTCGGAAGATCGAGGAGCGCGAGCGATTGCAAACTTCGACGCTCCGACCCGAGTACTCAGGAGCGTCGACCTGGACTAGTGCCCCTCGATCGCCTTGGGAGACACAAGGTATGGTATCTTGCCGATGCTGCGCTTCGTCGCGCCAATGGAATAGGCCATCGGTATCTTGGGAGAGTTCTCTGGCAGGCCGTACATATCCTTGCCGGCCCGCACGGCAAATGAGAAGTGCTGCCACGAAACAGTGTCATGCTCATTGAGAAAATCGAGCGTCAGACCAGCTGAAATCAGCGCATTCACCACGTCACTGATCGGGTGGATCCATTCATAATAGCGAGGATGCTTCAAGATGCGGTCATCGCCGGTGTAGGTCAGTTCCTCGTTCCAGGCGAGCGGTCGAGCTATCGGCGTTCGCCAGTCGTGCTTCAATTCCAGGGCCGCGGCCTTTCGATCGCACTGAAACATCAATGGATGGCCCTCGGCCATGTAGAGACGGCCGCCGGGTCTCAGGAGGTCGGCAACCACCCGCGCCCAACGGAAAACGTCGTCCAGCCAGTTTACCGAGCCCCATGTAACGTAAGCGATGTCAAAGGTCCGACCGAGCGCTTCCACCGCTTCGAACAGTGGCGCTTCCACGAAGCGCACGTCGGTGCCTGCCTTCGCAGCAAAATCCCGCGCCGCCGCGATCGCCGCCGGTGAAAAGTCGAGCCCCGTCACACTGCCTGCGCCGAGATTCTTCAGGCTGATCGTGTCGAGGCCGATGTGACACTGCAGGTGGACGATATCCTTGCCGGCAATATCGCCGACCTCGCGCGTTTCCAGCTCATAGAGATTGGATCCGCCGGCCAGCACATTCTCGATGTGGTAGCTGCCCGTTGTGTCGGTCGAGTGCAGTTCGGCCCGATCATCCCAATTAAGGCGGTTCGCACCCAAAAACCGTTCCAAATTCCCCCCACCCCTGACTGACGCATGGTAAACAAGTCGTTAAACTACCTTTGCAGCGAAAGTATCGCGCGTCAATCCGGACCGGGCGGCGGCAGTGTGCCACCGTTCGCGGACACCATAGCTTCTGGAACGCTTGCCGCAGATCAAAGGCTTCTGGCGCAGTCGCCGCGCTTGGCAATAAGACCCTGCAGGCGCACCTGACGCCATCCTCGTGGTCTGCATGTGGATTGTCGGTTCCTCAGCCCGGCACAGCCACCATCGCGACATTTCGGGAGAGTTCGTTTGTGGGGGCACCTGCGCCCGCCGTGCCGTTCGTGAGTGCTCGGTAGAGTGCCACATAATCGCTGCACATGCGCTCGACCGTGAACCGCTTCTCGAACGTCTGCCGCACTCGTGCGCGATCGAGGCTGTCTATCCGCTGGAGCGCGCCCACAGCTTCCTCGACGGTATCCACGATCCATCCGGACACACCGTCATCGATGATCTCCGGGACGGCGCCACGCCGGAACGCAACCACCGGCGTACCGCAGGCCATTGCTTCGATCGTTACGAGCCCGAAGGGTTCCGGCCAGTCGATTGGGAACAAAAGCGCTTTCGCATTGCCCAGAAAATCCGCCTTTTGCCGCTCATCGATTTCGCCAATGAACTCCACGTTCGAATGCCGCAGCACTTGCGGCCCGACCCTTTCCTTCCAGAACGACTGGTCCACCTTGTCGATCTTGGCGGCGATCTTCAGGGGAAACCCGGCCCGCGCTGCTATCTCTATGGCCGCTTCCGGCCCCTTTTCCGGCGAGATGCGACCGAGAAACGCAAGATAGCCAGAGGTGTTCGGGTGGAATGGCAGAAGATCGCGGGGCAGGCCATGATGCACGGTTCCAATCCAATTGACTGGCGGCACGGGCCGGCGCTGGTCGAAGGAAATCGAGACCAGGGGAACGTCGTCGAACATAGCATAAAGCTGCGCCAGATCGGGCAGGTCGAGCCTGCCGTGAAGCGTGGTAACCGTTCGCCTGGCAAAATCCCGAATGATGGGGAAGTGCAGAACATCGACGTGGAAATGCAAAACGTCGAATTCATCGGCTCGCCGGCGCACCCGTTCAAGCATCATAACGTGGTGCGGACCACCGTCCTGGACCCTGGGATTCAGGCGCAGCGCGACGTCGCAACACGGCACCAGCTCGGCTGAGGTACGAGAATCGGCGCTGGCGAACAACGTCACCTCGTGGCCCTGTCGGACAAGTTCTTCGGTCAGATACGAAACAATTCGCTCGGTTCCACCGTAGGTTCGGGGCGGCACGGATTCGGTTAGCGGCGCGATCTGGGCTATTTTCATTTAGAAAATCTTTTCGGCGGCGACCGCCGTCTTTCAAGCAAGCTTCGGCGGCAACCAAGACAAGCGAGAGCTTCTCGCTGCGAAGTATTCTATGCAGAGCGTATTTATAGTTGTGCCGTCCGTGCTCCTCCCGTGCAAGCAGGTTGCCCTTATTCAACTCCTCTGGATCCAAGAACTGCGATCCATAAGAAATGTTTCACCGGCTCGATAAAAAGACAGAATGAGCTACGCGCCGCCGCCCCGCCGCCCCCTGACAGGCAGCTTTGGATTGCTCGATCACCACCAAGTGATCCAGGCGTGCCGGTGCCGAATGGAACATAAAGCCCGGAATTCAGTTAGATAGCCGGATTTGGCTGGAGTACCGCCAGATGCGGAATTCCAGCTGGGCAGGGCACTACCGTGACACGGAGTGAGCGGCTTCGGGCGCATCTCGCCGAACTCAGGCACCACCTTGCCGAACTCGGGAGCCATAAACGCTCCCTATGGAGGATGCCATGAACCAGTGGACAAACGCCAGGCTCTGTGACGTAGCCAACCTGATCCTTGGGGCAATTCTGTTCTTCTCTCCCTGGATCTTCACGTTTGCGGCAGGCCCGCAGACGCAGAACGCCCTCGGCAGCGGAATCTTGATCGTCGTGCTGTCAGTTGCCGCCCTCGCAGCATTTGCCGTGTGGGAAGAGTGGGTAAACCTGGTCGTCGGACTGTGGGTTCTCGTATCGCCCTGGGTGCTTGGATTCCAGGCGACCACGGCAATGACCGTGCATGTCGTGATCGGCATTCTGGTCGCCGTGCTTGCGGCTATCGAGCTCTGGATGATGTACCAGAACCCGCCGACCCAGTCGGCCGCCTAGCAGGCGCAGCCAGCCAGCGCCCTTTTTGGGCCTGACAGATCGATCGGTCGTCTGCCGGCCTCTCGGCAACAGCCGCCGGAGGCCGGGTAGGTGGTTGTCTGGACGAGAACCAAGAAGGAGGCGCATCATGGTCGGTGACAATCCGCGTTCGACGGCCAGGATTGCAGGACATCCTATTCATCCGATGCTGGTGCTGTTTCCGATCGCCTGCTTCGTCGGCACCCTGCTGACGGATCTGGCCTACTGGCGAACAGCGGAGATGATGTGGGCTGACTTCTCCGCTTGGCTGGTTACCGTCGGCGTGATCATGGGCTGCCTTGCAGCGATCGCGGGGCTGATCGATTTCCTGGCCAATCCGCTGGTAAGGGCACAGCCCCCCGCCTGGCCGCACGTGCTCGGCAATCTGCTGGCGCTGGCGTTGTCCATCATCAACATGCTCGTGCACACTCGCGATGCATGGACCTCCATCGTTCCCACCGGCTTGATCCTCTCGGCGGTTGTCGTGCTCATCCTTATCTTTACCGGTTGGCTGGGCTGGTCCATGGTTTACCGGCATCACGTCGGAGTGGCGGATTGATACGCGCAGCAAGCTCCATCAGTCAGACCAGGCGCATCACGGTGTCCGTGCTCATTTGCACTGCGGCGATCACTCTTGCAGCGTGCAGCGGCAACGACCCGGACCCCAGCAGTCAGATAGGGCCGAATCCAAAACTGCCGGAGCCGGTCCAATATTTCTTCCCGCCCATGCATCTCGCTTCCGTGGTCGGATGGAAGAACGACGAAAAGCCGACAGTCGCGCAGGGGCTGCAGATCCAGGCTTTTGCCCACGGCCTGCAGCATCCCCGGTCGCTTTATGTGCTGCCCAACGGCGACGTCCTGGTGGTCGAGTCCAAGGCGCCTGGTGGCGAACCGATCAAACGGCCCAAGGATTTGGTGATGGGCTGGATCGAATCCTGGGTCACCTCGGGCGGCGACAGCGGCCCAAGCAACCGCATTACGCTGCTGCGCGACGCCGACGGCGATGGCAAGCCGGAGCTGACCAGCGTCTTCCTCGACCACCTCAACTCGCCCTTCGGCGTGGCGCTGGTGGGAAGCGATCTCTACGTCGCCAATACCGATTCCATCGTCCGCTATCCCTACAACACTGGTGACACAAAGATCACCGCGCCCGGAACGCCGCTCACCGCCCTGCCCGGCGGCCCGATCGACCACCATTGGACGAAGAGCCTGGTGGCAAGCCCCGACGGCTCACTGCTCTATGTCGGCGTCGGCTCGAACAGCAACGTCGCCGAAAACGGCATTGAGGCGGAGAAGAACCGCGCCGCCATCTGGCAGGTAGACAGGGCCACCGGCCGGTCGCGCATTTTCGCTAGCGGTTTGCGCAATCCAAACGGCCTGAGCTGGGAGCCGCAGACCGGGGCGCTCTGGGCCGTGATCAATGAGCGCGACGAGCTCGGCCCCAATCTCGTGCCGGATTATCTGACGTCGGTAAAGGATGGCGGCTTCTACGGATGGCCATACAGCTATTATGGCCAGCATCTCGATCCCCGCGTCATGCCCCAGCGTCCGGACCTGGTCGCGAAAGCGATCGTTCCGGACTATGCGCTGAGTTCCCACGTCGCCCCTCTGGGACTGGCCTTCTATACGGCAAACAGCCTCCCCGAGGCATATCGCGGCGGCGCTTTCGTTGGCGAACACGGCAGCTGGAACCGCACGCGCTTCAACGGCTACAAGGTGGTGTTCGTACCATTCAGCGGCGGCCATCCTAGCGGCGTCGCTACCGACGTGGTGACCGACTTCCTGGACAAGGACAACAAGGCGCGCGGCCGGCCTGTCGGCCTGGCTGTCGACAAGACCGGGGCCCTGCTCATCGCCGACGACGTCGGCAACACAGTTTGGCGGGTGACATCTGCCGGCCAATAAAGTGGCCCCGCTCCCTTCGTCGAGCTGTCGGTCGAGCAGGTGAAAGCGATCCCGGCGATCGCCGTTCCGGTGGTTCTGCCAGGCGCATTCGGTGTGCTCGCCATTGCCTGCCGCTGTCACCGCCGAACCGAAGGACCGCCAGCGCCGCGAAATGGTATTTTTGCCCTTCCCACAGCCGGCTCTAGAATTTTCATCGCAAATCAAGTTATGATGCACTTGGTATTTCCCGGGACGGCTTGCGCCGCTTGGAATACCGGGAGGAACCGGGACATGGCCGTTGCGCTTGTACTCGTTCTGATAGTCGTGGGCTCGGTGTTGTTCCACTTCCTGAGCCCATGGTGGTGGACGCCGATTGCCTCGAACTGGGACTATATCGACAACACCATCATCATAACTTTCTGGATCACCGGCGTCGTCTTCGCCGCCGTGGTTCTTTTCATGGCCTATTGCGTCTTCCGCTTCCGTCATCGGGAAGGCAATCAGGCGGCATATGAACCTGAGAACAGGCGGCTCGAATCCTGGCTGACGGTGGTCACCGCGGTTGGCGTCACGGCTTTGCTCGTTCCAGGCCTGTTCGTCTGGAGCCGGTTCGTTAACGTTCCAAGCGACGCAACAGAGGTCGAAGTCGTCGGCCAGCAGTGGCAATGGAGTTTCCGCCTGCCCGGCAAGGACGGCAAGCTCGGCACATCCGACACTCGCGACGTCAACGCTGAAAATCCACTCGGCGTCATCGCCACCGATGCCAACGGCCAGGACGATGTCGTAGTGGAAGCGGCCGACCTGCACCTCCCGGTTGGCAAACCGGTCAAGATGCTGCTCCGCTCGATCGATGTGCTGCACGATTTCTACGTGCCGGAATTCCGCGCCAAGATGGACATGATCCCGGGCTCGGTCACCTATTTCTGGTTCACTCCGACCAAGACCGGAACCTTCCAGGTCCTGTGTGCCGAACTCTGCGGCCAGGGACATCCGATGATGCATGGCGTGGTCATGGTCGATACGCAGGAAGACTATCTGGCGTGGCTTGGCCAGCAGCAGACTTTTGCGCAGCTGTCCGCGCCCCAACAGATGGGCTCGGCAGAGTAGGAAACCGGAACGGCGGTGCGCCGTCGGGATTGAAAATAGTGCGGCAAGCCCGAACTGTCGGGCTGGCCGAAAAGGGCACGGAGGTGTTCCTATGGTCGATATCACACCTGCAGATGCGGTTCCGCCGGCCGAAGTCGCGGAAATGGAACTCTACCATCCGCACAGCTGGTGGACGAAATACGTTTTCTCGCAGGACGCCAAGGTCATCGCCATCCAGTACTCGGCGACGGCGACGGCGATCGGCATGGTCGCGCTGGTGCTATCCTGGCTGATGCGGCTGCAGCTCGGTTTCCCCGGCACATTCGATTTCATCACCCCGGAAGCCTACTACCAGTTCATCACCATGCACGGCATGATCATGGTGATCTACCTGCTCACCGCACTCTTCCTGGGCGGCTTCGGCAACTACCTGATTCCGCTGATGGTCGGCGCTCGCGACATGGTCTTTCCCTATGTCAACATGCTGAGCTACTGGATCTATCTGCTGGCCGTGCTGGTTCTGGTGTCGAGCTTTTTCGCGCCCGGCGGACCGACGGGTGCCGGCTGGACGCTCTATCCGCCGCAGGCGATCATGACCGGTACGCCAGGCGGCCAGGACTGGGGCATCATCCTGATGCTCGTCTCGCTGATCCTGTTCATCATCGGCTTTACTATGGGCGGCCTGAACTATGTCGTGACGGTGCTGCAGGGCCGCACGCGCGGCATGACGCTGATGCGCCTTCCGCTCACTGTCTGGGGTATTTTCACCGCCACCGTCATGGCGCTACTCGCCTTCCCGGCGCTGTTCGTCGCCTGCGTGATGATGCTTCTCGACCGGGCGCTCGGCACCAGCTTCTTCATGCCGGCGATCGTTGAGATGGGCGAACAGTTGCAGCACGGCGGCGGCAGCCCGATCCTGTTCCAGCATCTGTTCTGGTTCTTCGGCCACCCGGAGGTCTACATTGTTGCGCTTCCGGCCTTCGGCATCGTGTCCGACCTGATCAGCACCCATGCGCGCAAGAACATCTTCGGCTACCGCATGATGGTCTGGGCCATCGTCGGCATCGGCGCGTTGAGCTTCGTAGTCTGGGCGCACCATATGTATGTCAGCGGCATGCATCCCTATTTCGGCTTCTTCTTCGCCACCACGACACTGATCATCGCCGTTCCGACCGCCATCAAGGTCTACAATTGGGTGCTGACGCTGTGGCGCGGCGATATCCACCTCACCATTCCAATGCTTTTCGCCCTCGCCTTCATCGTTACCTTCGTCAATGGCGGGTTGACCGGCTTGTTTCTCGGCAATGTCGTTGTCGACGTTCCGCTGTCGGACACCATGTTCGTCGTTGCCCATTTCCATATGGTCATGGGGGTCGCGCCGATCCTCGTGATTTTCGGGGCGATCTACCACTGGTACCCGAAGGTCACCGGCCGGATGCTGAACGAGACACTGGGCCGGTTCCACTTCTGGATCACCTTCCTCGGCGCCTATCTGATTTTCTTTCCCATGCACTATCTCGGCTTGATGGGCGTGCCGCGGCGCTACAACGAATTGACCGACATGACGATCATGACGGAATCGGCCCACCACCTGAACTCGTTTATCAGCATCATGGCTTTTATGGTCGGTTTTGCCCAGATTGTGTTTCTGTTCAATCTCATCTGGAGCATCCGCCATGGCCGTGAGGCTGGCGGCAATCCGTGGCGGGCAACGACGCTCGAGTGGCAGACGCCGCAAACACCGCCCGCCCACGGCAATTTCGGCAAGGATCTGCCGATCGTCTATCGCTGGGCCTATGACTACAGCGTACCGGGAGCCAAGGAGGACTTCATACCACAAAACGTTCCGGGCTCCTTCGCGCCCTCCAGGGAGCCGGCATGAGCGTAATCCTGGTCTTCCTGCTCGTGATCGCCGGTATTGCTGGGTGGTGGCTTTCCCATCAGAGGCTAATGACGAAGCCGTGGCTCGAGCAAGGCATGGCCGGGGATTTTGTCGCTTTGGACCGATCGGCGCTGCCGACCGCAAAGATCGGTCTCGGCGTCTTCCTTGCCGTCGTCGGCTGCCTGTTCGCGCTGTTCATCAGTGCTTACTTCATGCGCATGGCGCTGTCGGATTGGCGGCCGCTGCCCATCCCGCCCCTGCTCTGGCTTAACACCGGCGTACTGGTCTTGAGCAGCATTGCGATACAGTGCGCTTCGCTCGCGGCGCGCAAGGGTCAAGTGGACATGGTCAGGCTCGGCCTCGCCACAGCTGGACTCACGGCGCTCGTCTTCCTGATTGGACAGCTTGTGGCATGGCGGGAACTGAGTGCGGACGGCTATTTTCTGGCATCCAATCCGGCCAACAGCTTCTTCTACCTGCTAACGGGAATGCATGGCCTGCATATACTGGGAGGACTGGTCGGGCTGGGCAGAACGAGCGTCGGCGCCTGGAACGGAGCGCAGCCGCAGCGGCTTCGCCTCAGTGTCGAGTTGTGCGCCATGTACTGGCATTTCCTGCTTTTCGTCTGGCTCGCCATCTTTGCGCTTCTGGCCGGCTGGGCTTCGACTTTAATCGACATTTGCCGAGGGTTGCTGACCTAGGAGGAACGGGCGGATGGCAGAGACGACACTGGCCCACATCGGCCGAACAGAGCCGCGGCCCGCGGGCTGGCAAGGCATCGCCGCCGACTGGTCCTCGGATCAGCGGGCGTTCAAGAACGTGTCCTGGGGCAAGGCCATGATGTGGATCTTCCTGCTCAGCGACACGTTCATCTTCGGCTGCTTCCTGCTCTCCTACATGACCGCGCGTATCTCCACACGCGTGCCGTGGCCCAATCCGAGCGAGGTTTTCGCCCTGCGCATCGGCGGCTCCGACATTCCACTGATCCTTATCGCCATCATGACCTTCGTGCTGATCTCGAGCAGCGGAACGATGGCCATGGCGGTCAATTTCGGCTATCGCCGCGACCGCCGCAAGACGGCAGTCCTGATGCTCTTGACCGCAGCACTCGGCGCGACCTTCGTCGGCATGCAGGCCTTCGAATGGACCAAGCTGATCACCGAGGGCGTGCGGCCTTGGGGCAATCCCTGGGGCGCTGCACAGTTCGGCGCATCCTTTTTCATGATTACCGGCTTCCACGGCACGCATGTGACGATCGGGGTGATCTTCCTGATCATCGTGGCGCGAAAGGTCTGGCGCGGGGATTTCGACGTCGGACGGCCCGGCTTCTTCACCAGCCGGAGGGGGCGCTACGAGAACGTCGAAATCATGGGGCTCTACTGGCATTTCGTCGACCTGGTCTGGGTGTTCATTTTCGCATTTTTCTATCTTTGGTGAGAGGCAGGACATGGCTGAAGCAACCGCAAACGGCCTGGGACAACACGCACTGGACAGCGCCCATAGGCATGATGCGACGACGACCGGCGTTACCCCGGCGGAGGTTCATCAGGAGCACCCGATCAAGCTCTATCTGGTGGTGTGGGCGTGGCTGTTCATCCTAAGCACCTGCTCCTATCTGGTCGACTATTTCGGTCTCCATGGCTATCTCAGATGGTCGCTGATCCTGATCTTCATGATGCTCAAGGCCGGACTGATCGTCGCCATCTTCATGCACATGGCCTGGGAACGGCTGGCGCTGACATATGCGATCATCCTGCCGCCGGTGCTGGTGCTGGTGTTCGTGACGATGATGGTCTTCGAAGCGGACTACACGCTGCTCACCCGAATGGCGTTTTTCGGGGCCGGGCCCTGACATGCAATCCGGCTCCAGGCGGTCCGGTCCTTGAGGCTTAGCCTTGAAACAATCCACGGCTGGTCCATTTCTGTTGGTATAGGAAACGACAGGCGATGCCGGCGTTTCCACATGCGTCGCGAACACCAGCAAGGGGCGCCCAAGATGACCATCGCAAACAGATTGAAGGACTTCATCGATAGGAAAGGAATTTCCTACGATACCGTCGAGCATCACCGCACCGCGACAAGCAGACAATCCGCCATTGCGGCACATGTGCCCGGCAGCATAATGGCCAAATCGGTGGTCGTTCACCACGACCGTGGCTACGCGCTCGCCGTGGTTCCAAGCACGCACAGGATAGAACTCGCGACATTGCAGGATGTCATGGAGAAGCCTCTTGGACTGGCGTCCGAAGACGAGGTGGTCTCGTTGTTCGGCGATTGCGATGTCGGCGCTGTGCCGCCGATCGGCGCTGCCTATGATGTGCCGGTGGTTCTCGATGAAAGCCTTGGCGACGCTCCCGAAATCTATTTCGAGGGCGGCGACCACAAGACGCTTGTGCATGTGAGCGGCAAAGATTTCCGCGACCTGACAAAGGACGCGCGCCAGGCCCGTTTCAGCCACCCCGCCTATTGAAAGCTCTGCCTCACCCTGCCCGCACCGGCACTTTCGCTGGTGCGGACAGAGTGCATTTTTTCAGCTCACGGTCTGGTGGCCGGCGGCGATTCCACAACTTTCCGGTAAACATGCCAGGTGGCATGACCAAGGATCGGCAGCACGACTGCCAACCCGGCGAACACTGGCAGCGATCCGATGATCAGGGCGACGGCGACAATAAGGCCCCACACCGCCATCACGATCGGGTTGGCCAGCACAACGCGCACCGAGGTGTGGATGGCTTCGTAGGCGCCGACATCGCGGTCGAGCAACAACGGGAATGCGACGACCGTGGTGCACAACACAACCGCGGCGAACACGAAGCCGATGGCGTGACCCAGGATGATGAGCGTCCAGCCGCGTCCCGTGGCGAATATTTCACTGATGAAGCTGGACAGCGATTGCGGCGGCGCCGGGCCGAACAGGGTCTGGTAAAATATCTGGGCCGTCAAAAGCCAGGCGATGAAGATCGCAAGCAGCATGACGCCGACCGCTGCAATAGCCGGCAGCGCTGGAGAACTCCTGACCTCAAAGGCGTGTCTCCACGAGGCGTCGAGCCCGGCTTCCCGCCGCCGGCTGATCTCATACAGGCCGATCGCCGCGAACGGACCAATCAGCGCAAAGCCGGACACAAGCGGAAACAGCAACGGCAGCGTGTTGTTGCCTGATGTCCAGACAGCAAGCACGACTCCGGCAATCGGATAGATCAGGCAGAGAAATACGATGTGCGACGGCTTGACCATGAAATCATCGACGCCACGCCTGAGCGCATCAAAAAGATCGGAGACACCGATTTTTCGAATTCTGGTGTGTTCCAGCGTCTCGCTGGCGCCTGCTATCACGTGAAAGCTTGCCATGACCATTCCTCCAGACCAGGTCCGGTAAGGTCGCGTTTTACGGTGCTGCCGTTCTGCATGCTTGGCCCACGCAAACCGCGACCTGCACCATGATCAATATACTCTCATGCGGGGGACTTGTCGCGCTTTGTAGGAAGGCCCGGGAGTAGGAGGTCCCGGGTAGCCCGACTAGCTACGGACGTGGTTCTTCGATATGCTCTTCTAGTCGAAGGTGAAGGTCATGGACGGAAGGACAGTTCTCATACTCGGCCTTGGCGTCGTTATTCTGCTGTTGCTGGGATTTTGTGCTCTGCCAACGTGATGTTTTGAGCCGGGGTCAATAGCCGGCTGAAGCGATCACTCGCATTACAATGGTGTCGGCAAGCAACGCCGCAAATATTGCGAAAAGATAGACAATCGAATACGCAAACAGCGCCTTTGCCGGCTTCATCTCCTTGTCGGCGACGAGAACCTTCCAGGCCTGCCAAATGAAACCTGCACCCAACGCGGCTGAAGCAGTGCCGTAATATCCGCTCGCGAAGCCGAAGCCCCAAGGGAGCACGCCGATTGGCGCCAAAAGCAGCGAATAGGCGAAGATTTGTTTTCTGGTCGAGTGCTGGCCGGCCACATTCGGCATCATCGGGATGCCAGCCGCGGCATAGTCGCCGACCTTGAAAAGGGCCAGCGCCCAGAAATGAGGCGGCGTCCAGAGGAAAATAATCAGAAACAGAATGAGACTTTCAATGCCGATTGCGCCTGTTGCGGCCGCCCACCCGATTACCGGAGGAAGGGCGCCTGCCGCGCCGCCTATGACGATATTCTGTGGCGTCGAGCGCTTCAGCCACATTGTGTAGATAACGACATAGAAAAAGATGGTGAACGCCAACAACGATGCGGCGAGCCACCCAACCAGCACGCCGAGCGTCATGACCGACAGTGCGGAAAGCACCAGACCGAAGCCGAGAGCTTCGCCAGGCGTGACGCGACCGGACGGAATTGGTCGCTTGGACGTGCGAGACATCAAGGCGTCTATGTCTGCGTCGTACCACATATTGAGCGCGCCGGCGGCTCCCGCTCCAACCGCGATTGCGCCGATGGCGATTACGGCGATAACTGGATTCATCACGCCGGGCGCCATCATCAGGCCGACGAAGGCAGTAAACACGGCAAGGGCCATGACCCGTGGTTTCAAGAGCGCAATGAAATCACCCGCCGTCGCCTCCGAGAGGCGGATGCCGGTATCCTTGAGACGGCTTTCTTCAGTCGACATTCAGACGACCACCGATGGGAACGGCAGCCTAGCCGGCCAATGTCTTTTTTGCAACGAGCCGCCCTCCCCACCGACACTGCCGGCAGATTGCGGCCGAGGCTATGCCTCGACCTGTTTGCGATACCAAGATCCGGCGGAAGAGCCGCGTTATTTGGAGAATTGCTTCAGGTAGGCAATGACATTGGCGATGTCCTCGTCTTTCTTGAGGCCGACAAACGCCATCTTCGTTCCTTTGACCATCGCCTTGGGATCGCGAAGGTAAGTCGTCAGTGTGGCTTCGTCCCATTTGACGCCCGACTTGCCGGCCTCGGTCATCGCCTTGGAATAGCTGAACCCCGGATGCGTCCCGGCCGTTCGGCCGATGACGCCGTTCAACGACGGACCGACCTTGTTCTGGTCCTTGTCTGCGACGTGGCAGACCTTGCATTTGGCAAACACCTTCTCACCCGCCGCGGCATCCTGTGCCCGCGAGGGGCCGGCAACGACGGTCGCGACGGACATGACGATAAAAAATACAATGGCACGCATGGCATTTCCTCCCTGATCGCCAATTTGCCCTGGCTGACCTGCGCAGGCCGACATTTAGTCCGCTGGCATGCGCTCTTGAATGGCAGAACGGATATCCACTGCCTGGAGTTGCGGCACCTACATACCACGGAACCGGGCCGGCAGGTAGAGTTCGATCATGCAATGGATTAATGCGGACAATCCGCTCAAGGCAATTTGGTGTTGCAGGTGGTGGCGATCCGGCCGACCGCCTCTTCAACTCCGGCGAGGTCAAACTCGGCTTTGCCGCGCCCCGACAGCAGCCCAAACCGCCAGGACAGCAGCAACCGGTCCGCGGAAATCAGTCGCCTGATGCCATCGGCACCGTCGCGGACCAGCATCCTGCTGTGCGGCCCGACCGACCAGCTTTCGTTGAGCTTGGCGGATTGGTCGACAGTCACCGACATGGCGATGGTTCGGCTGGCGGAAACGGTGTCGCTCAGCTGCAGCCATTCGCTCCAACGCGGTTCGCCGGCGGTCCGGCAGGCGATCGTCAACACCGGGCTGTAGCTCAACGCGCCGCCGCCGGTGATGAGCTTGTTGGTCGCGTAAAGCGAAGCGGTGACAAGGCCATCGCTGCTCTTGTCGAACCGCCAGTTGTCGAGAACCGTATCAGCCTGGGCAATGCCGAAGACCGACGCAAGCAGGAACGCCGCCGCCGCCACGCTTCCGATACCGAAGAACTGTCTCAACGATGCCTCCAACAACCGCTGCGATTTCGCAACCCAGCGCAGATAATCATCAAAGCTTCGTATCGCTACCTCGACCGCCAGATACGTGAAATCCGTTTCGTCTGCGCCACAACGAAAAAGGCCGCCTCGAGAAGGCGGCCTTTCGGAATTCAGCAGGAACGTTATTCAGCGTCCTTGGCGGCCTTCTTCTTCGGCGCGGCCTTTTTCTTCGGCTCTTCGGCGTCGTCGTCGGCCTTCTTTGCGTCCGCTTTTTTCGCAGCCGCCTTCTTCGCCGGCTTGGCCTTGGTTGTCTCCGTATCCTCGTCGTCGGCCAGCAGCTCTTCCTTGCTGACCTTGACATCGGTGACCGAAATCTGGCCGAGCAGATGGTCGACCACCTTCTCTTCGAACATCGGCGCGCGCAACGTGTTCAGCGCTTCGGGATTGTTGCGATAGAATTCGAAGGCTTCCTGCTGCTGGTTGGCCGGGTAGCGGCGTACCTGCTCGAACAGGCCGCGCTGCAGTTCCTCGTCCGTCACCGTGACGCCGGCCTTCTCGCCGATTTCGGCGAGAACCAGGCCGAGACGCACGCGGCGCTCGGCAAGCCGCATATATTCAGCACGCGCTTCTTCTTCCGTCGTCTCTTCGTCGGCAAAGGTGCGCCCGGCAGCTTCGAGATCGCGATTGACCTGGTTCCAGATGTTGTTGAACTCGGCCTCGACGAGCTTGGACGGCGCCTCGAACGAGTAGGCAGCGTCGAGCTGGTCGAGCAACTGCCGCTTGACTTTCTGGCGCGTTATCGAGCCGAACTGGTTCTCGATCTGACCGCGCACCACCTCGCGCAGGCGCTCCAGCGATTCCAGGCCAAGATTTTTGGCCATCTCGTCGTTGATCTCAAGTTCGCCGGGCTTCGACACTTCCTTGACGGTCACGTCGAAAGTGGCTTCCTTGCCGGCCAGATGCCCCGCCTGGTAGTTTTCCGGGAAGGTAACCGTGACCTGCTTCTCGTCGCCGGCCTTGCTGCCGACCAGCTGGTCCTCGAAGCCGGGGATGAATTCTTTCGAGCCGAGCACCAGCGGCTGATCGGTGCCGGCGCCGCCGTTGAAGGCTTCGCCGTCGATCTTGCCGACGTAATCGATGGTCACGCGGTCGCCCTCGGCGGCCTTGCCGGTCTTCGGCTCGTAAGTGCGGGCAGATTCAGCGACACGCTTGACCTGCTCGTCGATCTCTTCATCCGGCACGTCGAACACCTGGCGCGTCACCTTGATGTCGGAGAAATCCTTGATCTCGATCGGCGGAATGACCTCATAGTTCAGGCGGAACTCGAAGTCGGCACCGCCTGCCAGGATCTTCTCGGCTTCCTTCTCGTCCTCGGTCATGATCACTTCGGGCTGCATGGCAGCCTTTTCGCCGCGCCCAGTGATGATCGAACGGGTCGAGTCATTGAGGATCTCGTTGACCACTTCGGCCATGAACGATTTGCCGTAGACCTTGCGCAGATGCTGCACCGGCACCTTGCCGGGGCGGAAGCCGTTGATGCGGACCTTGTTCCTGGCATCGGAGAGCCGCGCCATCAGCTTGGCTTCCATGTCACCAGCCGGCACGGTGATCTTGATCTCGCGCTTGAGACCGGAGTTGAGCGTTTCGGTGACCTGCATCATAAAACCTTTGTTTCCACCAATGAGGCCGTCAAACGGCCCCTGCCGCTTACAGCCTGCCGGTATGATCTTGCCGGGAATGGCTTTTGGTGCGGGACTTGGCGATCTGTCCGCTCAAGGCGGCACAAATCCTCCAGAAATACGCTCCAAAATGTGAATAAGTCTTTGTTTTTCCTACTTCTTATCACATTCTGCAGAAGCGGATCGTCGCGTCCCGTCACATTCGACACGCCTTTTGTCACAGGCGACGCTGATTTTCAACCATCTTTGCATTCCGGCCAAGGATACCGATGTGAGCTCTGACATTGACAGAATGATGGCTACATGGGATTGGCCGGGCAATGCGGATGTGGCGGAATTGGTAGACGCCCTGGATTTAGGTTCCAGTGCCGAAAGGCGTGGGGGTTCGAGTCCCTTCATCCGCACCATCCCTTCGCTCTTCGAGCTTCGGGTGGCAGGCCACTCGAAGCTCCTCCGAAGCCCTGGCGAAGGAGGGTCATTGGCAAGGCAGTAGCGCGATCTAATAAAGCGGTTCCTCGAACAGTGTCTTGTCGCCGTCCACCAGCGCCTTGATCTGCGCCGTGCCGTTGGCCGCGATCGCCACGCGGATGCCGAACGGCCGCACCCGCATGTCGTTCTGGATCGCTATCCCCTCGCCTTCCGGCAGATAGAAGCGCTCGATGCCGTACTCCGGCGCGATCGTCGTTGCTCCCTGGCTGATATCCCAGCCCTCGGAAACGTGTCCGACGATATCGGCTTCGCCGGACGCTGCCGGCGCCGGCGCTTGCCCGAACCAAGCCGCGGTCGGCCCCCAATAGCCATCGGCGCCCTGCTTCAGCCTGACCACGATCGACGTTTCCTCGCTGGAAAGCTTGCCGGCCGGAATGTTGCCGATCAGTTTCACCGGTGTGCGCGAAATATCGTAGCCGAGCAGAATGTAGTCACCGCGCAAGAGATCGCGCGGATCGATCGGCTCGACTCTGAGCAGGACCTGCTTGCCATCGCGCAGGATTGCCGCGCGTCCGGCGATGATCCAGCTCAGAAAGCCAATCTGGACGAGCGCCACGACCAGCGCCGAGATGATCAGTCTTTTGCCGGTCATCATGCCGCCGCTCCTGTCATGTTCGAGGCGTTCATGCGCTTTTCTATGCGGATGATAATGAAAGCAAGAACGGCGAGAAGCACCGCCGCCGCAAGGAAGAAGCCTGCCGTGTCGAGCATTGATTGCAGCATCACCACATAGATGATGGCGAGTTCGAAGGCGAAGCCGGCATAGGCAACCCAGCGCAGTCCCCGGCTCTCGCGGCCGCCGAGCACGATCGCCGCGACGATGCCGGCCAGCGCAACAGCCGAGGCAATGGCGAAGCCGCTATTGTAGCTGCTTTCATCCGCCAGTTCGAATTGGATCATCGCCAGGCCGGTGAGAAAGCCGATCAGCGCGTGCAAGGGTAACCTGCCGCCGAGTTGCAAAACCCTCTCGACCGGCCCGGCAGCAAAGATCGCAGCGGTAAAAAGCAGCACCGACGCGGCAACGAGCGGGATGGCGACTTGCAGCGTGTCGTATTCCATGGCCAACAGCACGAGGTAGAAAAGGACCGACAGGATGATCAGGTGGCGCGCCGCCTGGCTGCGCGTCCAGAACGAAACGGCGAACAGAATTAGCGCCATGACCACGAAGAGATGCGGAAATTCCGTGCGCCGGAAGTAGTCGAACCCTCTCAGGAACAGCCAGGCATCGGCGATGCCGACGGCAGCGACGGTCAGCGGGTTTGAGCGCAGCGCCACCGCCGCCAGCGCCGTGCCGGCGCCCCAGGTGATCAAGGCCGAGGCCTCGTCGCCCGACAAATGATACATCTGGCCGATCAGCGCGATCGATCCGCCGAACGCTGCTGCCGCGACGATCCACAGCGCCTCGCCGATCGCCGCATGGTCGCGCATCTTCAGCACCGCCCCGCCGACATAGCCGGCAAGGATAACGGCAAAAAGTGCCGCGACCCGCACCAACCGCGGGATGACTTCCCAGTTGGCGGCGATGAAGATCAGGGTAGCGGCGCCGAACAGCAGCGCCGCCATCATCGCCAGGATCGAGCCGAAACTCAGCGATTTGCGTTCGTTTGCCTCGACGTCTCGCGTCAGCGCAACGGCTGTCGGCGCGTCGATCAGGCCGGCCTGTTGCCATCGTGCGATATCCGACCTGACCCGTGACGAATAGCTCGCCATGCCCCTCCCCCTTTGCTCGGTCCTTTTAGCTTGTCCGGCCAAGCGTTTGACCTAACGGCATTTTTCCGATCTGGGCGGAAAACCGGACGCGCGTTAATGTTGCATTGCACAAATTGCATTGCTGCCATGCACCAATAGCGCTTTTAAATCGATATGACCCCACCTATTTTCACGGTGCACACAAAGACGGAATGATCCGAAAGAAAGACGAAACGAGACTACCATGAACCTGATCCGCAACTATCGCAACTGGCGCCGCTATAGGGACACCGTGTCCGAGCTGAGCCGCCTGAGCACCCGTGAACTGACCGATCTCGGCATCAGCCGCAGCGACATTCACTACGTCGCCCGCAAGTCGGTCTAATCCTTCGGGCCGCAAATGGTCCGAACCAGTTTTGAAAAGAGAACGACAATGAACCTGATCCGCAACTATCGTAACTGGCGCGTCTACCGCGAGACGGTTACCGAGCTGGGTCGCCTGTCGAACCGCCAGCTCAACGATCTCGGCATCGTCCGCGACGAGATCAAGATGATCGCTCGCAAAGCGATCTAACCACAAGAATTTCGCCAAGGTCGACCTCCTCCCCGACCCTGACGGATACGGTCAGCCTTCACCTCCTCCCGAGGGTTGACCACAAAAACGGCGCCCGCCGGACCTCCTCCCCCGGCGGGCGCTGTTTCCAGGTTGTTTCTAAAAGGGTTTCGCGCCCTTCAAATGGCGAAAGAATTTCGTCAAAGCCGACCTCCTCCCCGGCAATGACGAATACGGTCGATCTTCACCTCCTCCCGATGATCGACCAACAAAACGACACCCGCCGGACCTCCTCCCCCGGCGGGTGTTGTTGTTTTGGGGCGGCTTCCCCCGTCAGCCATTCTCCCGCGTGGCAATTGCAATCCTTGCGCCAAGCGACTATTTCGGCGCTCATGGACAAGAACCCCATTCACGTTATCGGCGGCGGACTTGCCGGCTCCGAAGCCGCCTGGCAGGCGGCCGAAGCCGGCGTTCCCGTTGTCCTGCATGAAATGCGTCCCGTCCGCGGCACCAACGCGCACAAGACCGACGGGCTGGCCGAGCTCGTCTGTTCGAATTCCTTCCGCTCCGACGATGCGCAAACCAATGCCGTCGGCCTGCTGCACGCCGAAATGCGGCTGGCCGGTTCACTGATCATGAGCGCCGGCGACGCGCATCAGGTGCCGGCCGGCGGTGCGCTTGCCGTTGACCGCGACGGATTTTCCGAAGCGGTCACCAAGAAGCTCGAAGCCCACCCGCTCATCACCATCCGACGTGAGGAAGTGCCCGGCCTGCCGCCGGCGGATTGGGACCAGGCGATCGTTGCCACCGGTCCACTGACCGCGCCTTCGCTCGCCCAGTCGATCGCGGAAGCAACCGGCGCCGACGCGCTCGCCTTCTTCGACGCCATCGCGCCGATCGTCCATTTCGACACAATCGACATGGACATCTGCTGGTTCCAGTCGCGCTACGACAAGGTCGGCCCCGGCGGCACCGGCAAGGATTACATCAACTGCCCGATGGATAAGGAGCAGTACCTTGCCTTCGTGCAGGCGCTGGTCGACGGCCAGAAAACCGAATTCAAGCAATGGGAAGGCACGCCCTATTTCGACGGCTGCCTGCCGATCGAGGTGATGGCCGAGCGCGGCGTCGAGACATTGCGCTACGGGCCGATGAAGCCGATGGGACTGACCGATGCGCATAATCCGTCTGTAAAGGCGTATGCCGTCGTTCAGCTTCGCCAGGACAATGCGCTGGGCACGCTCTATAACATGGTCGGCTTCCAGACCAAGCTGAAGCACGCCGAGCAGGTGCGCATATTCCGCACCATTCCCGGGCTGGAACACGCCGAATTCGCCCGCCTCGGTGGCCTGCACCGCAACACCTACATCAATTCGCCGACGCTGCTCGACGCTTCGCTGCAGTTGAAGTCGCGGCTCGGCTTGCGTTTTGCCGGCCAGATCACCGGCTGCGAGGGCTATGTCGAGAGCGCCGCCATCGGCTTGCTTGCCGGGCGTTTCGCCGCCGCCGAAAGGCTTGGCCACGCGCCGTCGCTGCCGCCCTTGACCACCGCCTTCGGCGCATTGCTCAACCACATCACCGGTGGCCACATTGTCTCGGACGACGAGCCGGGAAAGCGATCGTTCCAGCCGATGAACGTCAATTTCGGCCTGTTCCCGCCGGTGGACGCGCCGAAGATCGAAGGCAAGCGGCTGCGCGGCAAGGACAAGACGGTCGCCAAGCGGCACGCGGTGACATCGCGCGCGCTGGCCGACTGCCGCGAATGGCTGGGGCTGCCTGCAACAGCGCAAGCTGCGGAATAGATCTCGGTTCTTGCGGATTTCGCGGAGAAGTAGGATAATATCCTACTTTGTATCGCGAGGCCAAATCCCATGGAATCCGCTGAGAAACTATCCGTCACCGTAACACCCGCCATGGCGCGTATGATCCGCGAAAAGGTCGAGGACGGCTCCTATGGATCGGCGAGCGAGGTCGTCCGCGCGGCTCTTCGCGCCTTCCAGCGCGAAGAGGAAGAACATGCCGAGCGCATGGCCTCGATCCGGGCGCGCGTGAAGGCCTCGATCGAGGACGCAAGGCCAAACGTTTCAGGCGAAGAAGTTCGTGGCCGTCTTAGGGAATTCGTCGCGCAGTATTCGAGCCGCGCCGATGATTCGGCGGCTTGAGGTCGAATATCGCGAAGACGCCAAAAATAATTTGGCCGATATTTTCCGGCATATTGTTGAGGCTGGTGGAAATCCTGACGTTGCATTGAAATTCGTCCTGCGCGTCGAAGATCGATGTCAAACATCGGCAATGCACCGCGTGGCGGCCGGCCGCGCGGCGACATTGCGCCAGGATTGCGAACGGTGCCGTTCGAGCACTCGGCTATCATCGCCTATGTTGTCGACGATGATGTCGTCCGCATCGTCAACATCTTCTATGGCGGTCGCGATTATGAAACGCTGATGCGCGATGGCGGATCGAGTGATCCATCATGATGGAAACTGCTCAGCCGGGCCGATGCTCGCCGCAGGCCGGATTTCCTCATTAGCAATCAGCCTTCACACAGCCGGCCAGCCCCGCGTCGCGCGCCGGAACAAGAGCCAATGCCGGCGCAAGGCCGAAAGCCGCACCGCGCCATCAAGCGGTGAATGGCGGGAGCCGTCCATCTTGTCGAGATAGGCGCGCGTCAGAGCCAGCGGCAGAAAGGCCGGACGCAGTGAAACCGGCAGGGTGGACGCCCCCTGCTCGAAAGCGGAAAGATGCTCGCGTGCCAGCGCGATCATCGCGGCGACCGCGCGTTCCGCGCCCGGCCCGCCGTCACCTGTAACGAACTCTTGCGGCGACGATCCCGCCGCAGCCAAAATATCGGCCGGGACAAAGCACTGTCCCCGCTTGCGATGCAGCGGCAGCAGAAGCAGGAGACCGGTCATCGCCTGCGCACAACCTGCCCTGCCGGCAAGTTCGGCAAAGCGTGGTGCTTGGACCGGATCGAGCACCATCGCCGCAAGCTGGATGAGTGCTGCGGCAGTCTCGCCGCAATAGCCTTCGAGGTCGGTGCGCGACGGCATCGGGTCGTCATAAATATCGAAGATGCGCGCTTCGAGCATATTGTCGAAAGCGGCCTTGGGGAGGCGGTGAGCGGAAATCGCCGCCCTCAGCGCGTCCGCCACGGGATGGCCGACCTTAGCCCCATCCTCTTCGGCGGCGATGACGTCGCGCCACCATTGCAGCCGCACCTCGCCCGGCAGCGCCTCGTGGATGCGATCGCGTATGCCGGCGACTTCGGCATTGAAGGCATAGAGCGAAAACAGCGCGTCGCGCTTGTTGTCGGGCGCGTAGAGCACGCTGAGATAGCGGTCATGGTCGGCGGCACGCACCGTCTCCATGACGAGTTTGGTGTTTTCGGCCACGTCAGTCGACGGCGATGAGCGCTGCGGCCACGGCGCGATCTTCCGCCAGCAGCACATTATAGGTCCGCACCGCCGCCCCCGTCGACATCGGATCGGCGGAAATGCCCGCTTCTTTCAGCGCGGCCCGCAGCGCTGCAGGCAATGGCCTCAGATCCTTGCCGCTGCCGACCAGCAGGATCTCAACCTTGGCGGCCTCGTTGAACAGCTTGGCGAAATCCGCCGCCGTCAGCGCGAACGGATCGGCCGGCTCCCAGCCATAGATGCCAGATGGCAGGCACAGCAGCGAGCCGCGATGCGACATGTCGGCAAAGCGGAAACCGCCATTGCCGTAAGCCTCGATCGGTGCGCGGCCTGGGAAATGCGCCTCGCGGATGACGATGCCCTTGGCCACTTTTGAGGCAAGCCGTCAGGTAGCTATGGCTTTGCCGCCGCCCACCGGCTTTTCCTCATCGGACGCTGTGGCCTGCGGCCGCAGCTTGAACAGGATAAGCAGTGGCGCGGCGATAAAGATCGACGAATAAGTGCCGAACACGACGCCGAACAGCATCGCCATGGTGAACGAGCGGATCACCTCGCCGCCGAACAGCACCAGCGCCAGCAACGCCAGGATCGTCGTCACCGAGGTCAGCGTCGTCCTCGACAGCGTCTCGTTGATGGCGTTGTTCAGCAGTTGCGGCAGCGGCATTCGCTTGTATTTTCGCAGATCCTCGCGAACACGGTCGTAGACGACGATGGTGTCGTTGAGCGAATAACCGATGATGGTGAGGATCGCCGCCAGCGACGACTGGTTGAATTCCAGGCCGGTGATAACGAAGAAGCCGATCGTCATGACCACGTCGTGCACGGTCGCAACGATGGCGCCGACCGCGAACTGCCATTCGAAACGGAACCAGACATAGATCAGGATGCCGAGCAGCGCGATAAGCATGGCGATGGTGCCTTGCTTGGCAAGCTCGCCCGAGACCGTCGGCCCCACCACTTCGACGCGGCGGAAATCATACTGATCCTGCAGCTCGCCGCGCACCTTGTCGATGACGGTCTGCTCAGCGTTCTCGCCGCCCGCCTGCGTGCCGACGCGGATCAGCACGTCGTTCGGTTCGCCGAACTGCTGAACCTGCACCTCGCCGATATTAAGTTCCGTCAGCCTGCCGCGGATGTCGGCCAGATCGGCATTGCCGGCCTTGGACTGCACCTCGATCAGTGAGCCGCCCTTGAAATCGATGCCGTAATTTATGTCGATGGTCATGAAGCCGATGACCGACAGCACCGAAAGCACGCTGGACAGTGTGAACGTCCAGCGGCGAATACCCATGAACGGAATTTTCGTGCCTGGTGGAATGAACGTCACAGGCGCCCGCGGCAACTCCTTCGGACGGGCGCGGCGAAGCCAGATCGACACGAGCAGGCGGGTGAAGGTGAAGGCGGTGAAGACCGTGGTCAGGATGCCGATGGCATAAGTGACGGCAAAGCCCTTCACCGGCCCGGTTCCGAGCCAGAACAGCACCACGGTCGCGATCAGTGAGGTCACGTTGGAATCGACGATGGTCGCCAGCGCCTTGCTGAAACCGGTATCGATTGCCTGAATGACCGAGCGGCCGGCACGTCGCTCCTCGCGGATGCGTTCATAGATGAGAACGTTCGAATCGACCGCCATGCCGATGGTCAGCACGATACCGGCGATACCGGGTAGGGTCAGTGTCGCTCCAAGCAGCGACAGCAGCCCGACGATCATCGCCACATGCACCGCCAGCGCGATGTTGGCGAGGAAGCCGAGGAAGCCGTAGGCGACGAACATGAATGCCACCACCAGGATCGACCCGATGATGCCGGCGACCTTACCGGCATGGATGGAGTCCTGGCCAAGTCCCGGCCCCACCGTCCGCTCTTCGATCACCGTCAGCGTCGCTGGCAAGGCGCCGGCGCGCAGCAGCACGGCGAGATCGTTGGCGCTCTCGGCGGTGAAATTCCCCGATATCTGTCCGGTGCCGCCCGGGATCGGTTCACGGATCTGCGGCGCCGAAATCACCTGATTATCGAGGATGATGGCAAACAGCTTGCCGACATTTTGTGCGGTCGCCTGGCCGAACCGCTGCGCCCCTTTCGAATCGAACCGGAACGAAACAACCGGCTCGTTGGTCTGGGAGTTGAAGGTCGCCTGGGCATCGACGAGGTTTTCGCCGGAAACGATGACGCGGTTCTCGATCAGGTACGGAACCGGCGGGTCGTCCTGCGAATACAGCACCGAGGATCCCGGCGGCGGACGGCCGTTCAGAGCGTCCTGCACCGGCATCGATTGGTCGACCATCTGGAAGGTCAGCTTGGCAGTCTGGCCAAGAATTTCCTTCAGCCGTTGCGGATCCTGCAGACCAGGCACCTGCACCAGGATACGGTCGTCGCCTTGGCGCTGCACGATCGGCTCGGTGGTGCCGAGTTCGTTGACACGACGCTCGACAACCTGGATCGCCTGCGTCAGCGCCGTCGAGGTGCGATATTTGATCCCCGCATCGGTGACGGAGAATTTGAGCAGGCCGGGCTCGGAATCATCCAGCGTCATCTCCTGGATGGAGCCGCCGCTGAACAGGCCTGCGGCCACCGGATTGGTCAATGGTTTCAAGGCTGTCTTGGCAGCGTCGATCTGTGCGGGATCGGTGATGCGGACCTGCACCGTGCGGCCCGTTCCGGAAAGGCCGGTATAGCCGATCTTGGCATCGCGCAGCAGCGTCCTGATTTCGTCGCGCGTCGTCTCCAGCCGATCCTTGATCAGATCGTTCGGATCCATCCTGAGCAGGATGTGCGAGCCGCCCTGCAAGTCGAGGCCGAGCGTCATCTGCCGCTTCGGCACCCAGTCGGGCAACTTGGCCAGCGTGCTGGCGGAAAAAAGGTTGGGCGCAGCGAGGACCACTGTGGCCGCCACGGCCAGCCAGATCAGGATCATCTTGAAGCGCGAAAAATAAAGCATATGGCGTCGTCCGTCAGGGCGTACTGGCGGATCGTTCCGCCGACAATTCGGTTATTTCTTGGCGTTCTGGTTCGCTACCGGCTCGCCCTTGACGCGCACGTCGGCGATCGTCGAGCGCAGCGCCGTCACCTTGGTACCGCCGCCAAGGTCGATCTCGAGCTCGTTATCGTCGATCACCTTGGTTACCTTGCCGACCAAGCCGCCACCGGTGACAACGGTGTCGCCGCGGCGAACCGCCGCCAGCATCTCGCCGCGCTTCTTCAGCTGCGTACGCTGCGGCCGGATGATCAGAAAATACATGATCACGAAAATCAGAGCAAACGGCACGATCTGGATAAACATTGCGGACGAGTCCCCGCCGATGCCTTGGGCGTATGCCGGTGTCACGAACATCGAGGTACTCCTGAATTTTAAAAACAGCCGCAAACCGTTCTGGGAATTTGACGGCCCCGCCAAATTTGGCCGGAATATAGTCGGTAACGTTGCCAATGCAACTGCGCGGCCGGGCAAATCGGCTGCTTTTCCGGCCTGGTGAGCCGTGTTAGAGGGTGATCCCGAAAAGCGACGCTCGGTTTTCGCAAAAGATGATGCCCGAACAAATGCTTGGGACGAGTTTCGAAACCGCTGAAATCAGGTAGGTTGGCCTGCCGCACCGTCCCGAATGCGAACAAAAAGACAAGAGATGACCGACAGCACCATCGATATCCTGAGCCAGAAGCTCGACCGTCTGATCGAGGCGATCGCCCGCCTCGCGCCACCGCCGGTGCCGCAAACCGACCTCGGCGACGCCGATTGCTTCGTCTGGCAGGCCGATCCCGGCTATCTGGAGCCGGTGCTCAAGGTCAACCGCGTCGACATCGGCCTGATCCGCGGGGTCGACCGCGTCCGCGACATATTGGTCGACAATACCGAGCGCTTCGCCTCCGGCTATGCCGCCAACAACGTGCTGTTGTGGGGCGCGCGCGGCATGGGCAAATCGTCGCTGGTCAAGGCCGTGCACGCCGCGGTCAACGCTTCGACCAAGCTCGACCTGCCGCTCAAGCTCATCGAGATCCATCGCGAAGACATCGACACGCTTCCGAAGCTGATGAGCCTGCTGAAGACAGCGCCCTTCCGCTTCATCCTGTTTTGCGACGACCTGTCATTCGACCATGACGACACGTCCTATAAATCGCTGAAGGCAGCACTTGAAGGCGGCGTCGAGGGCCGCCCGGCCAACGTCATCTTCTACGCCACCTCGAACCGGCGGCATTTGTTGCCGCGCGACATGATCGACAATGAGCGCTCGACGGCGATCAATCCGTCCGAAGCGGTCGAGGAGAAGGTTTCGCTGTCGGACCGCTTCGGCCTGTGGCTTGGCTTCCACAAATGTTCGCAGGACGAATATCTCGACATGATCGACGGCTATGTCCGCCATCACGATCTCGCCATCGATCCCGAGACGCTGCGCGCCGAGGCGCTGGAATGGGCGACGACGCGCGGCAGCCGTTCGGGCCGCGTCGCCTGGCAGTTCACCCAGGACCTGGCTGGCAGGCTCGGCAAGCCGCTGAAGGATTAGCCGCTCAAGGACTAACAGCAGAAGAAGCCCGCACCTTGCGGAGCGGACTTCCTCGGCGGGCTGAAGGTCAGGTGGCCCGCAAATCGCTTTTCGTCGTCTATTCGAGATAGGTCGAAGGATCGACCGGCGCCGAGTTCTTGCGCACTTCGAAATGCAGTTTCGGCGAGTCGGTGGTGCCGCTCATGCCGGACAGGGCGATTTCCTGGCCGCGCTTGACCTTCTGGCCGCGCTGCACCTCGATCGAGCTGGCGTGGCCGTAGACAGTGACCAGACCGTTTTCGTGCCGCACCAGCACCGTGTTGCCGAATTCCTTGAGGCCGTCACCGGCATAAATGACGACACCGTTTTCAGCCGCCTTGACCGGCGTCCCCTCGGGCACGGCAATGTCGACGCCGTCCTTGCCGCCGCCGAAGCTTGAGATCACGCGGCCGCGCACCGGCCAGCGCATCTTGCCGATGCCGGTCGCGTCCGGCGCCACCGCATCGTCGTCCTCGGCCTGCTGGATGACTTTCGCATCCTTCTTCGGCGGCGTGTAGGAGGCGAGCGTCTGCGTCGGCGTGGCCTTGGCCGGCGGCTGGGTGGTGGCCGTCGTCACCGGATCGACCTTAGCCGGCTTCGCACCGGCGACGACAGCGGTTCCGCCTGCCGGCACTTTCAGGGTCTGGCCGATCTTGAGCAGTCCATCCTGCATGCCGTTCGCCTGCTTCAGCGCAACAACGCCGACGCCGGTCTTTCTGGCAATGGCGGACAGCGTATCGCCTTGCTGAACCGTGTAAGTGCCGCCGGCACCGGCCGGCTTGGCCGTCGCCGAAGCCACCTTCGCCGCAGTCTTTCCATCCTTCGGCTGGCTCGCGGCAGCCGAGGCGTCCACCTGCGCGGCAGACTTGCCTTCCCTGAGCTTCGGTTGCTGCGGCAGCACGGCCACCTTCTCCGGCGCGTCGGCCGGCTGGTCGTGCCTGGTGCCGTTCGCGGGCTTGGCATCGGCGACTTTTGGCGCGGCGCCGTTGCTCGAATACGCATAGGCCGGGATGACGAGCTTCTGGCCGGTCTTCAGCCCCTTCGTCGCGCTCAGGCCGTTGACTTTCATGATGGCATCGGCCGGCACGCCGTAGCGCCGCGACAGCCCGGAAATGGTCTCGCCGTCCTTGACGACGATCTCGGTTGCATGTGGCGCGCCGGCGGCTGTCGCCATGCGCGGCGCGTCGGGCTCGGCGTTCTTGAACGGCCTTGCCGCCGGAGCGACGGTGCCGGTTGCCGTCCTGTCGACAGGAGGAGCGGCAGGTGCCAGGGCCGGCGCGGCAGCGGTACGCACCGGACGGGCGGCAGGCGCCAGCGCGGGAGCCGGCGGCGGCAATTGCTGTGCCGTGACCGGTTCGAGGCTTGAGCGGCTGACCGACTGGGTGTGGCTGCCGTCGATCGGCGCGGCCGCAACATCGCCCGGATAGGGCTGGGCAGCATCCTGCTTGTCGATGATGGCGCGCTGGTTGTTGGTCGAGGCGGTGAACACGTCGTCGACGCTGTTGAACCGCGCCACCTGGGAACTACACCCTGTCGCAGCGCCTGCGATCATGAGGACGGCGCAGCCACGCGCCAGATTGCGTCCGTTTGCCTTCAAAACACTGAATTGCATCGCACTAACCCGCACAGACCCGGTACAACTGAGTGTGATTAAAGCGCGTTAATGTTACCGGTCGGTTAAACCTGTAGAATCAGGCGCAAATTTTCTTAAAATATTCCAGGATCCGGGCGCCGGGTGTGCCGAGATTCAGGTCAGGCCGAGCCGAAAATGGTGGGTTCCGAGAACCGGAGCGGAGCGTACTTTTGGGTACGTGAGCACCGGAAGCGGAGGAAGCCGCCATTTGCAGGCCGACCTCACCTGAATATCGACACAGCCTAGATGACGGCGGCGACACCGTGCAGGATCGGCTGCAGGCGCACCAGGCCGATATCCTCGCGTTCGAAGCGGCTGCCGACCTTGGTAAGCTTGGCCAGCACCTGCTCGCCCTCGTCGGGTCCGATCGGCGCGATGACGATGCCGCCGCTCGACAATTGATCGAGGAGAAAGCGCGGCAGGCTGTCGAAGGCCGCCCAGGCAACGATGCGGTCGAACGGCGCTTCGTTGGCCAGCCCGTTGGAACCGTCCGCCTGACGCACGATGACATTGCCGATGGCGAGTGCCTCAAGGCGCTGCCGGGCCTGTTCGGCCAGCGTCTTGTAACGGTCGATGGTGACGATCCGCGCGGCAAGCCGCGACATCACCGCCGCCGTGTAGCCCGACCCGGTGCCGATCTCGAGCACGCGGTTGCCCGGCTCGATCGCAAGTGCCGCGATCACCGCCGCCTGCAGGTCGGCGCCTTCGATGGCCTCGCCGCATTCGATCGGCAGCATACGGTCCGACCAGGCTATGGAATGAAAATGCGGAGACAGAAAGCCGCGCCGCGGCGTCGCCTCAAAGGCGGCGATCAGCGCCTTCGGCACCGTGCCCCTGCCGCGCAGGCGAAGCAGGAAGGCAGCGAAACCTTCGCGCTCGTCGACCGTTGCAGCGTGGTTTGAGTTCATGCGAGCGCCTTGGCCAGTTGATCGCGGATTTCATGCGCGGTGAGATCGAGCTGCAGCGGCGTCACCGACACCAGCCGATTGCGCAAGGCATGGAGGTCGGTGCCTTGCTTGCCTTCGACGGGCTCGCGGCCGAAGCGTAGCCAATAGTATGGCAGGCCGCGCCCGTCGCGCCGCTCGTCGACCCACAGGCTGTGGACCAGCTTGCCCTGCGAAGTGACCACGATGCCGCCGATCTCTTGCGGCTCGCAATTCGGAAAATTGACGTTGAGCAGCACACCGTCCGGCAACGGCATGGCGACGAGCTTTTCGAGCAGCGCCGGTGCCAGCGCTTCGGCGGTCTCGTAGGGAACGACGCGGTCCTCGCCAACATAGGAATAGGCCTGGCTGATGGCGATCGAGCGCACGCCGAGCAGCGCGCCTTCCATGGCGCCGGCGACCGTGCCCGAATAGGTGACGTCGTCGGCGATGTTGGCGCCGGAATTGACGCCGGACAGGATCAGGTCAGGCGCTTCGGGCAGGATCTTCTTCACGCCCATGATGACGCAGTCGGTCGGCGTGCCGCGCACCGCAAAGTGCTTTTCGCCGATTTTCCTGAGCCGCAGCGGCTCCGAGATCGACAGCGAATGCGCATAGCCGGACTGATCCTGTTCCGGTGCCACCACCCAGACGTCGTCCGACAGCGTGTGCGCGATGCGTTCGAGTGATGCAAGGCCCTCGGCATGGATGCCGTCGTCGTTGGTCAGAAGGATGCGCATTATGTCGATTCGATCTTTTCCAGACCGCCCATGTAAGGCCGAAGCGCTTCAGGAATGGTTACGCTGCCGTCCTCGTTCTGGTAATTTTCGATGACGGCAATGAGAGCGCGGCCGACGGCGGTGCCCGAACCGTTCAGCGTGTGGACGAAGCGGTTGCCCTTGCCGTCCTTGTCCTTGTAGCGGGCGTCCATGCGCCGCGCCTGGAAATCGCCGCATACCGAGCACGACGATATCTCGCGATAGGCATTCTGGCCGGGCAGCCAGACCTCGATGTCGTAGGTCTTGCGCACGCCAAAGCCCATGTCGCCGGTGCACAGCGTCACGGTGCGGAACGGCAGGCCGAGCCGCTTCAGCACCTTCTCGGCGCATTCGGTCATGCGCTCATGCTCGGCAACCGAAGTCTCCTGGTCGGTGATCGACACCAGTTCGACCTTGTAGAACTGGTGCTGGCGCAGCATGCCGCGCGTGTCGCGCCCGGCCGAGCCCGCCTCGGAGCGGAAGCACGGCGTCAGCGCCGTATAGCGCAGCGGCAGTTTTTCGTGCGGCGTGATCTCGTCGCGAACGAGATTGGTGAGCGGCACTTCGGCGGTTGGGATCAGGCCAAGCCTGCCGTCCCCGTGCCGAACGAAAAATAAATCCTCCTCGAATTTCGGCAGTTGGCCGGTTCCGAAAAGCACCTCGTCGCGCACCATCAACGGCGGCTGGATCTCTACATAGCCGTGCTCGGTGGTGTGCAGATCCAGCATGAACTGGCCGAGCGCGCGTTCCATCCGCGCCAGGCCGCTTTTGAGCACGGTGAAGCGCGAGCCGGAAAGCCGTGCTGCCCGCTCGAAATCCATCATGCCGAGCGCTTCGCCGATCTCGAAATGCTCCTTCACCCAGTTCGGCCGCGTCGGCACCTCGCCAACGACGCGCTTGACGACGTTGTCGTGCTCGTCCTTGCCGACCGGCACGTCGTCGAACGGCACGTTTGGCAGCACTGCCAACACATCGTTCAGCGCCTTGTCGAGCTCGCGCTCGCGCGCCTCGCCATTCTGGATGAAGGCCTTGATCTCGCCGACCTCGGCCTTCAGCCTTTCGGCAAGAGCGGCGTCGCCCGAGCGCATGGCATTGCCGATCTCCTTCGAGGCGGCGTTGCGGCGTTCTTGTCTGGCCTGCAGCTCGGTCAGATGCTCGCGCCGCGCCTCATCCGCCGCGATCAAGTCGTCGACCGTGGACCGCGCATCCTCAGCCGACCACGAGCGCTTCTGGAGCGCTTCGACAAGGGCCTTCGGGTTGTCGCGAATCCATTTGATGTCAAGCATGGTCTGTTCGTCCTTGAGTAGGCCAGAGGGGGTAAACCGCATCGATGCAAGGCGTCAAGGCAGAGTTCCTTCGCGCCGCCCCTCTGTCCTGCCGGACATTTCCCCACGGGTGGGGAGATCGGCCGTCACTGCGGCTTTCGCCAATCTCCGGCGCTGAAAAAGCAAGCCATCGGCGAAGTTGCCAATCTCCCCCCAAGTGGGGGAGATGTCCGGCAGGACAGAGGGGGGCGCTGTCCCGCCGACCTCAGGCGGCAACACCGGAACTTCAAAAGGAAGAAACAAAAAAACCCGCCCTGAGTGGGCGGGTTTTTGGAGCCAATTGGCACCATAGCCAAATTAGTAGCATAGCTGCCGGCACAAAGCAAGAACAAAGTTGCAGCGGTCGGAAGAAAGATGCTGTCCGCTTCAACCGAACCTACGTCGATGACGCGTCCGCCGGCTTGTCGGCCACCTCTTCCGTGGCGTCCTGTTTTTCGCGAGCCACACGGTCGCGCTCCTTGCTGCGCTCGATCAGCCGGGCCGACCAGATCGAGACCTCGTAGAGCAGGATCGTCGGAATGGCGAGGCCGATCTGGCTCATCGGGTCGGGCGGCGTCAGCACCGCCGCCACGACGAAGGCGATGACGATGGCCCATTTGCGCTTCTCGGCAAGGGCCGTGGACGACAGCATGCCGACCCGCGTCATCAGGCTTGTCACCACCGGCAACTGGAACACCAGGCCGAAGGAGAAGATCAGCGTCATGATCAGACTGAGATATTCGGACACTTTCGGCAGCAGCGAAATCTGCACCTGGTCATTGGTGCCGGTCTGCTGCATGGCGAGGAAGAACCACATCACCATCGGCGTGAAGAAGAAATAGACCAGCGACGCGCCCATCAGGAACAGGATCGGCGAGGCGATCAGGAACGGCAGGAAGGCATTGCGTTCGTTCTTGTAGAGGCCGGGCGCGATGAATTTGTAGATCTGCGTGGCGATCAGCGGAAAGGCTATGACCATGCCGCCGAACATGGCGAGCTTGACCTGGGTAAAGAAGAATTCCTGTGGCGCCGTATAGATCAGCTCGACCTTGTGCGGGTCGAGCCCGGCCCATTGCGTGGCCCATTTGAACGGAATGACCAGAAGGTTGAACAGCCGCTTGGCGAAAAAGAAGCAGACCAGGAAGGCGACGAAAAAACCGCCGATCGACCAGATCAAGCGCCGGCGCAGCTCGATCAGGTGCTCCATCAGCGGAGCCGACGATTTTTCGATCTCGTCCTTTTCCTTGTCCGAAACGCTCACTTGGCGGCTCCCGCCGTTTTCCTGGCGGCCGGCTTCTTCGCTGCTGACGCCGGCTTCTTCGCTGCTGGCGACTGCGGTTTCGGCTCAGCTTTTGCGGCGGCCTTTGGCGCAGCGGTCTTTGCCGGCTTGGCCGGCGCGGCGGCCGCGGCTTTCGCGGGCGCCGGCTTCTTCCTTGCCGTAGATGCTTTTTGCGGCACTGCCGCCGCAACCGTTTGCGCCTGCACGGCCGGCGCCACGACGGACTCGTCCGTCATCGCCGGAAAGATCGGCGTGGCCGGCGTAGGCTCCGGCGGGCTGACGCCCGGCATCGTCGTTGCGCCGTTGTTCAGCGGCTCGGCTGCCTGCTCCGTCGAAGCGGCGGCATCGACGGCCGGCTTGGGTTTCATCACGGCATCGACGCCGGAACGGACCTCGGCGGCGGCCTGTTCGAATGGATTGAGCTGCTTCCTGATCTCGGCTGCCGGATTGAGACTTCTCAGCGAATCGACCGACTTCTTGACGTCGTCGAGTTCGGCTTCCTTCAACGCGTCGTTGAACTGCCGCTGGAAATCGGAAGCCATGGCGCGCAGCTTCGCCGTCGTGCGACCGAAGGTGCGCAGCATGTTGGGCAAATCCTTGGGCCCGACGACCACGATCATGACAATCGCGATCACCAGCATCTCGGTCCAGCCGACTTCGAACATGGCTATACGTCCGACTAAAGTTTGGGCTCAGCCTTTGCTGGCCTTTTCCTTCGGTACCGAAACGGTTTCGTCGGCACGGTGTTCGACGGTGCGCTTGTCGTCGGCAGTCTCGTCGTCCGCCATGCCCTTCTTGAAGCTCTTGATGCCCTTGGCCATGTCGCCCATCAGCTCGGGGATCTTGCCGCGGCCGAAGACCAGCAGCACGATCACCAGAACGATCATCCAGTGCCAAATCGAAAATGAACCCATAGCAAATCTCTCTCGAACGGTTTCCCAGACGCTGATCTATGCGCTTTCGGGTTCGGATTCAAACAGAACTGCGACAGAGTTCATGAATGAGTCGCCGAAGTCACGCACTTTCGGCACGGCGGCCCGCTACCAATCGGCGCAGTTCCATCCTGCCTGTGGCTTTAAGATGGCGCTCGGCTCAATCTTCCGTGACGCGCGGCGTCAAAAGACCGAGTTCCTCGAGGTCGATATCCGTCAGCGGATCCTCGTCGTCGGTGAGCGCATCGGGGTCGGCCGGCGGCAGCGGCACCGAGAAATTCGACGGCATACGGCCGGACAGCAGCCCCGCACCCTTCAATTCCTCCATGCCGGGGAGATCGCGTATCTCCTCCAGCGCGAAATGGTCGAGGAAAATATCGGTCGTGCCATAGGTGACGGGACGGCCGGGCGTGCGGCGCCGGCCGCGCATCCTCACCCATTCGGTCTCCATCAGCGTGTCGAGCGTCCCCTTTGACGTCTCGACGCCGCGGATGTCCTCGATCTCGGCGCGCGTTACCGGCTGGTGGTAGGCGATGATCGCCAGCACTTCGAGGGCAGCGCGGGACAGTTTGCGCTGCTGCACCGTGTCACGGCTCATCAGGAAGGCGAGGTCGCCGGCGGTGCGAAACGCCCAGGCATCGCCGACGCGCACCAGATTGACGCCGCGCCGCGCATAGATCTGCTGCAGTTCGGCCATTGCCGCGGCAATGTTGATGCCGTCGGGCAGCCGCGAAGTGAGCTGTTTTTCGCTGACCGGCTCGGCGCTGGCGAAAACGATCGCCTCGGCCATCCGTACGGCCTCCGCCATATGCAGCCGCCCGCCAGGATTCCGCGACAAATTCTGCCCCTGATTTTGTGCCGGGTTCTCGGCGACCGCGCCTTGCTCGGCGTCGTCCTCGACCTTGAATGGAATGATCGAAGCGTTGGCGCGTTCGCTCATGATGTCACCTCGACTATCTTGATGGCCTGGGCGCGGCCGCGCAGATAAAGCGGCGCGAAAACTTGGTCCTGCCGCATTTCCATCTTGCCTTCGCGCACCAGTTCCAGCGTCGCCGCAAACGAGCTGGCAACCGCGGTGCGCCGCTCTTCCGGGCCGGCCAGATATTCGACCAGGAAACTGTCGAGCGCCGTCCAGTCGCGCAGCGACCCGATCAGCCTGGTCAGCACGTCGCGCGCATCCTTGAGCGACCACACGCCGCGCCTGGCAATCGTCACATTGGTGATCGCCTGCTTCTGGCGCTGCTGGGCATAGGCGGTCAACAGGTCATAGAGCGAGGCCGAATAGGCATTGCGCTTCTCGACGATCACCATCTCCGGCATGCCACGTGCAAACACGTCGCGTCCGAGCCGGTTGCGGTTGACCAGCCGTGCCGCCGCGTCGCGCATGGCCTCCAGCCGCTTCAGCCGGAACTGCAGCACCGCCGCCAGTTCCTCGCCGCTTTCGCCTTCGTCGCCGGGCTGCTTGGGGATCAGGAGCTTCGACTTGAGAAACGCCAGCCACGCTGCCATCACCAGATAGTCGGCGGCAAGCTCCAGCCTCAGCGCCCTCACCTTCTCGACGAATGCCAGATACTGTTCGGCCAGCGCCAGGATCGAGATGCGCGACAGGTCGACCTTCTGATTGCGGGCAAGATGCAGCAGAAGATCGAGCGGACCTTCGAAACCGGCCACATCGACGACCAACGCCGGATCGCCGGTCAGCCGGGAATCGTCGTTCTCGGCCCACAAGCGGTCCATCGGTGCGGCCTTGCCGGCCTTCAGGTCCAATGCTTCCGCCACTTCGCTTCCTTTGATGCTAGGCTACCGCGTCGAAATAACTGGCAAATTCGGCCCGAATCTCGGTCTCGTCCACAACGTCACGGTTCCTGATATAGGTCAGCGCCCGCTCCGCGCGCTCAAACGACTTGCCCTCAAGCCCGGTCGTTCGCGATGCAATGCCGGCCATCTCCTCGAACACGCCGTTGCAGTGAAGGACCAGATCGCAGCCCGCCGCAAGGATAGCGGCCGCCTTTGACGGGAAATCCCCAGAAAGTGCCTTCATCGAAGTGTCGTCGCTCATCAACAGACCATCGAAGCCGATTTCGCCGCGGATGATCTTTTCGATGACCTTGCCGGATGTGGTGGCCGGGTTCTTCGGGTCGATCGCGCTATAGATGACATGCGCCGTCATCGCCATCGGCAAATGGTTGAGCTCCCTGAATGGCGCAAAATCATGCCGCTGCAGGTCGCCGATCGAGGCGTCGACGGTCGGCAGTTCGAAATGCGTATCGGCGAAGGCCCTTCCATGACCGGGAATATGCTTCATCACCGGCAGCACGCCGCCCGCCATCAGGCCTTCCGCCGCGGCGCGACCCAATTCGATGACGGCGCGCGGCTCCTTGCCATAGGCGCGCGCGCCGATGACGTCGCTGGCGCCCTCGATCGGCACATCGAGCACCGGCAGGCAATCCGCCGTGATGCCGTAGCGCAGCAGGTCGAAGGCATGCAGCCGCGCCATCAGCCATGCGGCACGGGTGCCGGCGTCATGGTCGTCGCGCCACAAGGCACCGAGTGCACCGGCAGCCGGATAGTTCGGCGCAAGCGGCGGCCGCAGGCGCTGCACGCGGCCGCCCTCCTGGTCGATGAATACCGGCGCGTCCGCACGCCCGACGCAGTCGCGCATGGCGGCGACCAGATCGCGGATCTGCTCGGTCTCGCCGATATTGCGCGCAAACAGGATGAAGCCCCACGGGCATTCGTTGCGATAGAAACGGATCTCGTCGCGGGTCAGTGATTTCCCGGCGCAGCCGAGGATCATGGATTTTGATTCGGTCATGCGGAACAGTTTAGAGCTTCGCGACGACAAAGGGAATCGCCCGCAATTGCCTCCAAAGTTTCCGTTCACGCAAAAAAGCCGGCGCGGGCGCCGGCTTTTCGAGGGGCTTTAGTGCCGCTAGTGGGACACGAAGCAATTGCCGCCGGCAGCCTTGTAGCTGGTGCACAGTTTGATCGCCTCGTTGCGAGACTGCGCCGGAACGCGGACGCGGTAGAAGGTGCCCTTGCCGGCAATCTCGGCCTTGACGATGTTGGCGGTGCGGCCGGAAAGCACGCCGCCGTAGCGGCGCTGCAGATCCTGGTAAGTCGCCTGGGCGCTTTCGACTGTCGGCTGCGAAGCGATCTGTATCGACCACGAACCAGCGCCGGCAGCGGCCGGATCGATGGAAGCAACCTGATCGGGCTTGACCTCGCCGACCACGTCGACCGGCTGGTCGGACGGGCGCTGCGGCGCCACCGGAACCGTGGCCGGGGTGGTGGCCGACTGCTTGCTGGCTGACGGCTGGGCTTCAGCCTTTGTCTCGGGCTTGGGCGCCGGCTGCAGCTTGGAGGTTTCGGCCTGATCGCCGCTCGCCTGATCGCCACTCGGCTGGTCGCCAATCTTCGGGTCGCCAATTTTCGGGTCGCTTGTCATTTGGTCGATCAGGGGCACGGTGCCGGTCTGCGCGGCGGCGTCCGCCTGGGCGGCCGGAGCCACGTGCTGCGGCGCCGGATCGGCCGGCTCGGCAGCAGCCATCTGCGGGGCGGCAGGCGCCGGATCCTCGCGCGCCACCAGCGAGCCGTCAGGTTTCACGACCATGGTCCGTACCTTGCGCGGCGCAACGGCGACGGTCTCGGCACCCTTCTCGGCCTCCTGCAGAACCTGCGCGATGCGATCCTCGGACTTGGGCGCCGGTGCGGCGGCTACGGTATCGCCAGCCGCATTGGCGCCAAGCGCATTAGTGTCAGGCGCGCTGGTGTCACGCGCGTTGGTGCCAGACGCATTGCTATCGGACGCCTCGGTGCCGGGCGCGTCGATATCGTCTGCGGCATCGGGGTCATTGGGCGAAAGATCGACGACGCGGCTCTCCGGTTCGTTGGCCTTCAGGTCCACAGGCTCTTCGGTGTTGGTGACCAGCTTCTGCTGAACCGGCTCGGCGGGCTTGGCGCCCTTGGCCACAGCGTCATAAACCTTGTTGTCCTGGTTCGGCACGACAGTGCCGCCTGGATTCTCCGGCTTGATCTTGATCGGCCTGTTGTCGGCTTTGACGATGACCGGCGCATCGCCGCCGCTCTTGCCGCCGAGGGTCAACGCAAAGGCGCCAAGGCCTCCGGCGATCGCAACGGCGCCGACCACCGCACCTATCAGCAGCCCGCGCCTGCGCGGCTGCCTTTCGGCCTCGCGTGCCGCGAGGCCGGGAACCGACATCTCCTCGTCCAGTTCGGGATCGTAGTCGAGCTCATCGAAGGTGAAATCGTCGGCTTGCGAAACCGGCTGGCCGCCGGGCAACGATCCCAGATCGAAACCGTCCGCTGCATCCGCATAGGAAGCGGCTGCCGGGCTGACAGGGGCTTCCGCAGGCTTGGTGCCATAGGCGCGCGTCTCGCCGCGATCTTGCTTGTAGCCAGACGCGAAGCCGGGATCGTATTCATCGTCATAGCCAGCACTGCGCACTGGGGCCGGCGCTATATCCGTGGCATTCATTTCGGTGAGAAGGCTGGCAAAATCGGCATCGAGATCGTCGTAGGCGGGCGCCACCGGCTCGTCATCGTCGAAGTTGAGCTCCGGAATGTCGAGATCGTCCGCCAGCGCCACGACGCGCTCGGGCACGTCGACCGTCTCGACATCGGGCATCTCGTCATAGGCGGAAGGCTGTTGATGCGAAATTGGCGCAGCTTCCATGTAGGCGGGCCGATCTTCATAGGATGACCTATCTTCACGCGATGCCTGGCCTTCATAGGACGGCCTCTCTTCGACCGGTGCGGCCCGATAGGACGGCGTTGCAGCCGGCTGCGGTGGCGCCGGACGCGCCGAAGCCACCGGCTGGCTTGCAAAAGCGGGTTGAGGCTGTGCGACCGGCGTCACGCGGCTCCACGAGCGGGCCGGCTCGGGCGGCGTGGCGCGTGTCGTCAGCCAGTTCAGCGCATCGAGCGGGTCTTCTTCGGCAGCAGCTGCCGCACTCTTGTCGGCCGAGTCATGATCCAGACCGATGTTCCTGGCGAAGTCGGCGTCGAGCGCATTGTTGTCTAAATCACCCGTGGGTCCGGCAGCGGCTTCAACACCGAAATCCTCGCCTTCAAGCTCATCGAGGAGGACACTGCCAAGATCGGCGTCATCGGCGGCACTGGACTGCTGCGGCTCAGCGGGCTCGTGCTCGTCGAGTTCCCAATCCAGCTCGTCGACAGCATGCACCGGGTCGTTGGCGACGTCTTTGACCGCCGCCATTGGCTGTTCAGCAGCCACTGCTTGCTTCTGAATTACCGGCGCGATGGGCTGCTGAACAGCCATCACGGGCTTCTGGGCAGTCTGCTGGGCAGACTGCTGGCTTGTCTGAGGTTCGTTGACCGCTTGTGCCGGCCGTGTGCTCATCGCACCCAGCAGCGCGTTCAGTTCGTCCTCCAGGCTGCGTTCCTCGGCCACTGGGGCCGTTGGGACGACAGCGGCGGCCTGGGCCGCGGGTTCGGCTGCAACGACCTGCGCTACGGGCTGTTCGGGGTGCTCGGCAGGCGCATCGTCGAAGCTCAGATCGAAATCGTCGTCGAGCGCCGCTTCAGCGGCCGTGCCGGAAAGCCGGGCGGCCTCTGGCTCTTCGATCGACAGCTCTTCGATAAACTCTGGTTCTTCGATTTCGGCAGGCTCGTTCGCGCGAACGTCGAAGTCCATGTCGACATCGGCCATGGCATCATCGGCATGGCCGGCAAAATTCTCATCGGCCGCCTCAACCGGCGATGCCGGGGCGGCGTTATCAGCCGGCTCCTGCTCGTCGAACATCGGCTCGTCTTCGAGCGAGCTTGCAACCGCGTCGTCGAATGCGTCATCGAACGCAGGCGCGGCCGCTTGCGCCGCCGTTTCAACGGCGACCGCCTGCTCCATCGGCTCATGCTCTTCGAGCATCAGCTCGTCTTCGAGCGAGCTTGCCACGGCGTCGTCGAACTCAGGGTCCAAGGCGGGCTCGTCGACCGGCTCGATCGCCTCGGCCGCGGCCCTGGGTTCGTCCTCGCCGGTCACATCGTCGTCGAGCCGAAAATCCTGGTCGAGCGAGGCGGCAAGTTCGTCGTCACTCGAAAGGTCGTCCTCGAACGGCGACACGTCTTCGAGCGAGCCGGCGACGGCGTTATCGAACTCTTCATCGAACTCCGGCTCGACAGCGCGAGCGAACGCCCTTTCGGGGCCGGAGGCAATTTCGTCGGCGGCAACAGGAGCGGCCGCAACAGGAGCAACATCATCCACCGCACTGTCGTCGAACGCGAAATCCTGTTCGAATGAGGCAGCAAGCGCGTCCTCCATTTCGTCGGCGGCGGTCGGTTCGGGTGTCGGCTCGCGAAGCTTGGCAGGGGAAGCATTATCATTGGCGTCGGCGCCGAATTCGCCCATCAACTCCTTCTCGAGATCGATCTCGAAATCGCCCTCGTCCACCGACGGTTCGGCGGCAGCGGTTTTCGGCTGGGCCGGCGTTTGCGGTTTGACCGGCTGGCGCGGGTCGAACCCCATGATCCTGGTCAGTTCCGCGAACGGATCATCGTTGGCGATGTCGTTGTGGTCGGCTGCTCTCAGCTGGGTTCTGTCTGCCATTATTGTTCCCGAACTCGCACTCATTCGGACGCCATGGACGTCGCGTAGGGTTGGCCCTTACCAGCGCAATGTGGGCAAAAGGTGACAGGTTTTTTACTCAAACCTAACGCATTTCGGTGGGCGCATTGGCTCCGATCAGCGTCAGGCCGGACGTCAAAACGTCCGAAACAGCCTGCACCAGCCCTAGTCTGGCATACGTCAATTGTCGGTCGTTAACCTTAACAAAACGTAAGTCGGGATTGTCGGTGCCCCGGTTCCAGTGTCCGTGGAAGCTGGAAGCGAGTTCGTAGAGGTAAAATGCCAGCCGGTGGGGCTCGAGCGCGAGGGCCGCGGCTTCGATCAGCCGAGGATATTCGGCGAGCTTCCTGATCAGGCCGATCTCACCCTCGTCGGTCAGCAAAGCCACTTCGGCGGCCAGCTGGTTGCGGTCGAACATGGCCTCGCCCAATTGCTCGCTCGCCTGCCGGAACACCGAATGGCAGCGCGCCGAGGCATACTGCACGTAGAATACGGGATTATCCTTCGACTGCTCGGTCACCTTGGCGAAGTCGAAGTCGAGCGGCGCGTCGTTCTTGCGATAGAGCATCATGAAGCGGATCGGGTCGCGGCCGACCTCCTCGACCACTTCGCGCAAGGTCACGAACTCGCCCGACCGCTTCGACATGCGAACCGGCTCGCCGGCGCGAAACAGCCTCACCAGCTGGCAAAGCAGCACGGTAAGCTTGACCTCGTCGCCGGCAATCGCCCGGGCAAGCGCTTCCAGCCGTTTCACATAGCCGCCATGGTCGGCACCAAGCACATAGATCAGATCGACGAAGCCGCGATCGACCTTGTCCTTGAGGTAGGCGACATCGGCGGCGAAATAGGTGAAGGTGCCGTCCGACTTGACCAGCGCCCGATCCATGTCGTCTCCGACTGCGGTCGAGCGGAACAGCGTCTGCTCGCGGTCCTCCCAGTCGTCCGGCTTCTCGCCTTTGGGCGGCGGCAGCTTGCCCTTGTAGATGTGCCCCTTCAGCGTCAGGTCGTTGATCGCCGAGCGGATCTTCTTCGCATTGTTGGCATGCAGCGTCCGCTCGGAGAAGAAGACGTCGTGATGCACGTTGAGCAGCGCCAGATCCTCGCGGATCATCGTCATCATCGCATCGATCGTCCTGTCCTTGACGATGGCAAGCGCCTCCTCGTCCGGCATCTGCAGCAGGGAGCGGCCGAATTCGCTGGCCAGCGCTTGACCAACGGGGATCAGATAGTCGCCTGGATAAAGCCCGGCCGGAATGTCGCCGATCTCATCGCCAAGCGCCTCGCGGTAGCGCAGCATGACCGAGCGTCCGAGCACGTCGATCTGCGAACCGGCATCGTTGATGACATATTCTTTGGTCACGTCGTAACCGGCGAAGGCCATCAGATTGGCGAGCGCGTCGCCGACCACGGCACCCCGGCAATGGCCGACATGCATCGGCCCGGTCGGGTTGGCCGAGACATATTCGACATTGGTTTTCTTGCCGCCGCCGATCGTCGAGCGGCCGTAATTGCGGCCTTCGCCGAGCAGCGCCGTCAGATGCGCCTGCCAGAAGCCGTCCTTGAGCCTGAGATTGACGAAGCCCGGGCCGGCGATCTCGGCGGCCGCGATATCCTCGTCGGCGCGCAGCGCCTCAGCCAGCCTTTCTGCCAGCGCGCGCGGATTCTGGCCGGTCGGCTTGGCCAACACCATGGCAGCGTTGGTCGCGAGGTCGCCATGGCTGGCATCGCGCGGCGGCTCGACAGCGATGCGCGACAGGTCCGGCGACGCGCCATCCTTGTCTTTCAAATCAAGCGCTTCGACGGCCTTTATGATTCGCGCGTTGAAATCGGCGAAGATGTTCATTGCTGTGGCTCTGACGGTTTTGCAGGGGTCCGGCTCGCTGGCCGGCAAAATCGAGCCCGCCCTAGCTCAAATCCGGCGTATGGTCAAACAAACGCCTGTGTTCCTTGAGCGCATAAGTGTCCGTCATGCCGGCCAGGAAATCGGCAACACTGCGCGCCTTGACGCGGTCCTCTGCCCGGTCGAGCCCTTCGCGCCAGCCATCCGGCATGGCGCGCGGATCGGCGAAATAGACGTCGAACAGGTCTCGGACGATCTGGTCGGCCTCGGCGCGCACCCGCATGACGTCCGCGTGCCGGTAGAGATGCTTGTAAAGAAAGGCCTTCAGCTCCTTTTCCGATACGGCCGTCTCGGCGGAGAAGCTCACCATCGTCTCGCCGGCCGCCCTCACCGCTTCGGCGCTGTCAGGCTTGATGCGCGCCAGATTGGCCGTCGTCGAGATGATCACGTCCTCGACCATGATGGTGATCTGCCGGCGCATCAGTTCGTGGCCCGTGCGTACGTCATCTAGCGCCGGATAGCGCTGACGCACGCCCTTGAGGATCGACCCCGGCAGCGAAACGCCCTCCAGCATATCGAGCGTCAACAGCCCTGCCCTCAGCCCGTCATCGATGTCGTGGGTGTTGTAGGCGATGTCGTCGGCAATCGCCGCACACTGCGCCTCGATACCGGCGAAGCGGTCGAGCTCGAGGTCGTGCAGTTCGGAATAGTCGCGAATTGCCTGCGGCACCGGCCCCTTCAGCCCTTTGCCCTTGGCATCGGTCAGTGGGCCATTGTGCTTGACCAGCCCCTCCAGGGTTTCCCAGGTGAGATTCAGCCCATCGAACTCGGCATAGCGCCGCTCCAACCGCGTCACCACACGCAGCGACTGCGCATTGTGGTCGAAGCCGCCCCAGGCGGCCATCTTCTCATTCAGCGCGTCCTCGCCGGTATGGCCGAAGGGCGTGTGGCCGAAGTCGTGCACCAGGGCCACCGCCTCGGCCAGGTCCTCGTCGCCGCGCAGCGCCCGCGCCAGAGCGCGTGCGATTTGCGCGACCTCGATCGAATGCGTCAGCCTCGTGCGGTAATGGTCGCCTTCGTGTGCGACGAACACTTGCGTCTTGTGCTTCAGCCGGCGGAACGCCGTCGAATGGATGATGCGGTCGCGGTCGCGCTGGAACGGCGTGCGCGTCGGACTTTCCACCTCGTCGAACAACCGCCCGCGCGACTTTGCCGGGTCGCTAGCATAGGCCGCGCGCGGCCGATAGCCGAATCCGATGTCGCCCAACTCGTTGGTCATAGCGTATGCCGCAGTTGACTTGCCCCGTCGCGCTTCATACCTATCATACGAAACCGAATGCAAGGTGACGCCCATGGGCGCTGATGCCAAGACTGCCATGAAAGTCGAGATGACCGACGCCGCCGCCAGGCGGATCGCCAAGATTGTGGCGAGCGAAGCCGGTAAGACGGCGCTGCGCGTTTCGGTCGAGGGCGGCGGCTGTTCCGGCTTTTCCTACAAGTTCGATCTGGTCGACAGGCGCAATGATGACGACGTCGCCATCGAAAAGGACGGCGCCACCGTACTTATCGACGACCTGTCACTGGTCTACATGGGCGGCTCGGTAATCGATTTCGTCGACGATCTGATGGGCCAGTCGTTCCAGATCAGAAACCCCAATGCGGTCGCCTCCTGCGGCTGCGGCACCAGCTTCTCGATCTAGAAATGCCTCACATCGGCGCGGTCCGTCAGGTCGCGCTTTCCGCCGGGCGCGACCTCGATGCGACGCTGGCGTTTTGGCGCGAAGTGCTCGGCATGAGCCTGCACGCGCGTTTCGACCCGCCGGGCATCGCCTTCATCCTGGCCGGTGACGTGCGCCTGCTTTTCACTGACGGCCTGCCGGCCGGCACCGTCTATCTCGATATATCGGGCCTCGACGAGTTCCACGCTTCGGCAAAGGCCGCCGGCATCCCCTTCACCGCGCCGCCAGCGCTCGTTCATCGCGACACCGAAGGCCTGTTCGGCCAAGCCGGGGAAAGCGAATGGATGGCCTTCCTAAAGGACCCGGCAGGCAATACGATCGGCCTTGTCGAACGTCATCCACCGGATCGCTAGTCTCCGGACCACCAGCCTATCGAGGCCGCCATGAAAATCGTCACCTGGAACATCAACGGCGTTCGCGCCCGCATCGGCAATTTGACCCATTGGCTGACGGAAAGCGCGCCCGACATCGCCTGCCTGCAGGAGATCAAGACGGTCGACGAGCAGTTTCCTCGCGCCGAGATCGAGGCGCTCGGCTACAATGTCGAGACTTACGGCCAAAAAGGCTTCAACGGCGTCGCCATCCTGTCGAAGCTGCGTTTCGATGAGGTCAATCGCGGCTTGCCGGGCGACGATGCCGACGAACAGGCGCGTTTCATCGAGGGCGTGTTCTCGACCGACAAGGGCGCCTTGCGCGTTGCCTCGATCTACCTGCCGAACGGCAACCCGATCGACGACGAGAAGAAGTTCTCCTACAAGCTTTCCTGGATGTCGCGACTTGAGCGCTGGGCCGAGGAGCGGCTTGCTCTGGAAGAGCCGCTGGTCCTGGCCGGCGACTACAATGTCATTCCCGAGCCGATCGACGCGAAATATCCGGAAAAGTGGCTAAGCGATGCACTGTTCCAGCCCGCGACGCGGCAGGCGTTCCGGCGGCTGAAGAATCTCGGCTTCACCGAAGCCGTGCGTGCCGTCACCGACTCCGCGGACGTCTTTACGTTCTGGGACTATCAGGCCGGCGCCTGGCAGAAGAACAACGGCATCCGCATCGACCATTTGCTTCTGTCGCCCGAAGCCGCCAACTGGTTTTCGTCGGCTTCGATCGAGAAGCAGGTGCGTGCCTGGGAAAAACCCTCCGACCACGTGCCGGTGGCGATCGATCTGGCGCTGCGGCCGGCCTGACCGGACCTGCTGTCCGGCGGCACATCGATAAGTTGACCTCTTATCGCCACAAATCGCGCGCTTGATGGGAAATCATCATGGTGGCTGGGGTTCCCATGACTACTCGATTTGCACTCTGCCCGATTGGCTGCGCGCTTGCGATGGCGGTGGCGACGCCGGCTTTTGCCGATGCAGAGTGCCTTGCCAACGGCAAATCATTCCAGATCGGCCGGGTCGCCTGCTTGACGCCTGCCGGCCAAAGCTACCTCGCCCGTTGCGAGATGGTGCTCAACAACACGTCCTGGACAAAGCAGCGGGACGGCTGCCCGGAGAACACGCTGGCCCCGCATTTGCAGGGCACACCGATCTCAACGCCGGCGCCCAGCGGCATGCCGGCGGAACCGAACGAGAATTGATCTCAAAACGGAATTTCTGCCGGCCTACTGGTCGCCGCCACCCTTGGTGAGGATGTCGTCGGCCAGCGAGATCGCGGTGCGGCGGTCGGCTTCGCCGGCGGCGGCAAACGCTTCTTCCTGCATGCCACGGATCCATGGCTGGTCGGCAGGTGAGGCTCGTTCGAGCGCCGCGGTCATCATCGCCAGCCCCCGCACGATCTTGCCGCTTTGGAAAAGCAGGTTGCCGAGCGTCGCCTGCGCGCCCGCATGGCCCTTTTCGGCCGCCAGCTGGAACCAGCGTCCGGCCTGCTTGACGCTGGCCTTGACGCCGCCCTCACCCTTGAGGAACATCTGGCCCATCTCGAACTGAGCGTTCGGATTGCGGTAGTTGGCGGCGGCACGCATGTAATATTCCTGGGCCGCAACCTCGTTCTCCTCGACGGGGCTGCCGGGAATACCCTTCCTCAGATAGTCGCCAAGCGCCACCAGTGCGTCCGAAACATAGCTTTCCTCGGGCGAACCGGGCTCGACATCCTGGTCGACGATCTCTGAGAAGAACTTGAACGCCGCGTAGTCGTCTCGCGCCACGCCATCGCCTTCGGCATACATGCGCGCAAGCTTCCAGGTGGCGCCGATCTGGCCGTTCTCCGCGGCATATTTATAGGCTTCCGCGGCCTGCTCCTTATGGCCGTTCTTGTAGGCGGAAAAGCCGAACTGGAACACCGCCCACGGGCTCGACTGCGGCTTCACGCCGGTCTTGTCGTCGAACACCTTGTCGTCGAAGGCCATGGCCTGGCCGACGGCGCCCAAGGTCGCGCCAAACGTGGCGAGCGCAACCAGTGCCGAAAGGACAGACGACCTCAACAACTCAGATGTCCGCATAGCAGTGTGTTTCTTTGGCACCGCCGGGATGGGTGACCGCGCCGTCGCGGGCAGATCCGACCGTCTGTGCGTATTTCCAGATCGCGCCCGACTGATAGTCGGTCGTGCGCGCCTTCCATGCCTTTGCCCTCGCCGCCAGTTCGGCTTTGGACAATGCAACCTCGATCGTGCCGTTCACGGCATCGATCGAGATCAAGTCGCCATCCCTAAGCAGCCCGATCGGGCCGCCCACTGCCGCTTCCGGCCCGACATGGCCGATGCAGAAACCGCGCGTCGCGCCCGAAAAACGCCCGTCGGTGATGAGCGCCACCTTACCGCCCATGCCCTGGCCGTAGAGAGCCGCCGTCGTCGACAGCATTTCGCGCATGCCCGGGCCGCCGCGCGGCCCCTCATAGCGGATGACGAGAACCTCGCCTTCCCTATAGTTGCGATGCGTAACCGCTTCGAAACATTCTTCTTCCGAATCGAAGCAGCGCGCCGGACCCGAGAATTTCAGCTCCGTCATGCCGGCGACCTTCACGATCGCGCCTTCGGGGGCAAGGTTACCCTTCAAGCCCACGACCCCGCCGGTCTGGGTAATCGGCCTGTTGGCGGGACGGACCACATCCTGGCTGTCATTCCAGGAAACATGTTCCATATTTTCGGCCAAAGTGCGGCCAGTCACCGTCAGGCAATCGCCATGAAGGTAGCAATGGTCGAGCAGCGTCTTCATCAAGAGCGGAATGCCGCCGGCCTCGAACATGTCCTTGGCGACGTATTTGCCGCCCGGCTTGAGGTCGGCGATGTAGGGTGTCTTCTCAAATATCCTGGCCACGTCGAAAAGATCGAACTTTATCCCGGCCTCGTGCGCGATCGCCGGCAGATGCAGCGCCGCGTTGGTCGAGCCGCCGGTGGCCGAGACCACGGTCGCGGCATTTTCCAACGCTTCCATGGTAACGATGTCGCGCGGGCGGATGTTCCTTGCGATCAGCTCCATGATCTTTTCGCCGGAAGCGAAATTGAAGCGGTCACGCATCTCGTAGGGTGCAGGCGCCCCGCAGGAATAGGGCAGCGCCAGGCCGATGGCCTCAGCGACGGTGGCCATGGTGTTGGCGGTGAACTGGGCGCCGCAGGAGCCGGCCGAAGGACATGCGGCTTGCTCGATCTCGAGCAGCTCGGCGTCGCCGATGGTGCCGACCGAGTGCTGGCCCACCGCCTCGAACACGTCCTGCACGGTGATCTGCCGGCCACGGTAGCTGCCGGGCAGTATCGAGCCGCCATAGATGAAGATCGACGGTACGTTGAGGCGCACCATGGCCATCATCATGCCGGGCAGCGACTTGTCGCAACCGGCCAATCCAACCAGCGCATCGTAGCAATGGCCGCGCATGGTGAGCTCGACCGAGTCGGCGATGACCTCGCGTGACACCAGCGACGACTTCATGCCCTGATGACCCATGGCGATGCCGTCGGTGACGGTGATAGTGCAGAATTCGCGTGGCGTGCCGTTGGCCGCCGCCACGCCCTTCTTGACCACTTGCGCCTGGCGCATCAGCGAAATGTTGCAGGGTGCGGCTTCGTTCCAGCAGCTGGCGACACCGACCAGCGGCTGCGCGATCTCGGCCGCCGACAGCCCCATAGCATAGAGGTAGGAGCGATGCGGCGCCCGCTCGGGACCAACGGTCACGTGGCGGCTCGGCAGCTTGGCCTTGGAGATCGCTCTGGTGTCCATACTCGTCCTTGCCGCGGGCGGTGCGGCCTGCCTCTTCGCCTAGCCTTTTGGCGCGTGTCCCGAGACAAATTCGAGGTGCGCCGCGTTTATGGCGGGAAATGGGCAATGTTCCCGGGCGGCCGGGTGGCGCGAGGGTTGTTCAGAAACTGTTGCCAAAACGTCACAATTACAGGAGCTAACATCTTGGGGGCAATTGTTGCGCCGCCGAATGCCGGACGAGCGCCGAACGAACCGACCGGGCAGTGCCCGGCCGTTTTGTCGTTTAAAAATCCGTAGTTAGAACTTGATCTTGACGGAAGCCGAACCGGCGAGAAGCAGGTCGTTGTCGTAAGTGTAGGTGACCGCATTTGCCTCGTCGCCGACACCGCTGAAAGTCGATGACCCGCTCGTCAGCACACCGATCGAGCCGCCGAGCCTGACCTCGATCTGGTCGTTCGGCGAATAGGAGACGCCGCTGGCCACGGCCCAGGTATCCGACTGATAGCCGGAGGTCGTCGAGGTGCCGCGATCCCAGGTCAGCGAAACCACGCCCGACAATTGATCGGTGAACTTGTGACCGATACCGCCGGTGACCGTCCAGCCGTCGCGATAAAGCAGATCGAATGAAACGGGCGAGGGAGCACCGGTTACCGGACTGCGCACGCCATTGATGGCAATGACGCCAAGCTTGCTCCACTCCTGCCAGCGGACGGAACCAAAGGCCAGCCAGCCAGGAGCTATGCCGCTCTGCAGCTTGAATTCCAGAGCTTGAGGTATCTCAGCCGACGCCGAGACTGGGTACACGCCGGTAGAGCCGGGAATCAGATCCGCTGGAAAGGCGCCCCTGAAGCCGGTCGTGTCGACGGTTCCCGACAGCCCGTCATATTTGTAGCTCGAAGAGTACATCAGGCTGGCGCGCAGAGCGATCTCGGGGATTTCATAGGCTGCGCCCGCACGCCAACCCCATGCCTCGTCGGATAGTTTGAAGACGCCGAGGCCGGTATTGCCGAAGGCGAGCAGTGTCTGACGGGAAAGAAACGCGTCTACCTGCTGGTAGGAGACACCGCCGATGAATCGTACGGCGCCCTTGCCGACGTTCACCTTATAGGAGCAGGTGAGACCGAAATCGTCTGTGTCGACGGCGTATTTGACCGCTGTCGGCGAATAGGCGTTGTTCATGCCGAAATTTGCGTCCGCACCATACGGTCTCGTATAGGTGGCAAGACAGTCTACGGGCTCAAAGATGTTGGCCTTGATGCCGACATGCGGCACCGCATAATCGCCACCAACGTCCACCGCCGATGTCGACAAACCCGAGCCATCGAGACGCTGCACATTCTTGAGTTTGCGCTGTGGCGAAACATAGGTGACGCCCGCATCGAACGAATATGGCGCCGCGTCGAACAGCTGGTCGATGTTGACGCCGCCCCGGTCAAAGCCCCCGGCTTGCACCGTCCCGGCAAAAGCCAGCGAAAAAGCCCCCGCGCCCAGCAGCACTTTTAGACGCGAACAACACATGAATCTCCTCCCCGAAATGTCCTTGCATCAAGCTAGAACCAATTCAGGTTAACGGCGCAACAACGAATTCGCCGTGCGTACATGTATACGCTGGCGGAACGCATTTCCGACAAGGTGTCGGCCTTCTTGCCGAGGCGGGAAAATGGCCGCCTCAATACAAATCGACGAGAAAACTCGGGAAAACCGCCTAAATCACTAGGGAACAGGGAATTTTGCCTGCCCAGCCGGCCATTGTTACATTATGGCAACAATGGGGCAAAAACATTCAGTTTGCCTCAACATTTACGCTGCGGAATGCCTGTTTTCGTGGCAGGCGGCGTAGCTGGAAAGCAGATTCGTGAACGGCGAATCTATTGCAGCCAGCCGGCCCAGTTTGTTTGATCAGCCCGCATCGCGCACCCGCGCCAATGCGACCGAAAGCTTCTCTTGCGCCTCGCGATATTCGGCGAGTTTTTCACGCTCGGCCTCCACTACCTCTTCCGGCGCGTTGGCGACGAATTTCTCGTTGGACAGCTTCTTGTAGAGCCGCGCTATTTCCTCGGTCACCTTGGCAAGCTCCTTGTGCAGGCGCGCTGCCTCGGCGGCAAGGTCGATCAGGCTGCCGAGCGGCAGGCAGATGGTCGCCTCGTTGACGACGATCTGGGCGGATCCCCTGGGTGGCGCCTCCGCGAGCGAGATGTCGCCGACCCGCGCCAGGCGCTTGATGGCCGAGCCCTGACGCTCGAGCCTTTCGCGTGTCGTTTCGTTGGCGCCGATCACCACGAGCGGTGCGATCGCCGCCGGCGGCACGTTCATCTCCGAACGCACCGAGCGGATACCGGAGACGAGATCGACCAGCCAGTTGATATCGGCGGCGGCCGCCTCGTCCTCGAAATCGGGCGACGGCCATGCCGCATGACAAAGCAGCGATGGCCGTTGCCTGCCCTCGCCGGCGGTTTCGGCCCACAGTTCCTCGGTCATGAACGGCATCATCGGATGCAGCAGCTTATAGATCTCGTCCAGCACGAAGGCGACGCATGCCCTGCTCTCGGCCTTAGCGGTCTCGTCGGTGCCCATGAACACCGGCTTCAGCAGTTCCAGGTACCAGTCGCAGAACTGGTTCCAGACGAACCGGTAGGCAGCACCCGCCGCCTCGTTGAAGCGGTATGAGGTGATGCCGTCGGTTATGTCGCGCGCGGCTCGCGTCAGCTCCGTCAGGATCCAGCGGTTGACCGCCAGCTTGGCGTCCTGCAGCCAGAAATCGTCGTCGCGCGCCACTTCGTTCATCTCGGCGAAGCGCGTCGCGTTCCACAGCTTGGTGCCGAAATTGCGATAACCTGCAATGCGGGCCGGATCGAGCTTAACGTCGCGCCCTTGCGCTGCCATCACCGTCAAGGTGAAGCGCAGCGCATCGGCGCCGTATTCGTCGATGAGCTCGAGCGGATCGATGACGTTGCCTTTCGACTTCGACATCTTCTGCCCGTTCTTGTCGCGAACCAACGCATGGACATAGACGGTATGAAACGGCTCCTGATCCATGAAATGCAGGCCCATCATCATCATGCGGGCGACCCAGAAGAAGATGATGTCGAAACCGGTCACCAGCACGTCGGTCGGGTAATAAGTCTTCAGCTCCGGCGTCTGGTCTGGCCAGCCAAGCGTCGAGAACGGCCACAGCGCCGACGAGAACCATGTATCGAGCACGTCCTCGTCGCGGGTCAGGATCTCGCCAGGCTGGAAATTCTCGAGCTTGTCCTCGACCCAGGCCTTCCACGGCCCTTCCAGCGCCAGATAATATTCGACGGCGGCACCGAGGGCTTCTTCCTCGGTCTTTTCGACAAAGACATGCCCGTCCGGCCCATACCAGGCAGGGATCTGGTGGCCCCACCAGAGCTGGCGCGAAATGCACCAGGGCTGGATGTTCTCCATCCAGTCGAAATAGGTCTTTTCCCAGTTTTTGGGCACGAAATTGGTACGGCTCTCGCGCACCGAGGCGATCGCCGGCTTGGCCAGTTCCGCCGCATTGACATACCATTGGTCGGTCAGAAACGGCTCGATCGGCACGCCGCCGCGGTCGCCGTGCGGCACCGTGTGGCGATGCGGCTCGACCTTCTCGAGAAAGCCGCCCGCCTCCATCAACTCGACGATCTTCTTGCGCGCGTCGAAACGGTCCAGGCCGTCGAGGCTGTCCCATACGGCCTGGCGCTCCGGCGTCACTTCCAGCCCGGCGAGAAAGTCCTCATTGTCCTTGAGGCTCACCGCCGCATTGACAGTGAGGACGTTGACCGCCGGCAGCCGGTGGCGCTTGCCGACCTCGAAATCGTTGAAGTCATGCGCCGGCGTGATCTTGACCGCACCGCTGCCTTTTTCGGGATCGGAATACTCGTCCGCGACCACCGGGATCCTGCGGCCGACGATCGGCAGGATGAGTTTCTTGCCGACAAGATGCCGGAAACGCTCGTCGTCGGGGTGGACTGCGACTGCCGTATCGCCCAGCATCGTCTCCGGCCGGGTCGTCGCAACGGTGATGAAGGTCTTCGGATTTTCCGGATCGAAGGTCATGCCTTCGACCGGATAGCGGAAGTGCCAGAGGTTGCCGTTGACTTCCTGCTGCTCGACCTCGAGATCCGAGATGGCGGTCAACAGCTTCGGGTCCCAGTTCACAAGGCGCTTGTCCTTGTAGATCAGCCCTTCCTTGTAGAGCGTCACGAACACTTCGAGCACGGCCTTGGACAGGCCCTCGTCCATGGTGAAGCGCTCCCGGCTCCAGTCGGCCGAGGCCCCGAGCCGCTTCAGCTGGTTGAGGATGGCGCCGCCGGATTCTGCCTTCCACTCCCACACCTTGTCGATGAACTCATCGCGCGTCAGGTCGCGGCGGTGGATCTGCTTTTCCATCAGCTGGCGCTCGACCACCATCTGCGTGGCGATGCCGGCATGATCCATCCCCGGCTGCCACAGCACGTTCTTGCCGCGCATGCGCTCGAAGCGCACCAGAATGTCCTGCAGCGTGTTGTTGAGCGCGTGGCCCATATGCAGCGAGCCGGTGACGTTCGGCGGCGGGATGACGATCGTGAAGGCTTCAGCCCCCTCCTCGGCCCCGGCGCCGGCCCGAAACGCGTCGGCCTCTTCCCAGATCCTGGCAATCTTCGGCTCGACGGCTTTGGCGTCGTAGGTCTTTTCGAGCATGGGAAAACGGTCCGCGCTGTCCGGAATCTGTGGTCCGGTGTAAATCGGAAGGTTGTTGCCAAGTCAACCGCAACGGCGGCATGGCCAATAGATAGCGCCGGGATGGTTCGGTGCAACTCGCGCAACTGAATGTTGCAAGGCAATCGCTTCAGGTTTGCGCCGCCCCTCATTGCCCTGCCGGGCATTTCTCCCCGTATGGTGACGGGGCGAAAGACACCTTCGCGAACGATTTCGTCAACCTCCCGCGTTGCGGAAAGAATGCCGAGGTTGCGGCCAGCCCCTTCTCCCCGTCACTATGCGGGGAGAAGGTGCCGGCAGGCGGATGAAGGGCAGCGCCGACTTCGACAATTCGCCGGTCGAGCCGCCTATCGGCGGCGTTTCCTGCGAACTGCTATTGTGCGCCGCGCGCGACGCGCTCGATTTCCTCGCGCACCAGCCGCTCGACCAGCGTCGGCAGGTTGTTGTCCAGCCAGTCCTGCAGCATGGGCCGCAGCATCTCCTCGGCCATCTCGTCGAAGGTCTTCTTGCTGCGGCTGGCAAACGCGTCGGAAAGCTCGCCGAAGGCGGCGGCAACCTGCCGGCCCGTATGCTCCGAAAGGATCGCCGGACGTGCGGGCGGCGGCTCGCTCGCCGCCGGACGCGCCAGTCCGATTTTCGAAGACTCCGGGCCGATTTTCGAAGATTCCAGGGCGATTTTCGAAGGTTCCGGGCCGAGTTTCGAAGGTTCCGGCTCAATTTCCGAAAGCTCCGGCGCAGGTCCAGCAGTCGCCTCATCCTCGAAAAGCTCGGCTTTCGGCTCGGCGTCCAGCCTGGGTGGCTCGGCGCGCTCCGGCTTGGCCATCGCGTCGCCGACCGCAGCGATCTCGCGCCGCCAATCGGCAATGATGGTGTCGGTCGTCTCGGCAGCGTTGGCCATCGCAGGCCGTTCCGGCTTTGCGGCCGGTGCGGGAGCGGCGTTCACCTCAGCCAACGTCACCGGTGCTTTTACCGGGCCGGGGCGGAGCGGCGTTTCCAGGCGCTCAATAACCGGCACGGCCGTTGGCTGCACCTCGGCCCGCGTGGCCGGCTTGGCGATCTCCAGTCCGCCGCGCAGTTCGGAGCGGAACGCATCCGCCTCCGCCGTGCGTCCGGCTGCCGGTGCCGGTTGCAGATCCTGGCGCAGCTCGTCCGCTTCGCCCGGCTGCTTGCGGCCGGTATCGCTGTCCTCGATGATCCTTCTGATGGAAGCCAGTATCTCTTCCATGGAAGGTTCGCGCTGTACGCTGCTCGCCGTCGCCATCGTCACATCCGCCGCCCTTGTGACTCGTTCTCAGATTTCCTGTCCGGCAAACGCCGGATTCGAATCATGGCAACAGCGTAACCGACGGAACGCCTTGCGAGAATCCCCAATCTGGCGACATCTCGGATTTCAACAGATTAGGGTCGGGAGTTGAAGCCCGCGCGTCGTTCGAGCGCGGGCTGAAGACACGGCCTGGCGATCAGCGGCCGTCCGGCGTGCGCAGGCCGATCCACTTGTCCTTGACGGCATTGTAATGCTCTTCGGGCCTGTACTTCGTCACATTGAGCGCAAGCCGGTCTGCGGACAAATGGCCAACCGCCGAGAGGATGGCATAGCTCGCCACCACAACGTCTCGTTCGGCGCTGACAAGATTGATCTTGGCGGTGATGAGGGTCGCCTGCGCGTTGAGCACGTCGAGCGTGGTGCGCTGGCCGACATTGCGCTCTTCGATGACGCCGTTCAGGGCAAGCTGTGCGGCGGCGACCACCTGCCGGTTGGCCGTGACGCTTTGCTGCGCGGCGGTGTATTGCGACCATGCCGAGGTCACAGCCTGGCGCACTTGGTCGCGACTGACATCGACCTCGATACGGGCCTGGCTGAGCGATTCCTTCGACTGGCGAACGGTCGCCGAGGTCCGTCCGCCCGAATAGATCGGCACGATCAGCGTGGCGCCGATGTTCGCCGACGTCCTGGTGCCATCCTGCGACGCTCCAAGGACGCCTGGAACCGTGTTGCGATAGTCGCTGGAAACGCCGGCGCTGGCCGAAAGCTGCGGCAGCAGCGCGCCTTCGGCAGACTTCACCGAAAACGCCGCCGCATCGACCAGATGCGCGGTGGCAAGGATGGCCGGATGCTCGGCCGATGCGATCGCGATCGCCGCATCGAGACTCGACGGCAACAGCTTAGACACCGGCGAAGCCGGCCTGAGCCTGCCCGGCTCGTCGCCGACGATCTGGCGGTAGGTCGCAGCGCTTGCCAGCGCCGTCGCGCGGGCGGCGCTCAACTGCGCCACCGCGGAGGCACGCTGCGCGTCGGCTTGCGCGACGTCGGTGCGCGTACCTTCGCCGACCTCGAAGCGCGACCGCGCCGCACGCGCCTGTTCGGTCAGGAATTGCAGGTTCTGTTCGGTCAGCACCGCAATCTGGCGGTCGCGGATCACATCCATATAGGCGCTCGCTGCGTTGAACAGCGTGTTCTCTTCGGTGTTGCGCAGGCTTTCGAACGAAGCGCGGACCCGCGCTTCAGCGGCAGCGACGTTGTTCTTGGTCTGGAAGCCGTCGAACAGGGTTTGGTTGATCTGGACGCCAAAGTTGCCCGTGGTTATGCGCGCGGTTCGACTAGTACCATTGACGTGGGTGCTGGTGTAGTCGATGTCCGCGGAACCCGTTACGGTCGGGCGCCAGCCGGACTTGGCGATGGCAACGCCCTCGTCGGTGACGCGGACGCCGGCGCGTGTCGAATTGAGCGAGGAATTGTTCTGATAGGCCTTTGAAAGCGCCCCGAGAATGGTTTCGGCCGAGGCGCCCATTGGAGACAGCGCGGTCGCCGAAACGAGGACGGCGGTAAAAAGCAACTTGCGTACAGACGGCACGTTATATTCCCTCATTCGTTTTGCACGGGAACTGCGCCACGCTGGCTTCTCCTTCTGATCAGCCGGCGCCGCGTTTTTTATCGTTCCCCCGCTGAAAGCCCCCAGAAACGCCCGGTTATGCAGATCAGCAACGATTGTTCAAACGCAAGCGATCATGACAACGCCTTCGCTGCAAGGCAAAATCACTCAGAATTCGAAGGCGGGAATGCGTTCGAATCCCGGTAGTGGCTTAATTGCCGCATTAAATGCGCGTCTTCCCGTTACAACCCCCCCAGTCTTAAAAAAAAGCCGGGCTACGCCCGAATTGCCCTGCCCTTCCACGGCGACGAGTCGGCCGCCTTCGGCAAGCTGGTCGAACAGCGCCGCCGGCACCTCGCCGACGCTGCCACCGATCAGGATGACGTCGTAAGGCCCATTGGCGGCATGGCCTTGCGGCAGCGGTCCCTGGACCACGGTGACATTGCCGCACCCCAGCGCAGCAAGCGTCGAAGTGGCGGTCTCGGCCAGCGCCGGATCGCTTTCCAGCGCCACCACGGACCTTGCCAGCCGCGACAGGATCGCCGCCGAATAGCCGGTGCCGCAGCCGACATCGAGTGCCGAATCGCTTGGGCCGATATCGGCCAGCTGCATCAGCTTGGCCAATGGCGACGGTTCCATCAGATAGCGCGGACCATCGGCCGTATCGGCGATGCGGATGTCCTCGTCGATATAGGCAAGGTCACGCTGGCCGGGGGCAACAAAGGCCTCGCGCGGCACGACAAGCATAGCCTCGAGCAGCGGTGCGCTGGTCACGTCGGTGGTGCGGATCTGGCCGTCGACCATCTTCACCCGGCGTTCGGCAAAATCAGCGCTCATGTTCCAACCATCCGCTTGCCGCGCAAAGGCCGCGGCTGTTTCGACCGGAACTGAAGCCCCCTGGCGCTGACGCGCGGGAGCTCGGGCATTGGAGGCCTCGCCCGGAATCGAACCGGGGTGCAAGGATTTGCAGTCCTCTGCGTAACCACTCCGCCACGAGGCCTCATTGCTCCCGGCGTTCCACCCGGCTCCAATAGGTTGCGGCGAAAATGCCGTCAAGCGGCCACCATGCATTCCCAACGGTTCTTCCGACATCGAGGCACTGCTTATCAATGCAATGCCATGCTAGCAATAACATATTAGCTTATCGTTAAGGATGATCCTCGGCGACAGGAACCCGAAACCGGCGGCCACGTTGGGCAGAAAGGAGAGTTCCGCCATGGGTCGAGCAGTTACGAAAGACGGCACACCGCGCGGATTGTCGCAGTCTGCAGAGCTTGTGCGCTATGCCATCGATCGCCTCAGCATAGAAGGCGCAAACAGCCTGCCGCCGCGCGACCGGGCGCGGCTGGCATCGGCTACCGCCGTTCTCAAGGAGCTCTGCGAGCGCCTGGAAAGCTGTTTCGACCAGCCTCGGTGATGACCACGCCGCTCTCAAACAATTGCCCTGTTTCCCGCCTGTCAGCAGGGCAACCTCAATCCGGCCGGCGGCGTCGCTCCCACCAGACGACGAAGCGGCGCCGGTGACGGCGCACCAACGCGAATTCGTAGGACAGCACCAGCAATCCGATCGGCACCATCCAGAAACCCAGGATCGGCAGGAAGCCGAGAATGCCGCCGATGATCAGCACGACGCCGATCGCAATCCGGAGGCCGCGCGAGCGCGGCATGGTGAACTGGCGGCCGAAGACCGAGATTTTCCGGGCCGGTGGCTGGTCGTCGCTCATTGCCGTCATGTGAAATATCGATCCGTTTGCTTCAGTAGCACTACCACCCGGAGAAAGCCGCAACGGCCTTTTCCGTTCCGTGACAGGCGAGAGACAGCTCATATGAGGGCGCTTGCCGGCCACTGCCAGGAAGCCTCGCGCCAAAAAGCGTCGAAAAAATGCGAAATGCTTCTTTGCAAAGCCGAAACGGGTTTGCTATAGGCTGCCCCACTCACGCAAGAGCCTCTGTTCCCCGGTAGCTCAGTGGTAGAGCAACCGGCTGTTAACCGGTTGGTCGCTGGTTCGAATCCGGCCCGGGGAGCCACTATCACCAGAAAAGCCTTGAAACCTAAGGATTGCAAGGGTTTCCACTTCCCCAGAGATACACCGCGCGATACACTGCGGGGTACCCTGAGCTATGAAGATTGACGTGAAGCACATCCAGAAACGTGGCCTTGCCGGCTGGCGCTATCGGCGCAAAATCCCAAAGAAACTTCAGGCCGCTGCGGGCAAGTTGGAAATCCTAGTTCCACTCGGGGCCACCGAACACCAAGCTCTAAAGGCGTACCCCAAGGTGCATGCCCGGGCAGAGCAGCAGTTGCGCCTTTGGTCGCAGCCGCACCGTCCGTGCGGTGATCAACCATGCCATCAGGGAGTTTGACCTGGCTGGCGTCATCAATCCTTTCATGAATTTGGAAGCGGCACCGAAGGACAAGGCTGAGCCCGACAAGGACAAGCGCCGCCCCTTCACGAAAGCCGAGGTCACAGCCATAACCGCCCGCATCACGTACCATGCGAAGGCAGACCTTCAACACATCTGGGCAATCCTAAATGGTACCGGATGCCGCCTCGCCGAGGTGTCGGGTCTTCGTGTCGCAGACATCCACCTTGACCATGCCATTCCGCACATAACGGTCGAGTGGCATGACGACCGGCGTATTAAGAATAAGGTTTCTCGGCGAAATGTGCCGTTGATAGGTGGCGCGCTGGAAGCTGCAATGGAAGCCGTCAAAGCTGCCGGCAGCGCAACGATGCTCTTTCCGAACTACGGCCGTCCCAAAGGCGCGTCGTCAGCGTCTGCTGCCTTGGGCAAGCACGTTCGGGCTTGTGTGACCGATCCGAAGGCCACAACCCACTCGCTTCGGCATCTCATGAAGGACCGATTGAGATTGGCCGGGGTCACCAAGTCGGACCAGGACATTGTGCTGGGTCACTCCTCGGGCAGCGTTGGGGAGGACTATGGGGGTGATGAGGCGCGGCTTGAGGTGGCTAGGCGGGCACTTGAGAAGGCACTGGGGTTGAGCTCAGCGTCTTCAGCTTGAAATTGTCTCGATAGCTTCCAAAGCGCCGTTCGAGTTGGCTGATGGTCAAATATCGAACGTTTGCCGTCTTCGTAGTTGGTGCATTTCGCTGAGCCTGTCGGTCCACCTCGGCCCTAGGGACGATGTAGATTGTCCTCTTGTTGGTGCCGTCATCTGCCAGAATGACGATGGCCAGCCAGTCAAATACGTCTGAGCCGAGATACTGCACGAATGCTGCACCCTTCTTGAACGTCCGTGCCTTGACCGAAATTCGCTGCGGTGCAGTGGCTGCCGGCTGCGCGATGACATCGTAGGACGGCCAGTTGTCCGGAACCTTCAGGGCGGGAACGCCAGCCAGCGTAAGCTCGGCCGCGACAATCATTTCAGCCGCGTCACCCATTTGCTTGCTTGTGAATAACCGAACAGCGGCTTCTGTCATTCCACCCCCCTATAGCCATCCCAGATGCGTGCCAAGGCCGAGAGGCTGGCGCTTCTGAACCTCTTCCAGTGTGGTAGTGTCCCATCCGAATGGGCTGGGAGCGACCTCCTCGCGCGTCGAGAAGCGCGCCACGCCGGTCAAGTTTCCGGAGGGTGCAGTCGGAAGCGGTGAACCATTTCTGTTGGACTATCAAGCTGGACGTGCGACGAAACGGTGAAAGTAATTCCTCCGCTAGAAAAAACAGCCGTAAGCTCCATGCCTAACCGGCTACTTTCACGGTAGGTGCCGTGCCTCTAGTTATCCTCAAATAATGCTAACCTTGTTAGTGGAGGCTGCTCAGAACCACTTGCGTTCCGCGCGGGGGCGCTTTAAGTCTAGACATCTTGGGATGGGTGGGAGGCTTAAATGTCAAAGCGCAGTTTTCTGTCGCCGGTCGCTCTGTCGGCTTCGATAATCTTGGGCACGCCGGTGCAAGCGGCGGTTTCAATAGATTCCGCAGAAGCACTCACAACCACCACGGAAACCGGTATATCGCCTCGCAATGATGGATTCGGAGTGGTCCTTGATCGTTCGAGCGGTACCGAAGTGAGAATGGCATACCATTCCAGCCACTCCAGCCATTCGTCACACGCCAGTCACGCTTCTCACTGTTCCGGCTACAGCTATTGCTAAGTGCATATGCTCGCCGAAACCGTGGCGACGGTGAACTCCGCACAAATCCGTTTCGATCTGAAGGTCTTCACGTTGGATTGCGTGAAGCGCGCCGCCTATAGAGTGACCGGCGGTTCTTCAGTCGACATTGCCATCGAGGCTGGCGCAGCAAAGTGCGTGCTTCACTTCAGCAAGCCGATCTCAGGAGAGCAGGCTGAGCGTGCGATTGAAACGCTTCGACTTGAAGTCCTAGACCAGGACCTGCGAGGGGTGGTGGCCAAGGAAACGGCCTCCGTTCGAAACGCAGTGCTTGCCTTGGCATTTTCTAAATCTGGCCTTCAATCAGTTGACTAAGTTCGCCCCACCTGCCGAGTTTCGAGAGCCCCTCGAGGCCAAGTATCAACTGGCCTTCTTTCGCTTTTCTCCGCTGGACGGTGACCGTTACGTGCTCAGCAATCAGGCGGGAGAATATCTGGTTCTGCCACGAGCGGTGTTGGCCTCGTTCGTCCGACACGAGCTGTCGAGCACCGATCCTTACTACTCGCGCCTTCGGCACCGACACTTTCTCTTTGATGCCTCATCGAACCTCGGCAAGGCTCTGCTGGCCAACAAAGTTCGAACTAAAGCAAAGCGGCTAGAGAATTTCACCTCCCTTCATATCCTGGTGGTCTCTCTTCGCTGCGAGCATTCCTGTCCTTACTGTCAAGTTTCGAGGCAGAGCGAGGACCGCTCCGCATTCGACATGACTGAGGAGACGGCCGAAACGGCCCTGGCGTTGGTTTTTCGCTCGCCAAGTCCTTCCATCAAGATCGAGTTTCAGGGGGGCGAGCCGCTTCTGAATTTTGAGTTGATTCGTTACGTCGTACGACGGGCGGAACAGGTCAATGCGTCGGAGCAAAGGGACCTGCAATTCGTAATCACGACCAACCTCGCGGTCGTCGATGATGCGATTCTCGAGTTCTGCCGCCTGCACGACGTTCTCATTTCAACGTCATTGGACGGACCCGCTGACCTTCACAACTCAAACCGCCCACGCCCGGGCAAGAACAGTTACGAGCTGGCTGTTGCCGGAATCGAGAAGGCGAGGAAGGTGCTGGGCCACGAACGGGTTAGCGCCCTCATGACCACGACCAAAACGAGCCTCTCTAGGGGCCGTGAGATCATAGACGAATACGTGCGACTGCAGTTTCCGGGAATATTTCTTCGACCTTTGTCGCCATATGGTTTCGCGATCAAGACCAAGTCGTATGCGGCCTATGACGTCGACAGATGGCTGGATTTTTATTTCGACGGCCTGGAATACATAATCGACCTGAACCGGAGGGGCTTGCCGTTCAAGGAGCTGTACGCGTCAACTATTCTGACGAAGATGCTCACCCCATTTGAGCCGGGGTATGTGGACTTGATGAGCCCAGCCGGAATCGGGATTTCGGCGGTCGTGTACAATTATGACGGCGACGTGTACGCCTCCGATGAAGCTCGAATGCTGGCTGAGATGGGCGATAAGACGTTCCGTATCGGCAACGTCCATCATAATAGTTACCATGAGATATTCGCGTCAGACGCCCTGCTGGACCCAATAGAACAATCCTTCGCTGGCTCGGCTCCAATGTGCTCAGAGTGCGCTTTTGAACCTTACTGCGGGTCCGACCCTGTCTTTCACATGGCCACGCAGCGTGACTTCGTAGGGCTGAAGACGAGGTCAGCCTTTTGTCATCGAAACATGACGATCTTCAAGAGGCTCATCAGCCTAATGGAAGACAGCCCAATGATCCGCGAGTTGTTCTTACAGTGGGCCAACTAGGATGCTCCAGCTCAGCGGCTTCGCCAAGACGGACACCCCAGCAGCCGACCTTCGGCCCGTATTACTCCGGCTGATCGGCACCGATCGGGCAGAGCGGCATGTTAATCCAGAGCATGACGCCCCCCTCTTCAGAGGCGGGAACATGGCGGAAGGTTTCGAATGGGTTGTCACCTTTGAAGCTCACGAGGCGGAAGCTGCGCGCATTGCTGGTGACAAGCAACTTATCGTCCTGCCGGACCACTTTGGCTATCTTGGCGATGGAGATGTCATAAGGTTCGTTCCCGGCCGGAATGCGATCCGGGTGCTCTTTCGGGTAACGGCCAGTGCGAACTATTTTCTCCTAACGGAGCGCTGCAACCACTACTGCCTTATGTGCTCGCAGCCCCCGAAAGACATAGATGACAGTTGGCTCGCTGCAGAGATGCAAGAATTGCTTCCGCTTCTGCCGATCAGCACGCCGTTTCTGGGCCTGACGGGAGGCGAACCTACTCTGCTTGGGCAAGATTTTTTTGCCCTTTTGTCCACAGCCAAAACGCTCCTACCAGACACAGCGGTCCACATTCTGTCCAACGGTCGAGCTTTCCAAGATTTCGAGTTTGCGTCGCGCTATGCAAGACTGAACCACAGAAAGTTATCGCTAGGCATTCCTCTTTATTCGATTGATCCTGAAGTCCACGACTACGTTGTTCAATCCAAGGGCGCCTTTGACGAGACCGTTAAGGGCATTTTGAACCTGGGGGCGCTTCGACAGAAAGTCGAGATACGTATTGTCGTGCACAAGCAGACATGCCAAGGGCTGCTAGAGCTCTCAGAGTTTATCTTCAGAAACCTGACGTTCGTTGACCACGTCACGTTCATGGGATTGGAGATTACCGGGTTCACCCGCGCAAACATGGACAAGCTCTGGATCGACCCTTTCGAGTACCGTGAAGAGCTTCGGTCAGCGGTTCAGTTCTTAGCGGCGGCCAAGATGAATGTGTCAGTGTACAATCATCAGCTATGCGTGATTGATCCGTCGATTCATCGGTACGCTAGGCAATCAATTAGCGACTGGAAAAATGAGTACCTGGACGAATGCTCCAACTGCAGCCGCCGTGACGAATGTGGGGGCTTCTTCTCCTCAAGCAAGCTCGCGCATAGTGCTCACATTGCGGCGTTCCAATAGAGCTATTTGGTGCCAGAACAGCTGGATCGCCGCGCCCGATTGTAAGCGCTACGCCGCTCCCCTCGTGCGGGGCATGAGGTGAATGTGCGAAGAATCCTCCCGATCGCGAGAGACGGAGGGCCTACG
>NZ_JAMYUY010000020.1:0-100599 GCF_040323385.1 Mesorhizobium sp. M0045
TGCCATCGAAGGTGACGAAAGAGCCGATGCCGACTTTGGTGGTGATCAGCCCGCGGCTAGACAGTTCCTCGAGACCCTTGCGCACGGTGTTACGGCTGACGGAGAAACGCTGGACGAGCTCGTTCTCGCTTTGCAACCGGTCGCCGAAGCCCAGAACACCGGAGCGGATTTCATATTCGAGAACAGTGGCGATCTGTTCTGGCTTGCCCGTGCCGGGAGACAGTTGAACCGAGCGCCGCTTCATTTGGATACCTGTTCAGTGAACCTGTATGATCGTGTTCATTATCCTCACGCGGTGGTCTTGTCAACGACGACTGATATCTGGCCTGCAGCCGTGAAGGACGCTTTCAAATCCCATGACTATCTGACCGCACAGCGTTTCGGGTGAGGATCAGCGCCCCGATGATGGTGGAGCCGCCGCGGCCGCCGGAGATCGAGGTTCCGCCGCCGACGGCCGCGGGCACCGAAGGCAGCACCAGCGGTTCGGCAAGCGACAGCGACGGCGCCTTGATCAGGCCGATATAGAGCAGTGCGAGCCCGCTCCAGATGATGTAGGGCACGGTGATCGCCTGCCAGGCGCAGACGCCGGACAGGCGTGTTGCCCGTTCGTTGTCGCCGACCGCCGCCCGCGTCGCGGCGGCCGTCGCGTCCGGTACCTCAGGCGGCGCGTCGGCTTTGTTTCCGTGAATCTCGCTATGCCGCATTGCACAATCGCCTCGCCTGCGCAAAATGCGGCATGATCCGCAAATCCCTCACTGTCCTGGTGATCGATGAAAACCACATCCGCGCTTCCATAATCGAAGCGGGACTGCGGGAGGCAGGGCATCAGCAGGTCACGGTCATCCACGACGTCGCCGGCATCGCGCGGCGGATCGCCGAGATCGAACCCGACGTCATCGTCATCGATCTCGAAAATCCCAACCGCGACATGCTCGAAAACATGTTCCAGCTTTCGCGCGTGGTGAAGCGGCCGATCGCCATGTTCGTTGACCGCTCGGACCAGGCGTCGATCGAGGCAGCGGTGGAAGCCGGGGTGTCGGCCTATGTCGTCGACGGCCTGCGCCAGGAGCGGGTCAAGCCGATCCTCGATATGGCGATCAGTCGCTTCAACGCCTTCTCGCGCATGGCGCGCGAACTGGAAGAGGCCCGCAGCGAGTTGGAGAGCCGCAAGGTGATCGATCGCGCCAAGGGCATCCTGATGAAGTCGCGCGGCCTGTCGGAGGACGCGGCCTACACGCTGCTGCGCAAGACAGCCATGAACCAGAACCGCAAGATCGCCGAAATCGCGCAGAGCCTGGTGACGGCGGCAGGGCTTCTGGATCCCGAGGAGAGTTGAGAATGGCGGCCGAGCACCGGATCAATGTTGGCTTCATGCCGCTCTTCGACAGCGCCGTCCTTGTCGCGGCGAAGGAAATCGGCTTCGCCTTGCGTGAAGGCATCGACCTGACGCTCAACCGGGAAACGTCCTGGGCCAACATCCGCGACCGCATCGCCATCGGCCATTTCGACCTGGCGCATATGCTGGGGCCGATGCCGATCGCCTGCAATCTGGGGCTGACGCCGCTCGCCTCCGACACCGTCGTGCCGTTCTCGCTCGGTCTCGGCGGCAATTGCGTGACGGTTTCGAACGCGGTCTGGGCCGGCATGGCCGCGCACGGCGCCCGGCCCGATCTCGATCCGGCGCGGGCCGGTAAGGCGTTGGGCGCGCTGATCCGTGATCGGGCGAATGGCGGCGGCGATCCGCTGCGCTTCGCCGTCGTCCATCCGCACTCCGGGCACAACTACGAACTGCGCTACTGGCTCGCCGCCTGCGGCATCGATCCGTCGCGTGAAATCGAAATCGTCATCGTGCCGCCGCCATTCATGGCCGACGCGCTCGCCGCCGGCAGGATCGACGGCTACTGCGTCGGCGAACCCTGGAACAGCGCCGCGGTCGTCGCCGGCACCGGCCATATCGCCACGGTCAAGGCGGCCATCTGGAAGACCAGCCCGGAGAAAGTCGTCGGCGTGCGCAAAGCATGGGCGGAAAGAGAGCCGGACGCGCTTTCAGCCCTGCTGCGTGCGCTTCATCACGCGGCGCGCTGGTGCCAGGATCCGGCAAATCGCGGCGAACTCGCGGCCCTGATGGCGCAGCCGGCCTTCCTCGGCCTGGCGCCGGCGCTGCAGATGCCGATCCTCAGCGGGCGTCTGGCGCTCGGCGGCGGTGCCGAACTGAGCGTCGGCGACTTCTTTCTGCCCTTCAACAAGGCGGCGAACTTCCCGTGGAAGAGCCATGCGCTGTGGTTCTACACGCAGATGGTGCGCTGGGGGCATGTCGCGCACACGCCGGAAAACCTCGCTATTGCCCGCGACTGCTACCGCCCCGATCTCTACCGCTCGGCGTTGAAGCCGCTTGGCGTGGCGCTTCCCGGTGCCAATGCCAAGGTCGAGGGCGCGCTGAAGGCCGCGACCCCAGTTGGTTCGGCGGGGGCAAGCCTGGTGCTCGGTCCCGACGGTTTCTTCGATGGCCAGATCTTCGATCCCGACGAGATCGACGCCTACATTGCCGGCCAGAAATTGGCGCGCGCTAAAGCCTGATCATTTCCGCGCCATTCTTGTGCACTGCACAAAAAATGTGCGTGCAACTGCGCTAATGAACAATCTTTGGCTTGCTCGCCCGGCGGGCCGGGGCGCCGACGATTTTGGCATGCCGTTGATCTCATTGATGTTTATCATCCATTCCGAAACTGGCACGGTTCCTGCGTTGCAATAGGCAGACTCTTCTCGGGGTCACGGAATAGGCGTCCAATGGCGGGCGCTACAGGCAAAGCTGCCGCTCAGGTCAACACGCGATCCCGGATGGACGGACGCGCGAGGCCTGGCCGGCGGCTTTTTTGTTTTGGTCGAACACGCAATCGACGGCGCCGATCCCAAGCCGCGCCCAACCGGAGATGACGATGACGAAAAGCACCAATAGCCATTCCGCCCAAACGGCGATCAGCCGCCGCGATTTCCTGAGGATCAGCGCGGCCGCCGCGGCAACGCTGGCCGCGGCGCGTGCGCTGCTGCCCTCCGGCGCCTATGCGGCTACCGCCGTACCGGAAGTCACGGGCGCCAAGCTCGGCTTCATCGCATTGACTGATGCAGCACCGTTGATGATCGCCAAGGAGAAAGGCCTGTTCGAGAAATTCGGCATGCCCGATGTCGAGGTGCTCAAGCAGGCCTCCTGGGGGGCGACGCGCGATAATCTGGTGCTCGGCGGCGAAGCCAACGGCATTGACGGCGCCCATATCCTGACGCCGATGCCTTATCTGATGCACACCGGCAAGGTGACGCAAAACAAGCAGCCGCTGCCGATGGCGATCGTGGCGCGCCTCAACTACGACTGCCAGGGCATTTCCGTTGCCCAGGAATATGCCGCCACCGGCGTCGCCCTCGACGCCTCCAGGCTGAAGGATGCCTTCGCCGCCAAACAGGCCGCTGGCAAGGAGGTCAAGGCCGCCATGACCTTCCCGGGCGGCACGCACGACCTCTGGCTGCGCTACTGGCTGGCCGCCGGCGGCATCGATCCCGACAAGGACGTCTCGACCATCGTCGTGCCGCCGCCGCAGATGGTCGCCAACATGAAAGTCGGCAACATGGACGTGTTCTGTGTCGGCGAGCCGTGGAACGAGCAGCTCGTTCACCAGGGCGTCGGCTTCACCGCCGCCACCACTGGCGAGCTATGGAAGGGCCATCCGGAAAAGGCGCTCGGCCTGCGCGCCGCCTTCATCGACAAGTATCCGAACGCCACCAAGGCGATCCTGATGGCCGTCATGGAAGCCCAGCAATGGTGCGAAGCCAAGGAAAACAAGGACGAGATGGCCGCCATCATCGGCAAGCGGCAATGGATGAACGTGCCGACCGCCGACATCATCGGCCGCCTCAAGGGCGACATCAATTACGGCAATGGCCGCGTCGCCAACGGCACAGATCTCTACATGAAGTTCTGGCAGGGCGGCGTGTCCTATCCCTTCAAGAGCCACGACAGCTGGTTCCTCGCCGAAAACATCCGCTGGGGCAAGTTCGCGCCGACCACCGACATCAAGGCGCTGGTCGCCCAGGTCAATCGCGAGGATCTGTGGCGCGAAGCGGCCAAGGCTCTTGGTGTCGCCGCGGCCGATATCCCGGCGTCTTCATCGCGCGGCGTCGAGACCTTCTTCGACGGAAAGGTGTTCGATCCGGAGAACCCGTCCGCCTATCTCGACAGCCTGAAGATCAAGGCATCGGCCTGAACGGTGCAAACGGCGCTCGCGCCGTTTGTCGCCGCAAGCGCAACGGCGCCCTTGTCGCCAAATGCCAAAGGAACGTTCGAGAAATGTCTATCCAAGCCATCAAGGACCGCAAGGTGAAGCCGTTCCCCGCGCCTGCCAAGCCTGCCGAAATCATCGCCTTCACCGCCAGGACGCGGCGTCGCTTCGATCCGGCCGCAATCGCAGGCAAGCTGGCCAGCACGCTGGTGCCGCCGGTCATCGTCGTCGCCATCATGCTCGTCGTCTGGCAGGTCGCCTGTTCGTCGCCGACGGCCAGCCTGCCGCCGCCAAGCCAGGTCTGGAACGAGGCCTATGACCTGATCGCCCATCCGTTCTTCAACAATGGCCCGCAGGACATTGGGCTCGCCTGGCGGGTGCTGATCTCGCTGCAGCGCGTCGCCATCGGCTTTGGCCTTGCAGCGGTCGTCGGCGTCGCGCTCGGCGCTCTGGTCGGCCAGTCGATGTGGGCGATGCGCGGCCTTGATCCGGTGTTCCAGATCCTGCGCACGGTACCGCCGCTCGCCTGGCTGCCGCTGTCGCTGGCGGCGTTCCGCGATTCCAGCCCGTCGGCGATCTTCGTCATCTTCATCACCTCGATCTGGCCGGTGATCATCAACACCGCCGTCGGCGTCCGCAACATTCCAGAGGACTATCGCAACGTCTCCCGCATCCTCAGGCTCAACCAGCTCGAATTCTTCGTGAAGATCATGGTGCCGGCCGCGGCACCTTACATCTTCACCGGCTTGCGCATCGGCATCGGTCTGTCCTGGCTCGCCATCGTCGCCGCCGAAATGCTGACCGGCGGCGTCGGTATCGGCTTCTTCATCTGGGATGCCTGGAATTCGTCGCGGCTGCCCGACATCATCGTCGCACTCGCCTATATCGGCGTCACCGGCTTTTGCCTCGACCGCCTGGTCGCGGCGGTCGGCGTCTTCGTCACCCGCGGCACAACGGCAAAGTGAGGAGAGGGACGATGACGGCCTATCTGAAACTCGACCATATCGATAAATCCTTCATGCGCGGCGGCCAGGTCAGCGACGTCCTGAAGGACATAAGACTGACCATCGACAAGGGCGAATTCGTCTCGATCATCGGCCATTCCGGCTGCGGCAAGTCGACCTTGCTCAATCTAATCGCCGGGCTGACCAAGGTCTCCGCCGGCGCGGTTCTGTTGGAAGACAAGGAGGTCGACAGCCCCGGTCCCGAACGCGCCGTGGTGTTCCAGAACCACAGCCTGCTGCCATGGCTGACCGTCTACGAAAACATCAACCTCGCGGTATCCAAGGTCTTCGGCGGCAAAAAGAGCCGGGCCGAACGGCATGACTGGATCATGCGCAATCTCGATCTCGTGCAGATGGCGCATGCGAAAGACAAGCGCCCAGCGGAGATTTCGGGCGGCATGAAGCAGCGCGTCGGCATTGCGCGCGCGCTCGCCATGGAGCCGAAGATTCTTTTGCTCGACGAGCCGTTCGGGGCGCTCGACGCGCTGACCCGTGCGCATCTGCAGGACGCGGTGATGGATATCCATTCCAGACTCGGCTCGACGACGATCATGATCACTCACGATGTCGACGAGGCGGTGCTGTTGTCCGACCGCATCGTCATGATGACCAACGGGCCGGCGGCCACCATCGGCGAGGTTCTTCCCGTGCCGCTGGCCCGGCCGCGTCGGCGCATCGAGCTTTCCTCCGACCGCACCTTCCTGCGCTGCCGCGAGGCGGTGCTGAAATTCCTCTACGAACGCCACCGCTTCGTCGAAGCCGCGGAGTGAGGTCCTAACGGGAAAACGCGTCATCATCATTGGAAATCTGCATCGGCAATCGGCAATCTACCGCATTGCACAAATATTATGCTGCTGTGCAAGGCATTTTGACTAATCTTTGATCCGCTGCCGAGCTTGGTCAAAAGTCGCGCGGCTGCGGCTCATATTGATTTCATTCGATAATTAAGAGCGCTGTCGAATTGGCACGCTTCCTGCTTTCCAAAATGTAGGGCCCGCAAGGGCCAAGTGACACGGCGTCCAATGGCGGGCGCCACAGGCAAAGCTGCCGCTCAGGTCCACACGCGCTCCCGGAATCCCGGACGCGAAGACCTGGCCGGCGGCTTTTTTGTTTTGACGCAATCGACGGCGCTGGTCTCAAGCGGCGCCAACCGGAGACGACGATGACGAAACGGATCGGAACTGGCGCGTGCCTCGCGGAATTCACGCGCCGCCATTTTTCTGGCCAGCAGCGCGGTGTTCACCGCCGCGCTCGTCCTCTTTCCCGCTGCCATCAAGACTGACGGCAAAGGTCGAAGTGACCGTGCACAGCTCGGTTTCAACCAGTTCGCCGATGCCACGCCGCTGACAGTCGCGAACGAACAGCCAAGGGCGGTGCCCCCCACGCCGCAAACCGGAGCCAGAAAATGACCGCAAATCTCCCAGCCGCGCGCAGCCAGGACACTGCTCCCCGGCAGGCGCTTGTGATGTCCACCATCGCCTTCACCGTCTGCTTCGCGGTGTGGACGATCTTTTCAATCATCGGCGTGCGCATAAAGCAGGAGCTGGGGCTGAACGAGACGGAGTTCGGCCTGCTCGTCGGCACGCCGATCCTCACCGGCTCGCTTGTGCGCATGGTGCTCGGTGTCTGGACCGACCGTTTTGGCGGTCGGCTGGTATACACCGCGACCATGCTTGCGGCGGCGGTCGCGACCTTCCTGCTCGCTTTTGCGCACACCTACGGGCAGATGCTGGTCGCTGCACTAGGCGTTGGGCTCGCCGGCGGTTCCTTCGCCGTCGGTGTCGCCTATGTCTCGCGTTTCTTCCCGGCCGGCAAGCAGGGTACGGCGCTAGGCATTTTCGGTGTCGGCAATGTCGGCGCCGCGGTCACCAAGTTCCTGGCACCATTCGTGCTTCTCTCCTGGGGCTGGCAGTCGGTCGCGCTGATCTGGGCGGCAGCACTCGTCGTCATGGCCGCCGTCTTCTGGGTCACGACCGGCGACGATCCGGTCATTCGCGAGCGCCGCGCCGGCAAGGCAGCGCCCGCGAGAAGCTTCTGGCAGGAATTCGCGCCGCTCAAGAACCTGCAGGTCTGGCGTTTCGCCTTGTATTATTTCTTCGCTTTCGGTGCATTCGTGGCGCTGTCGCTGTGGCTGCCCCGCTACCTGATCGGCGTCTACGGCTTCGGGCTTGCGACCGCCGGCATGATCGGCGCGGCCTATTCAATTCCGGCAAGTATTTTCCGCGCCTATGGCGGCGTGCTTTCCGACCGGATCGGCGCCCGCACCGTGCTCTACTGCACCTTCGCTGTCAGTGCCGTCGCGACTCTCGTTCTGTCTCTCCCCTCGGCAGACTACGTCGTGCGCGGTATCAGCGGGCCGATCGCCTTCCATTTCGAGATCGGCCCGCTCGCCTTCATAGCCGTGGCCTGTGTGCTCGGCTTCTTCATGAGCCTCGGCAAGGCCGCCGTCTACAAGCACATCCCGGTTTACTATCCGCAGAGTGTCGGCGCGGTCGGCGGCGTTGTCGGCATGATTGGCGGGCTCGGCGGCTTTATCCTGCCAATCGCCTTCGGCGTGCTCAACGACCTCACCGGCGTCTGGTCGAGCTGCTTCATGCTGCTCTTCGTCATCGTCGCCACCTGCTTTGCCTGGATGCATTTTTCCATCCGGCGGATGGAGCGCACGGCGTCTGCCGAAGCTTCAGGCCTTTCCTACGCGGCTGAGTGAGAGCGGAGTGGATCAGGACATGACCGAGAAACTCGTCATCATCGGCAACGGCATGGCCCCCGGGCGCATGCTGGAGCATCTCCTGGAAAAGGCGCCTGGGCGCTACCAGGTCACCATCTTCAACGCCGAGCCGCGCGTGAACTACGACCGCATCATGCTGTCGCCGGTTCTGTCGGGCGAAAAGGCCTATGAGGAGATCATCATCCATGGCGACGGCTGGTACATCAAGCACGGCATCACCCTCTACAAGGGCCACAAGATCGTCGCCATCGACCGGCAGGCAAAGACCGTCACCTCCGATCATGGCGTGACCGAGCCTTATGACAAACTCGTCATCGCCACCGGCTCGGTGCCGTTTATCATTCCGGTGCCCGGCCATGACCTGCCGGGCGTGCTCACCTATCGCGATCTGGACGACGTCCGGGCCATGATGCTTGCCGCCCAGTCGCGGGCCAAGGCTGTCGTCATTGGGGGCGGCCTGCTTGGGCTCGAGGCGGCAGCGGGCTTGAACTCACAAGGCATGGACGTCACCGTGCTGCACGTCATGCCGACGCTGATGGAGCGTCAGCTCGATCCGGCCGCAGGCTATCTCCTGCAGCGTGCCGTCGAGCAGCGCGGCATCAAGGTCATCACCAAGGCCAACACGCAGGCGATCACCGGCAACGGCAAGGTCGAGCGGGTGGAGCTTGCCGACGGCACCGTCATTCCCGCAACGCTCGTCGTCATGGCGGTGGGTATCAGGCCGAACGCGGTGCTGGCAAAAGAAGCCGGCATTGCCGTCAATCGCGGCATCGTCGTCGACGCCGGCATGCGCAGCAACGACCCGGACATCTACGCAATCGGCGAATGCGCCGAGGTCAACGGCCAGGTCTACGGGCTGGTCGCGCCGCTCTATGAGATGGCGCGCGTCGCCGCCAGCCAGCTGGCTGGTAACGAGGCGGCGGCTTTCGTCCATATGGACACGCCGACCAAGCTCAAGGTCACCGGCATCGACCTGTTCTCGCTCGGCGACTTCGCCGAGGGCGAGGACCGCCAGGAGATCGTGCTGCGCGATGCCGCCGCCGGCGTCTACAAACGCCTGGTGCTGAAGGACGACCGCATCATCGGCACCGTGCTCTACGGCGAGACGACGGACGGTGCCTGGTTCAATGACCTCAAGAAGAAGCAGACCGACATATCCGAGATGCGCGATACGCTCATCTTCGGCCAATCCTACCAGGGAGGCCCCCCTCTGGACCCTATGGCGGCCGTTGCAGCCTTGCCGGATGATGCGGAAATCTGCGGCTGCAACGGCGTATGCAAGGGAAAGATCACCGGCGCGATCACGGCCAAGGGCTTGACCTCGCTCGACGATGTGCGCGCCCACACCAAGGCGTCGGCGTCCTGCGGTTCCTGCACCGGGCTGGTCGAAAAGCTCATGGTGCTGACCATCGGCGACAAATACAACCCCGCGGCGGTCCAGCCGATGTGCAGCTGTACCTCGCTTGGCCATGACGAGGTCCGCCGGCTGATCAAGGCCAAGGGCCTGAAGACCATTCCCGCCGTCATGCAGGAGCTGGAGTGGAAGACCTCTTGCGGCTGCGCCAAATGCCGGCCGGCGCTCAACTATTATCTCGTCTGCGACTGGCCCGACGAATACGCCGACGATTATCAGTCGCGCTTCATCAACGAGCGGGTCCACGCCAACATTCAGAAGGACGGCACCTATTCGGTAGTGCCGCGCATGTGGGGCGGCGTCACCAACGCCGCCGAATTGCGCGCCATCGCCGATGTCGTCGACAAGTTCGACATTCCGATGGTCAAGGTCACCGGCGGCCAGCGCATTGACATGCTCGGCATCCGCAAGGAAGACCTGCCGGCAGTGTGGGCCGATCTCGGTCAGGCCGGCTTCGTCTCCGGCCACGCCTATGCCAAGGGACTGCGCACGGTGAAGACCTGCGTCGGCTCGGACTGGTGCCGCTTCGGCACGCAGGATTCGACCGGCTTGGGCATCCGTATCGAAAAATTCATGTGGGGCTCTTGGACGCCGGCCAAGGTCAAGATGGCGGTGTCGGGCTGTCCCCGAAACTGTGCCGAGGCGACCTGCAAGGATGTCGGCGTGATCTGCGTCGACAGCGGCTATGAGATCCATTTCGCCGGCGCCGCCGGCCTCGACATCAAGGGCACCGAAGTGCTTGGCCTGGTCAAGACCGAGGACGAGGCGCTGGAGCATATCGTGGCGCTGACGCAGATGTATCGCGAGCAGGGCCGCTATCTCGAGCGCATCTACAAATGGGCCAAGCGCATCGGCATCGCCGAGATCAAGCGTCAGATCATGGACGATGGCGAGAAGCGCAAGGCCTATTTCGACCGATTCGTCTTTTCGCAGAAATTCGCGCAGGTCGACCCGTGGTCGGAACGTGCTTCCGGCAAGGACAAGCATGAATTCCGGCCGATGGCTTCGGTCGGTTTTGCGCAGGCGGCGGAGTAGGCGCGTGTCCCCGAAAAGTGGAATGCGGTTTTCGGACAAGAATACGCGCAAAAGAGGAATGGCCACATGAATTGGGTATCGATCGGCTCCCTGTCTGACATTCCGCGTCGCGGTGCGCGCTGCGTGGCAACGCCCGAAGGCAAGATCGCCGTCTTTCGTACGGCTGACGATCAGGTCTTTGCCATCGATGACCATTGCCCGCACAAAGGTGGGCCGCTCAGCCAGGGCATCGTCCATGGCACGGCTGTGACCTGTCCCTTGCACAATTGGGTGATCTCGCTGGAGACAGGCAAGGCGCTTGGCGCCGACGAGGGCGCGGTGCGCACCATCGCGGTGCGGATCGACGGCGAGCGGCTGTTCATTGCGCTGGAAGCGCTGGCCAGCCGCGCGGCGTGAACCATGCAGATTGATGAAGCGCGCGAGGTGAGGACCACCTGCCCCTATTGCGGGGTGGGCTGCGGCGTGCTGGCGAAGGTCGCCGCGGACGGTGAAATAACCGTTCGTGGCGACCCCGACCACCCGGCGAATTTCGGCCGGCTCTGCTCCAAAGGCTCGGCGCTGGCCGAGACCACCGATCTCGAAGGCAGGCTGCTTCATCCGGAAATCCACGGTCGCCGCACCGGCTGGGACGAAGCGCTCGACCTTGTCGCTTCGACCTTCTCGCAAACCATTGCCGAGCACGGCCCCAACGCGGTCGCCCTCTACGTCTCCGGCCAGTTGCTGACCGAGGACTATTACGTCGCCAACAAGCTGATGAAAGGTTTTATCGGCTCGGCCAATATCGACACCAATTCGCGCCTGTGCATGGCATCGTCCGTCGCCGGCCACCGCCGCGCCTTTGGCTCGGACACCGTTCCGGGAAATTACGAGGATCTGGAACTTGCCGACCTGATCGTGCTGGTCGGCTCCAATCTCGCCTGGTGCCATCCGGTGCTCTACCAGCGCATCGTCGCGGCCCGGGAAAAGCGGCCCGAGATGAAGGTGGTGCTGATCGACCCACGCCGCACCATGACGTCAGACATCGCCGACATGCATCTGGCGATCGCGCCCGATGGCGACGTCGCTTTGTTCACCGGCCTGCTCGCCTATCTCGGCCAGCACAACGCGTTGGACCGCACCTATATCACGGCGCACACGACCGGCTTCGGGCAAGCGCTCTTCGCCGCCTCGGCGCTCGACCTGGCCGGCATCGCCGCGGCCACCGGCCTTGGCGAGGATGAACTGGCCCGCTTCTACAGTCTGTTTGCCGCGACGGCGAAGACGGTGACCGTCTACAGCCAGGGCGTGAACCAGTCGTCTTCGGGCACCGACAAGGTAAACGCCATCATCAACTGCCATCTAGCCACCGGCCGCATCGGCAAGCCCGGCGCCGGGCCATTCTCGGTGACCGGCCAGCCCAACGCCATGGGCGGCCGTGAGGTCGGCGGCATGGCCAACATGCTGGCCGCCCACATGGAGATCGAAAACCCCGAGCACCGGAACCGCGTGCAGCGCTTCTGGAACGCGCCAGCCGTCGCCGAAAAATCCGGCCTGAAAGCGGTCGAGATGTTCGAGGCGGTGGCGGACGGACGCATCAAGGCGCTGTGGATCATGGCGACCAACCCAGTCGATTCGATGCCGGATGCCGATGCCGTCGAAGCGGCGATCAAGGCCTGCCCGTTTGTCGTGGTGTCGGACGTGCTGGGCGAGACCGACACGGTCCGCCACGCCCATGTCCGGCTGCCGGCGGCGGCATGGGGCGAGAAGGACGGCACCGTCACCAATTCGGAACGCCGCATCTCGCGCCAGCGCGCCTTTTTGACCACGCCCGGCGAGGCAAGAGCCGACTGGTGGATCATCGCCGAAGTGGCCAAGCGGATGGGTTTTGGCGAGGCGTTTTCGCATGTGTCGCCGGCCGACATCTTCGCCGAGCACGCGGCGTTGTCGGCATTCGAGAATGATAGTGCTCGCGATTTCGACATCGGCGCTTATGCCGATGTGGATGCAGAGACCTATGAGGAGTTGGCGCCATTCCAGTGGCCAGCGCCGAGCCAAGCCACCCCCCTCTGGCCTGCCGGCCATCTCCCCCGCAAGGGGGGAGATCGGCTATCATCACGGCCTTCGCTAATCTCCAATGCCGCAAGGGGAGAGCCGGCGCCAAAGCTGCCAATCTCCCCCCTTGCGGGGGAGATGGCCGGCAGGCCAGAGGGGGGTGCGTGGCGCCAGCCGGAGGACAAAAGCACCCGCTTCTTCGCCAACGGCAGCTTCTACACGCCCGACCGGAAGGCGCGCTTCATTGCCATCCGCCCAGCCGCACAAACCCGCACCAGCCTGGACTACCCGTTGGTGCTCAACACCGGGCGCGTGCGCGACCATTGGCACACCATGACGCGGACCGGCAGGAGCCCGCGCTTGTCGCAGCACATGGCCGAACCGTTCGTCGAAATCCACCCGTCCGATGCGCAGCACTTCGACATCGGCGATGCCGAGATCGTCCGCGTCTCGACTGCCCATGGCGAGGTGCTGGTCCGCGCCCTGGTGACGGTGCGTCAACGCCAAGGCTCTGTATTCGTACCGATGCACTGGACCGATCAGTTCTCCGCCCGCGCGCGCGTCGATGCGTTGGTCGCGCCGACGACCGATGCGATTTCAGGCCAACCGGCCTCGAAGAATGTTGCTGCCCGCATCGAGCGGTTCGCCGCCACAGCCTTCGGCTTCGCCGTGCTCGCCGAACGGCCCGCATCGATCGACGCCGATTACTGGAGCCTCGCCCGCAGCCCCGCCGGCTGGCGGCTTGAAATTGCGCTGCAGGACAGCCGCGACTGGACCGGGTTGGCCGCCGCGCTGTTAGGCATGGAAGGCGAGACGCTCGCCTATCACGACATCGCCGGCGGGCACCATCGCTTCGCCCGTTTCGCAGGCAATCGGCTGGTCGGCGCGCTCTATCTTGCGCCTACGCCGGTGGCGGTGTCGCGCGGCTGGGCGGTCGAACAACTTGGTGCTGACCATGCCGATCGGCACGCGCGGCTGGCGATTGTCGCCGGGCGGCCGGGCGGCAACAGCGTCGACCGCGGTGCCATCGTCTGCGCCTGTTTCGGGGTCGGTGCCAACCAGATCGCGGAAGCGGTACGCGGCGGCTGTACCAGCGTCGCGGCAATCGGCGCCGCCCTTCACGCCGGCACCAATTGCGGCTCTTGCCGCGCCGAGATCAAGACCATTATCGACGGGCGGCGTCTGCAAGCTGCGGAGTGATGCGCCGAGGAACTCTGCCGCGCCGCTGCATGATGCTTACTAGCAATTTACAAACCATGGGCTACCAACGTTCTGACTTCGATTCGCTCGGAACGGGAGCCTCATGAGCAAAGCCCTGACCTCATTCGCGCTTGCCGCCGTGCTGACGGCCTTGCTGATGGCGCTCAGCCTGACGGTGGCCAGGCATGGCTATCCCTATGGCGCGATCGGCGCCAAGCGCCTGAGCGACGTTGCCGATGCGGGGACGTTCATTCCGCTCGCGGCGGTCTATTTTTTCAGCGCACTCCTGATAATGGTTCTGCCGATCAGGCTCGCCGGCATCGTCCTGACACATGCCGCCGATGCGATCTTCTGGACGGTCATCGTGTTGTTTGCGGTCATCGTTGGATGTCTCGCCGCGAGGTTTGCTTTCGGTCAGCGCGATGTGCTCCCGGCACTGCTGAACTGGCGGTTCCTTTTTGTCGCGGCAGTCGTCGGATGCAATCTCTTCATCAACGAGCTGCGCCGCAACATCCTGTCGCGAAGCCTGTTCTTCGTCGTCTTCGCCGTAGCGACACTGGCCTGCCTGTTTTGGTCCTTCACCGTCTGAGCATGTGCGACCCGTCGGGCAGACGGCCTAATTCTTGTCGACCGGCTTCGAACGCATGCGCGAAACGGTCTCACGCTCGGCCCGCTTCGAACGCATCGGCGGCAGGCCGCGGTCGACCAGGTCCATGTCTTCCAGCACCATGTCGCCCATCCGCTTGAAAGCGATGTCGAGCGCACCGGCCCGGTGGGCGGAGCGCAGGAACCCCGGCAATGTGCGGACCGGGTGATCCTGGGCAAGCGGCTCCTCAGGAAAAACATCGCTGGCGGCGACGATATGGCCGCTGCGGACGGCGTCCATCAGTGCCGGGAAATCGACCACGCCGGCTCGGCTGAGCAGGATGAAAGCGGCTCCCTTGCGCATCCTGGCAAACGCCTCGGCGCCGAGGAAGCCCTGGTTTTCGCTAGTCACCGAAGCGACGACGAAGACGAAATCGCTGTTCGACAGAACGTCGTCGAGAGAGGCCGGCTCGACGCCGTTTTCGATCAGGATCGACGGCGGCAGCCACGGGTCGAAGACTTTTGTCCGCGTGCGAAAGCCCGACAGCAGCCGGTTGAGCGCACGGCCAAGATCGCCGAAGCCGATGATGCCGACGTCCGCGCCGGAAAGAAGCCGCGCCGTCCGGTTGCTGTCGCCGCCCCAACGCTCCTTGCCCTGTCGAAAGGCGAGGTCGGCGTCGACGATGTCACGGGCGAGGTTGAGCGCCATGGCAAGGCCGAGTTCGGCCACCGGTTCTGCAAACACCAGCCCGGTGGTGACGACATGGATGCCGCGCGAAAACAGCGTCTCGTAGGGCATGTTGTTGATGAGGTTGCTCTCGACATTGAAGATGCAGCGCAGCGCCTTCATTTTTTCCAGCGTCTCCGGCGCGATAGGTGGCTGGCCGACGATGTAGCGCGCCTCGCCAAGGATATCGGCCGGCAGCGCCGCCACCGCTTCGGGCGATGTTTCGACGATGCGGTATTTCGATCGAAAGTTCGCCAGCGCAGCCGGCGTGAAGATCAGGTCGAGCGTGCGCGGTTCGGGTGCGCTGATCACCAGGGGCAAGGCGCTGTCGGACATGATACTTCACCTCCCGTGCGATCCGCGTCGCACCACAATAGAATCGTCTTTTCCCGCCCCCGACACCTATCACATGCCTGTCGAGAAGGAGAAGTTTGCCTTCTTCGGCCTTGCGGTGCGGCGGTCGGTGGTCCAGATAGACGGCGATCGAAGGACGACAAGGAAGACAGCGACATGATCCCGTTTCGAAAGAACCTCATCGATGGCGAGTGGGTAGGCGATGCCGGCTCCCGCAACATCAACCCGTCCAATCTCGACGACGTGGTCGGCGAATATGCATCGGGGGGCGCGGAGCACGCTCGGCAGGCCATCGCGGCGGCGAAAGCGGCATTTCCGGCATGGTCTCGATCGGGCCTGCTGGCCCGCCATGCGGTGCTGAGGAAGACGTCGGACGAGATCACCGCGCGGAAAGATGAAATCGGCCGGGCCTTGGCGCGCGAAGAAGGCAAGACGCTGGTCGAGGGCATCGGCGAGACCGTGCGGGCCGCCCAGATATTCGATTTTTTCGCCGGCGAGACGCTGCGTCTTTCGGGCGAGCTGGTGCCGAGCGTGCGGCCCGGCGTCGGCGTCGAGATCACCCGCGAAGCGGTCGGCGTCGTCGGCATCATCACGCCGTGGAATTTCCCGATCGCCATTCCGGCTTGGAAAATCGCTCCGGCGCTGGCCTACGGCAACACCATCGTCTTCAAGCCGGCGGAACTCGTTCCGGAGAGCGCCTGGACTATTGTCGACATCCTGCACCGCGCCGGGCTGCCCAAGGGTGTGCTCAATCTGGTCATGGGCAAAGGTTCGGTGGTCGGCCAGGCCATGCTCGACAGTCCTGACCTCAACGCGATCACCTTCACCGGATCGGTCGGCACCGGCAAGCGCGTCGCCGCCGCCAGCCTCGAGCACATGCGCAAGTTCCAGCTCGAAATGGGCGGCAAGAACCCGCTTGTAGTGCTCGACGATGCCGACCTTGCCGTCGCCGTCGACTGCGCTATCAACGGTGCCTACTTCTCGACCGGCCAGCGCTGCACGGCGTCGTCCCGGCTGGTGGTGACGGACGGCATCCACGACCGCTTCGTCGAGGCGCTCAAGGACCGCATGGCCAAGCTGGTCGTCGGCGACGCTCTCGATGCCAAGACCCAGATCGGGCCGGTTGTCGACCAGAGCCAGCTCAAACAGGACGAAGACTATATCGCCATCGGCCGTCAGGAAGGTGCGGACCTTGCCTTCGGTGGCGAGCGGCTCGATCGTGAAACCCGCGGCTTCTATTTGCAGCCGGCGCTGTTCACCGAAACCACCAACGCCATGCGCATCTCGCGCGAGGAGATTTTCGGACCGGTCGCCAACGTCATCCGCGTCAAGGATTATGACGAGGCGCTGGCGGTGGCCAACGACACGCCGTTCGGCCTGACCTCCGGTATCTGCACCTCGAGCCTCAAGCATGCCACGCACTTCAAGCGCAATTCGGAAGCCGGCATGGTCATGGTCAACCTGCCGACGGCCGGCGTCGACTTCCACGTGCCTTTCGGCGGACGCAAGGGATCGAGCTACGGCCCGCGCGAGCAGGGCCGCTATGCCGCAGAGTTCTACACAACAGTGAAGACCGCTTACACGTTTGCCGGCTAAGAAAAGACGGCAGACCAGCCAGGCAGGCGAGCAAATCGATGACATCTGAGAATACGGCCCTGACCTGGCTCAATCCGCCGCCGCACCACGCCTTCGGCAACAATACGGTGCATGTACGGACCGGCAAGGAGACCGACTTCTGGCGCGAGACGTTCTACGGCTTCTGGCGCGACAATGGCCATTTCCTCTATCGTGAGGTCGAGGGCGATTTCAGCGCCGAAGTCACGGTCAAGGGGCACTATGAGGTGCTTTACGATCAGGCCGGGCTTATGGTCCGCCTGAGCGAGACGCACTGGATCAAGGCCGGCATCGAATACACCGACGGGCTGATGTATTTTTCCGTCGTCGTCACCAACGATGCCTCCGACTGGTCGCTGGCCAGCATTCCCGCCGACCCCGACGGGGTCAGGATCCGCCTGACCCGCCATGCCGAGACGATCCGCGTCCAGTATCTGGACGCGTCCGACAAGCACTGGAAACCGGTGCGGCTTGCCTATCTCCCGCCGTCGAAAACGGTCGATGTCGGCATGATGTGCTGTTCGCCGCAGCGCGAGGGTTTCGAAGTGACATTCAGCGATTTTTCGATCGGCCCGCCGATCTCGCGGGAGCTTCACGACTGAGGCGCCGCGATGCGGTCGGGCGGTTTGCGTCGGGCCGGCCTCAGTAGGTCGCCCGGCCGCCGGAGACGTCGAAGACGGCAGCCGTCGTGAACGAGCATTCCTCGGAGGCGATCCAGCAAATCAGCGCCGCCACCTCCCCGACCTCGCCGAAGCGCGCCATCGGTATTTTGGACAGCATGAAATCGATGTGCTGCTGGCTCATCTGCTGGAAGATCGCGGTGCGCACAGCCGCCGGCGTGACGCAGTTCACCGTCACCTTGGTCTTGGCCAGTTCCTTGCCGAGCGATTTGGTCATGCCGATCACCGCCGCCTTGGAGGTGCTGTAGGCCGAGGCGTTCGGGTTACCTTCCTTGCCGGCAATCGAGGCGATGTTGACGATCCTGCCGTAATTGCGTTCGAGCATATGCGGGACCAGCGCCTTGTTGCAGAAGAAGACGCCGTTGATATTGATGTCGATGACCCGGCGCCAATCCTCTACGGAATACTCCCAGGTCGTCATGTTAGGCCCGGTGATGGCAGCACTGGTGACAAGGATATCGACCGCGCCCAGCGCTTCGATCGTCTCTCCGGCGGCGGCTTCGACCGCTATGGGGTCGGCGACGTCGAGGGTGACGCTGTACAGGCCTGGAACAATGGCCCTGGCCTGCTCGATCTGGGCGGCATCGCGATCCCAGACCGAAACACGTCCGCCTTCGTCAGTGATCCTTTGCGCGACGGCCAGGCCGATGCCTGAGGCGCCGCCGGTGATAACAGCAGATCGTCCGGCAAATCGTCCCGCGAAACTCATCGGCATGTCGTCTTCCTCCCAATCGGCGGCGAATGTGAAGTCAACGGCGGACAAGTTCAAGCACGGACTCGCAGCCTCAGAACAGCTTGTGATGGGCCAGCACCGGGCAATTGGACGGCACTGCCTCCTGGCCAAATCGTCGCGTCCGGTATTGCGAGAACTGCAGGAACGACGCGCCCAGTTGGCATTCGGGTGACAGGCGGCGCCGGATGCGTTATATTGCACTGCACAATGCGAGCGCCTGCAGGCGAAGCTCCCATCGATCCGATGAATCGGCCCATGAAATCGGCCCATGAATCGGCATTGAGCTGCAAGGACGGAAAACCGATACCGAGATGAAGATTCCAAAATCTCTGTTGATCGATCCGGACAAGAACACGGTCTATGGCAGCTTTGCCGTTGCCGTCTCGATCTGGGCGTTCTCCTACTCGACCATTTTCGGCCAGGCCATGATCCTGGCCTACTATGCAGTCTGGCTGCCGCTCATCCTGGTCGACTACCGCAAGATATTAAGGCACGCTTCCAGCGCCTGGCTTCCGCTGGCCTTTGCAACCTATGTCTGCTTCTCGGTGTTCTGGTCGGCAGCTCCCGGCACCACGGCAAGGACGGCCGTCCAATATTGTTCCCATATCGCCTGCGCCTACATTGCCGCACGCACCGTCAGCGTCCGGACCTTGACCATAGGCGCCCTGGTCGGGATTTTCGTCGTCCTGCTCTACTCGCTCAAGGTCGCGAGTTATTCCTACGACGTTCTCGATGGGACGTACAATTTCGTCGGCGCGTTCAGCTCCAAGAACCAGATCGGCTTTGTCGCATCGCTTGGCATTTATTTCTGCGTTGTCTACCTCGCCTTTCTCAGGCGGGGCCGGACAAGCTTTTTGTTGATCGTACCGATTGTCCTTCTATCGGGCTATCTACTGGTCGTGTCGCATTCGGCCACTTCGATGGCATCGACCCCGGCGGTTCTCGCTCTGGTCGCCCTGCTTTCCATCGGCAAGGTGCTTTCGCTCCGCCATCGCCGGGTGATTTTCATGATCGGTGCGGGCGGGCTGGTCGCCTGCACCGTGATTGCGCTGAATCTCGGGCTGATGGACTTTGTCCTTGGCCTTTTCGGCAAGGATTCGACGCTCACCGGACGAACCTACCTCTGGCAGCAGGGCTGGAATGCCGCGCAGCAATCGCCCATGCTCGGCGTCGGCTACGCGGCCTATTGGGTGCAGGGCTTCTCCGAGGCCGAGCGGCTGTGGAACGAATTCTACATCGCCGCGCGAAGCGGCTTCCACTTCCACAACACCTACATCGAGACCTTGGTGGAACTCGGCTTCGTCGGCGCGACACTGCTTTCGCTGATTATCCTGCGCACGCTCTGGGGTCACGTCTCGGCGCTGATATTCAGGACATGGCAAGCCGACTCAGTGATTCTTTCCGGCGTCATGGTGCTTCTGTTCATCCGATCCTTCGTCGAGGTCGAGACCCTCAATCCCTACATCATGGGATCGTTCCTGCTGTACTATAGCTACTTCAAGCTGGTGAGGGTGCCGGCCGTCGCTGCTTCCCGGTGGAGCGCCGTGAACCATCTAGAGGAACCGGACGCCGTGCGAGGCTAGAGCGGGCGGATCCCAAACAGCAAAAACCCCGCAGGCCGCTGCCCACGGGGTTGGTGCTTCACTTCGGTGGAAAGAAGCTACTGGATGGCCAAGGGCGCCGGTTTGACCTTGATCACGTCCCCTGGCAGCACCGGCGTGTCTTCATCGGCGGTGATTTCGCTGGTCTTGCCGTCGACCACCCGCACCAGGGAAAAAGACAAGGCCGCTGGTTCGTTGTTGCCATAGAATTGCGGCATTGGGCTGCCCGACAAGGCTTCGGACATCAGGGCCTTTTCCATATTCAGCTTCAGCGTCACCTCGTTGAGATCGGCTTCCGTCTGTTGCCGGTCGGTCGCGAGGCTGGAGTTCTGGGTGTTCTCGAGATCGATGGCGTCCTGGGTGGCCTTGCTGATCGACTGCTTGGCCGTGAGAATCGCCGTTTCGTAATCCAGGATCTGGCCCTCAAGGTCGGCGATGGTTTGCTGCGAGTTCAAAAGGCGCGTGTTGACGACCAGGCCCTTTTGCGCCAGCGAGCCGATGCCGTTGAGCTGCTCCTTCGCCAGATCAACCTGCTTCTGCTGGTTGACGATCTTTTTCTGCAGCGAATCGATCTCGCTCTGCAGCAGCGCCTTCAAATCGTCGAGCGCCTGCAAGCGCAGCTTGAGTTTCTTCTGGTCGGCCGCCAGGATCGCCGTCTCATCGGCTACGATGCTGGGCAGCTTCGGATCGTCGGCCACCTCTTTCGGCACCGCGAATGTCGGCTTGTCCGCCAGTTCCGCTTCGATGCGGGCGCGCTTGACGGTCAGCCTGACCAATTGGTCTTGTAGTACGTCGAAATTGCCCTTGGCATTGATCAGGTCGCGATCGTAGCGCTGTCCGCTCTCCGGGGTCCGCCGGGCTCCGCCGGCAATGCTCATCGCTTTCAGCACGGTCAACCCAGGCACACAAGGATACTGGCCAGGCGCTTGCACCTCGCCGGAGATGTAGAATGGCCGGTACTGCGCCATTTCGACGGAAGCCTCCGGCCTGTCGGCCAGAGCGAGCTTGCGCTGCAGCGCCTCGCCGAGCGATGCGGCGATCTCCGAAGTCGTCTTGCCGGATGCGGGCATCTCGCCGACGAAGGGAACCGACAAGGTTCCAGCGGGCCCGACCGTGTATTCTCCATTGATGGCCGACCAGTCGCGGAACGTGCCTTCGACGGTCTGCCATTCCGCCACGCGGATGGTCAGCTTGTCCTGTGCTCCAAGCCGATAGTCGTCGGCGAAGGCAAACTGTGGCAGGGCTAGCGACAGCGTCAGGCCGGTCGCCACTGTAAGGCAAGTCGTCAAAAGCCGTACTCGCCGCATGCGTCTGGAGAGAATGCCGGTGCAAAAAATATCGATTATATCTGCTTTCAACTGAGCGTTTCCGATCTGGTTTGCCCCGCCCGATGAACTGCCGATGCCTGAGTTAGGGGCCTGAGTTTCGGGCCCAAATTCTGGACAGCTGCTCCTCGATGTACGGCCAGCAAGCGGCCGTCAGTAGCAGCCTCGCGACATCCAGACCGCAGGCACGGTCTTGATGATGATGCGAATGTCTTCGAACATCGACCAGTTCTCGACATAGTGCCTGTCGAACGCGACGCGGCTGTCGTAGGAAACGTCGTTGCGCCCGCTGACCTGCCATAGCCCGGTCAGGCCGGGGCGCGATTTCAGGTAATAGACGGCCGAATTGCCATAAATCTCCAGCTCGTCGCGCACCACGGGACGAGGCCCGACCAGGCTCATATCCCCCTGCAGGATGTTGATGATCTGCGGCAACTCATCGAGGCTGAGCTTCCTCAGCACCGCTCCGACGCGCGTGATCCGCGGGTCGTTCTTCAGCTTGCGGGTCGCGATCCATTCGGCGCTGGCCTCCGGATTCGCGGCGAGATAGGCAGCAAGCACCCGCTCGCCGTCTGGAACCATGGTGCGGAACTTGAGGCACGGAAAAATCCGTCCTCCGCGACCGATCCGGCTATGACCATAGAAAATCGGCCCGCCATCGGAAAACTTGACCAGCAGCGCTATCATTACGAACAGCGGGCTGAGGGCGACCAGGCCGATCAGCGAACCGGCAATATCGAAGCTGCGTTTGAGCAGGCCGCCGATCGGTGGCGGAAAATCGACACCGGCCTGCGAAAAATCCGCATCGGCCGGCTTGGCTACGTCCCTCATGCGTAAACTCCATACGTTGAACGGATGGTTTACCGCACGATACCAAAAAAATGCTGCAGCGCAACACACAATTTCCCAGACGGCTGTAATAGTCGCGTCATGAACTGACTAAATAATAAACTCGTCCTGCACAAAATTGCGCCTTTATGTCGCAAAAAAGACGGATTATGGGCAATTTTGGAAAAGCTAGTCCAATTTTGAGGCTGATTTTAGGCGAATCGCTCTTTATACCCTGCTGTGGAGCTTTGTCGCCATTTAGAATTTCGAAATAACGACTGACGTTGTGGTAAAATACTAGTCGATATCATAAATCTTACTGGAGCGAGTCGATATCCGGCAATCAGTGGTGATGCCGACGTGTGCATTGCACCATGGCAGAGTCGATCCCGAGGATTCGTTTAAAATTTATTCCGCAGCTGCCCTTGCCGGCTATTGCGCGGCTCAATAGAGTTGCAAATTGTTTCTGTCGGACTATGGACAGATTGGGCTAGGCCGGAAGCAACCGGCCAGAAGCGGGCAACCTAAATAAGCTCGCAGAGTTTAAGGGAGGTGCTCGGGGTGGGCTTGTCGACATTTTTTCCCGAGCCGGTGGATGGGCTATCGGGTATGTCACTGCCAAAGTTCATTATCGGAATGTGTTTTGCGCTGGCGATCGTGATCGTCTGGTCCTATTTGGGCGGCGCCTCGCTCGGCACGACGCTGTTTCGCGTCATCGGCTGTGCCATAGTCATCCAAATGGGTTATTTTCTACTGGTCTTTGCCATGGTCGCCAGAAATGCCCCGACCCCGGCCGACAAAATTCGCGACGCTGAACGAACGCTGAGTTCGAACGAGGCGGCCGAAGGCGAGAAATTCAGCGCAAGGAGAGGCCTTCACTGATTTCGGGCCTGGCCGGGTCTGCGATGTCCATGTGACCTGTGGTTAAGCTCGTCGATCCTCTGACGAATTGCTCGCCTCGACAACACCGGCAGTCGGCATTCCTGTTCGTTCGTTTCCTTGACACTGCGGGCCTCGACGCGCTCGCTCGGCGCCGCCGCCGTCCGGTCGGCGAGGATCAGCAACTGGTTTTCCGCCTGTCGAGCGCTCTGGAGCGTGTAGGAACGGCTCTGCCAAGCGGTGCATTTCTGGAGCCATCCCTATTAAGGCTCGCCGCCTGCCCAGCCGGGCCATGACACCCAGCAAAATGAAAAACTGGACGGCGCCGATGATTTTGGCGATGCTTGCTTCGCACTTGCAGCATAGGCGCTTGGGCCGATGTATTTCAGAATGGGCGGTGGGGCATTGAGCGGTCGGGGCGAGGAAATCCGCAACGACTTCTGCAATCGAGAGGCATGTCCATGACATCATTCCAGGTCTGCGTGATTATCGCCGCCCGCAATGCGGCGCGGACAATCCCGGCTGCCATTGCATCGGCGTTACGCGAACCTGAGGTTGCGGAAGTTGTCGTCGTCGATGACGCGTCCACCGACGATACGGCGAAAGTCGCCCACGCAGCCAGCGACGGTACGGGCCGCCTGTCCGTCATCCGCTTCGACGTCAATCGCGGCCCGTCCTTTGCACGCAACGCCGCGATAGCCGGTTCCAGGTCGCCGTTCATCAGCATCCTTGACGCTGATGATTTCTTTTTCGAAGGCAGGTTTCACAGACTGTTCGCCAGCACCGATTGGGATTTCGCCGCAGACAACATCATGCTTGTCAGGGATGACGCGGCAACCGACGTTTCGAAAATCGTTGCTCCACCGTTCTCGCCCGAGCCGGAATTCCTCGATTTCGAGGGCTTCGTCGACGGCAATATCTCCAGGCGCCGTGTGCAACGCGGGGAACTGGGCTTCCTCAAGCCAGTGATCAGCCGCGCCTTCCTCGATCGGCATGGATTGCGCTACGACGAGAAGCTGCGCGTGGGTGAAGACTATGAACTCTATGCGCGCGCGGTTGCCCATGGCGCGCGTTTCAAGGTCATCAAATCCTGTGGCTACGGCGCGATCGTGCGCGCCGATTCGCTGAGCGGACGGCACAAGACCCAGGACCTGAAGCATCTGGCCGATGCCGACCTGGCACTGCTTGCGATCGACAGTTTGCCGGAGGCATCGAAGGCTGCGCTGAGAAGGCACGAGCGGCACATCCGCGACAAATACCGGTTGCGGAAGTTTTTAGACGTGAAGGCTGAGCGCGGGTTGGTGCCGGCCGCGGCCTACGCCTTGGCCGGCTCGTCCAACCTCACAGCCGTCGTCCGCGGCGTTGCCTCCGACAAGCTGGATGCGCTGTTTCGCCGCGCTGGTCTCGCCGCGAAGCGTCAGCATGTGCCGCCGCTGCGCTTCCTCATGGCCGGAACCAGCACGGCCAGCGATAGCTAGGCCCGTCAACGTGCGATGGCGGTAGCCACTCCGTTACCGTTAGGTCGGCTCGCACCATTTCAACGAGATTCATGAGTTTACGATCTAGGTGGTTGCCTATGGGCGCCGGGAATGGCAATCTATGTTGCGGTGCAGCAATTGTGGACGGCCAACCGAACTGGCCCGAGACATACCCTGTCGGAGGAGCTGGACGATGCAAGAAATGTCTTTTGAATGTGGACGGGCACTAAGGCCGTTCACCAGCTTGACGATGACGGGGCGCTGACTACATGGCCTCGATCTTTCGCTTCCGATCGAGAGATCCGGCGCGCGACACGCAGACCGACACCTCGCGCCTCGATCGCTTGGCAAAGCTGCTGGACCAGATCGCGGCCGAAGTCGAGGCGGAGAAGAGCGGACTTGAGAACCGCTACAGGACAACGGCCACCAATGCCGCCTTTCTGGTCGAGGCGATGGAGAACGGTTCGGTCTCCTCGCGCAGGTCTTCCGAAGTCGGCGAACTGACCAGGTCGATTCTGAATTGCGAGCGGCGCATCGCAGCGCTGTCGCGCCAGATGCAGATGATGAAGGATCTCCGTCATTCGCTGGATGAAATCTTCGAGCCGAAGCGGCAGAACGGTCCCGACATGAGGACTGATTTTGTGAAGCCCGCCGATTCCGGCACGGGCTGAGCGAACACCCTGGGTCGGCGCAATGGTTTAGGCACAACACGGAGCTTGGGAGCGACAGAGGTCAAGATCAGGTTGTTTCGTCACGGTTCGAACGATCGCTTTGGGGGCGCACAGCACAAGGTGAGTTTTGATATGAATGCAGATCTTAAAAGCACGTCCGCCCCGGCACCCCGCGGCACCCCGTTCACGCGCCCGATCTCAGGCAAGCTGCGGCCGCTCCGTTCAGACGGCGCGTTTCTGCTGATCGTTCTCGTCAGCCTGGTTGCGGGCCTGGTGCCCGTCCGTGCCCAGGACCTGCCAACCGCGCCGTCTTTTGTCGATGATTTCACCAGCCTCAGTCGCGCGCGCTGGTACATTTCCGACGGCTGGACGAACGGCAAGCATCAGAACTGCACCTGGTCCAAAAACCTGATCGGGCTTTCCGACGGCATGCTGACGCTCGGTTTCGAGAAGCGCAAGCTGAAGGATCGCGAATTCGCCTGCGCCGAGATCCAGACCAAGCAGCGCTTCGGCTACGGCACCTACGAGGCGCGGATGAAGACCGACACGGGCTCCGGCGTCAACGCGGCATTCTTCAGCTTCGTCGGCGATGCCGACAAGCAGCCGCATGATGAAATCGACTTCGAGGTGCTGACCAAGGACACGTCCAAGGTTCAGGTCAACGCCTACATAGCCGGCAAAGGCAAGAACGAGAAACTGGTCGACGTCGCCGGTGGCACCGACAAGGCCTTCAATGACTACGCCTTCGTCTGGGAAAAGGACCGGCTGCGCTGGTACGTCAACGGCAAGCTTGTCCACGAGATCACCGATCCGGCGAAGCTGCCCACCCATTCGCAAAGGATCTATTTCAGCCTGTGGGGCAGCGATACGATGAAGGGCTGGATGGGGCCGTTCTCGGATCCGGGCCGCAAGCTCACCATGCAGGTGGATCGCGTTGCGTTCACCGCACTCGGCCAGCCCTGCCAATTCCCGGAATCGCTGGCATGCAACACAAACTAGAAGCGCATCTGAACCGGCCGGGCCGAAGGTGGTCGGAAAACCGAAGCTTGAACAGGCCCGAAGCCTTGAACAGGAATGAAACCGAATGAATTTGACTGTCTTTGGAATCGGCTATGTCGGTCTTGTACAGGCGGCGGTGCTTGCCGAAGTCGGCCATCAGGTGGTCTGTGTCGACATCGATGCAAAAAAGGTCGAACGGCTCAACCAGGGCCATGTCCCGATTTTCGAGCCCGGGCTCGAAAACATGGTCAAGGAGAACCATGCCGCCGGCCGCATCAAGTTCACCACCGACGCCGCGGCGGCGATCAAACATGGACAGATCCAGATGATCGCCGTCGGCACGCCGCCGGGCGAGGATGGTTCGGCAGACCTCAAATATGTGCTGGCCGTCGCCGAGGCCATCGGTCGTGAGATGGACGCGCCCAAGATCGTCGTCGGCAAGTCGACCGTGCCGGTCGGCACCTGCGAAAGAATAAAGGCCAGGATCGCCGAGACGCTGAAGGCGCGCGGGCGCGAGGATCTGGTTTTCGACGTCGCCTCCAATCCGGAATTCCTCAAGGAAGGGTCCGCTGTGAGCGACTGCATGAAGCCCGACCGCATTATCGTCGGCACCAGCAACGAGGACACCGAGGCGGTGATGCGCGAGCTCTACGCGCCGTTCAACCGCAACCACGAAAAGATGATCGTGATGGACGTGCGCAGTGCCGAGTTCACCAAATACGCGGCCAATTGCATGCTGGCGACCAAGATAAGCTTCATGAATGAAATGGCCAACCTGGCCGAGCAACTGGGCGCCGACATCGAGGAGGTCCGCAAGGGCATCGGCAGCGACCCGCGGATCGGCTACCACTTCATCTATCCGGGCCTCGGCTATGGCGGCTCGTGCTTCCCGAAGGATGTGCGTGCCCTGATCAAGACCGCCGAGGCCGTCAAGTTCGACGCCAAGCTGCTGCGTGCCGTCGAGGAGCGCAACAACCAGCAGAAGTCGGTCCTGTTCGAGAAGGTGCACCGCTATTTCAAGGGCAATCTCAAAGGCAAGACCTTTGCGCTGTGGGGCCTGGCCTTCAAACCCAATACCGACGATATGCGCGAGGCCCCGGCCCGCACGCTGATGGAAGCGCTCTGGGCCGCCGGTGCCAATGTCCAGGCCTATGATCCGGAGGCGATGCAGGAATGCCAGGCGATCTACGGGCTGCGCGACGACCTGCAACTGTGCGGCACCAAGGAGGCCGCGCTGCGAGGCGCCGACGCGCTCTTGATCGTGACCGAGTGGAAGAGTTTCAGCGCGCCGTCCTTCGATGCATTGAAGAACGCGCTGACCAGGCCCGTCATCTTCGACGGACGCAATCTCTACGACCCCAAGGTCATTGCCCGCCACGGCATCGAATACCACAGCATCGGCAGAATGGCGGCGTGACGCCAGGGCGGTCCAGCAAGGAGCCAGGTCCATGAAAGTTCTGTTTGCAGGCGGCAACGGCTACACACCGCAGTTCAGCGGTGGCGTTCAGTCGAGCACGCACCATCTGGTCGAGCAGCTGCGCGAGCACGGTCATGACGCCTCGGTGCTGGCGGCGCTATTCGGTGACGGCATGTTCGGTTTCAAGGCGCGCGCCAAGATGAAGCTCCTTCGCCAGCGCGCGGTCATCGACAGCTATCCCGGCTATCCTGTCGTGCGGGCGTGGTTTCCCTGGGAGGCGGCCCGCTTCGCCGTCGAACGGCTCGATCCCGATGTCGCCGTCGTGCAGTGCCACAAATCGGTGCCGATCGGAAAGGCGCTGCAGGCGCTCGGCGTGCCGCTGGTGGTCTATCTGCGGAACGTCGAATTCCACGAATTGGCCGGCGACCTGCGCGAATTGCATTCGGCGCTTTATATCGCCAACTCCGAATTCACCGCGCGCACCTATAAGGAAAAGTTCGGCATCGACTCGACCGTAATCCCGCCGACCATCAATCCCGGGCTCTACAGCACGCCGACCACCGGCGAATTCGTCACGCTGATCAATCCTTACAATGAAAAAGGGTTCGAACTCGCCGTGCGCATCGCCGGCCAATGCCCCGAAATCCCGTTCCTGTTCGTCGAAAGCTGGAAGCTCGACGACGACCACCGGGCGCAGATCGAACGGATCATCGCGCCGCTACGCAACGTCAGGCTGGAAAGCCGCACCAGCGACATGAAGACCGTCTATGGCCGCACCAAGATCCTGCTGGCGCCCAGCAAATGGGAAGAAGCTTGGGGGCGGGTGGCATCCGAGGCCCATTGCAGCGGCATTCCAGTCGTCGGATCCCGCCGCGGCGGCCTGCCGGAAGCGATTGGCGCCGGCGGCGTTGTGCTCGACTATGACGCACCGCTCGACGACTGGGTCGCCGCGGTCAGGCGACTATGGAGCGACAAGGCCGAGTACGATCGGCTGTCGGCGGCGGCGCAGCTGTTTTCGGAGCGGCCGCAAATGAACCCCGACAGTCAGTTCACGACCTTCCTCGGCGTTCTCGACAACGCCAGGCAAGGCGCGCTGGAGCGTGCCGCCTGATGCATTTCGTCCAAAATCGTTTATGTCGCCCAACAGCCCGCTTTTGCGCCTGACCGGGGTGTGAGCGGCTTTGGGACAACAACATGCACAACACCAGACGCTTGAAGCGCCTCGCACGGCGGCGACGGGCGTCAGCCCTCATCCGTGCGAGCAGATCGCCGACCGGCCTCGAAAGATCGTCCATTCGATGAAGATTTGCTTCGTAGTTGATAAGTTCCCCTCTTTGTCGGAGACCTTCGTCCTTGACCAGATAGAAGGGTGCCTCGAGCGCGGCATGCTAGTCGGCGTCGTCTGCAACGAGACGTCCTTCGGCAAGGACAGCAACACCGACGATCGCCACTGGCAGGCTCTCCCTGGCAAGGTCGTCTGCTGGTGGGGCGGGCTGGGGCGCTTTCGCCCGACGCTCAGGAAATGGTCGGGCAGGTTCTGGGATAAGCTCTCGACCGCTGTCGACATCGCTTTTGCGCGCAAATTGCAGAACGCCGATGTGATCGTCGCGCATTTCGGCAATAACGGCATGCGCGTCGCCCGCGCCATGAAACGAGGCCGGATTTCCGCTCCTTTGGTGACCATATTCCACGGCCGCGACGTGGGGGAACCGCTGCATGACAACACGCTCACGCGCTATAAGGTTGTCTTCGACAAGGGCGTTCTCCAGCTCCCGGTGAACGCGTTTTTCCGCGATGCCCTGATCGGCGTCGGAGCACCCCCGGCGCAAGTCATGGTTCACCATATGGGCGTGCGGCCCGGTGAGATCGGCTACCATTGGCGTTCCTGGGAACGGGACACACTGTCCTTCATCTCGGTCTGCCGGCTGACCGAAAAGAAGGGCATCGAATTCGCCCTTCGGGCGCTCGCCAGCCTGCCGCGGCGCGACTGGGTCTATTCGGTGATTGGCGGCGGCGAATTGCTGGAAGAGTTGAAGAAGCTCGCCGCAAATCTCGGCATTGCCGACCGGGTGACTTTCCTCGGGCCGCGTCCGCACGCCGAGGTCAAGCAGCGCCTGCGCGACGCCCACGTATTCCTGTTGCCGAGCGTTGCCGCGCGAGACGGCGATCTCGAGGGTATTCCGGTGGCGTTGATGGAGGCTATGGCCGCCGGGCTGATCGTCGTCAGTACCTATCACTCGGGCATTCCCGAACTGATCGAAGATCAGGAGACAGGCTTCCTCGCGCCGGAGCGAGACGTTACGGCGTTGGCCCGCAAGCTTGTCTGGGTGGCCGAGAACCCGGACAAATGCGAGCGCATCGCACGTGCGGCGCGCCGTAAGATCGAGCAGGATTTCAACGCGGACGTGCTCAACGAACGTTTTGCGCAGATCGTTGCCCAGCTGGCCGAAGCCAGGCGCCCGGCATGAACGCCAACCCGCCCCCCCAGTTCGGTCGTGTCGCCCTGCGCGGCGGCGTGGTGACGATCGGCGCGCAAGGCTTCAAGATGGCGATCCAGTTTCTCTCCGTCATCGTGCTTGCGCGTCTGCTCGTGCCCGAGGATTTCGGCCTGGTGGCTTCCGTCGGTCCGATCGTGGCCTTTGTGGGGCTGCTTCAAAACCTTGGCCTGCAGCAGGCTGTGGTCCAGCGCAAGGATATCAGCACGGAGCAGCTCAACCAGGTATTCTGGATCAGTGCGTTGGTTGGGCTGGGCAGTGCCGCGATGGTGGCATGCCTGGCGCCCGCCATCGCCGCCTTCTACGGCGATCAACGCATGGTCGGGATCACCATCGGCTCTGCCTTGCCGCTGCTGCTTGGCAGCCTCGCCGCGGTGCCGCTGGCGCTGATGAACCGTCACTTGCGCTTTGGCCAGCTCGCGCTGAACGACGTGATTACCGCCGCTGCCGGACTTGCGACTACCGCAATCGCCGCCTATGCGGGACTGGGCTATTGGTCGCTGGTCATCGGCCCGGCGGTATCGGCTGTTGTCGCGCTGGCCGCGGCATGGCAGGTGGCGCGCTGGACGCCGTCTCGGCCGGACCTGAAGGTCGATACCGACATATTGTCCTTCGGCGCCAATCTGACCGGCTTCAATCTGGCCAACTTCTTCTCGCGCAATCTCGACAACATCCTGATCGGAAAATATTCGGGCGCGATCGAGCTCGGCTATTATGACCGCGCCTACAAGCTCCTGCTGTTTCCGCTGCAGAACATCAACCAGCCGCTGACACGCGTGATGGTGCCGCTGCTGAGCCGCATCCATGAGGACAAGGCGCGGTTTCGCGACATCTATGTGCGAACCAACTGGATGCTGGCGGCCGTCACCATGCCCGGCATCGCGGCGCTGACGCTGACGTCGGACCAGGTGGTGGGGCTTCTCTTCGGCGAGCGCTGGGCGGCGGTGGCGCCGATTTTCGCCTGGCTGGGCATCGCCAGCCTGATCCAGTCCGTCTCGAGCACCACGGGATGGATCTTCATCTGCCAGGGCAAGACCAAGACCATGTTCCACTGGGGCATCTACTCGTCGCTGACGACGGTCGCCGCCTTCATCATCGGATTGCACTGGGGGGCCGTCGGTGTCGCGGCGGCCTATGCAATCAGCGGCTATGTGCTGCGCGTCCCGGTGCTCGCCGTCCTGGTCCACCGGGTCGGCCCGGTGACCGCAGCCGACTTCCTGATCATGCAGGGGCTTTTCATCGCATCGTCGCTGCTTGCCTGGTCCGTGTACCGCGAGTTGCCGGCATCGCTGACCGGTCAGTCAGACCTGCTCGCGGTGGTCCTGGCGGTTGCCCTCAACTATTCGATCGGCCTGGTCCTTATGCTTGCCCTTCGCCAGTCGCGCAGCGCCCTGTTCACCACGCTTTCCAGCGCCATGCGTAACGCCCGCTAGGCGAGCGATCACCGGCCTCAAAAGCTCACCTGCCGACATCGCCGACGCATGCTCCTCAAGCACTGCCTGAAGGCTCGTCCTGCGATAGAGGTCGAGATTGGCGGTAAGTCTGCCGAGCTTCTCGCTCGCTTCCTCGGGCGTCACCGTATCGATGTCGAGCAGCAGGTCGGCGACGCCGATCCGCTTGGCAAGCTCCTTGGTCTTGAATTCATAGGCGATCGGCAGCACCGGCGTGCCGACGCAGAGCGACATGATCATCATATGCATGCGTGTTGCGACGACAAAGTCGAAGCCTTTCACCAGGGCCATCAATTGCTCCGGCGTGTGGAACGAAGCGTCCACGCTGACATGCTTGGCGATCTCCGGATCGAGTTCGGCAACGATCGCCCTCGCCGTCTTGGAATCGTCATGGGCGTATTCCGGCACGCCCTGGCAGGTGGAGACGAAGGTGACCTCCTTGGCGTGGTCCCTGACCAGGATAGTCGCGATCTCGCGGATCGAGTCGATGTAGCGGCGCATGCCGCCCTCGCCGTCGCTGACATAGTTCCAGTGACGGACGGAAATGGCGACGCGGCCGGTGACGGTCGCCGACTGGCCGGAGGCCAGAATTGTTCCGATCCTGTCAGTATCGGCCAGGGCAAAGACGGCGTCGGCCACGACGTGGCATTTGCCGGGGTCTTTCACCATGTCCACAATGTGGCCCCGCGAACGTTCGTCGCGCAGCAGGATGAGCGGGCTCCGGTCGAAGATCGGGCTCAACTCCTGGCGATTGTAACTTTTGTTGAACGGGCCGAGCGATTGTGTGAAGAAGACCGGGTCCTTGCCCAGAATCGCGTCGATCCTGAATTGATTGAGGCGCCGCTCCAGATTGTAGGTCTCGACGAGATAGGTTCCGCCTGTCGTGACCACGAGGTCGGCGCCTTTGTAGATCTCGAGACCACGGCGATTGCTTGAGCTGAACAAACGCCCGACAACGCCGCGGATGCCGAACCGCCGCAGGGCATTGAGGACGAGCCGATTGTAGATCGGCTTGAACAGGTTCTTCAGCCCGCTGCCGTATTTGTAGCGGAACAGCGATTCCGACAGCAGCTTGTGGAATTCGAGGTCCGGATAGTCCTTCTTCGTGTAGAGCCTCGCCGCCACCTCCGGCTGGCTGTCGAAGACGTAGAACTGGATGTCGTCCTGCACGATCGTCTTGAAAACATGGCGAATCGCCAGGAGAATCGCTGCATCCCCGGTATTCAGGCAGACGGTGTTTTCAACCGCGATCTTCATGGAATGACCTCATTTCGTGAGTAGTCCCGTGCTTCCATCGACGGGCGCGAAGGGGCGAATTGCAGGCGGGTTGGCCGAAAATGCTGCACGCCAAGGATGGTCCTCGCGTCGTGATTATTGGCGCGCAGTCCGATGGCAGGCCAGCGCGCGGTCCATGCGGCCCAAGCAGAGCGAGATTAACCCATCGATTTTGCAGTGCAACAAAAAACGTGGATCTTTGCTACGCTGCAACCAAAAATGTTGCGATGCAGCAAGAGGTGTACTAGCATCGTCGCGGGCGGGCCAACAGCGGTCGAGTTTTCATGCTGCATGTCTTGTACTTGGTACACGACGTCTCCGACCCGGCAGTGCGCCGGCGGATCATAATGCTCAAGGCAGGCGGCGCCCAGGTTACGCTGGCGGGCTTTCGTCGTACGGCAAGCGCAGTTGCTGATGTCGAGGGCTTGCAGCCGGTCGATCTCGGCCCGACTCGTGATGGCCGATTCGCCCAACGTCTGGCCGCGATCATGAAGGCGGTGGTCTCGACCGGCTCGAAGCTGGGCTCAATGCCACGGCCCGACCTCATTATCGCGCGCAATCTGGAAATGCTGGCGCTTGCCCGCCGCGCCAGGTCGGCTTTCCAGGCAACAGTGCCGATCGTCTACGAGTGCCTGGACATCCATCGCCTGCTGCTTCGCGACGATCCGCTGGGCTGGGCGATGCGCGGTGCGGAACGCTTCCTGGCCAGGGATGTTAAGCTTCTGGTGACCAGCTCTCCGGCCTTCATCGCCAACTATTTCAAGCCGTTCGGACAGGTTGCCGCCCCGGTCGAACTGCTCGAAAACAAGCATTTCGAGCCGGCCGCAGCTTCGCTGGACGACCGCATTACGGCGGAGAATCCCGTTGCGCCGCCGTGGCGGATCGGCTGGTTCGGTGCGCTCCGCTGCCGTCGCTCCCTGGAGCTTCTGGCCGAATTTTCGCGCCGCCTCGACGGCCGCTTTGAAATCGTCCTCAGAGGCCGGCCGGCGCTGTCCGAATTTCCCGATTTCCATGGTTTTGTTCAATCGGAACCCTGGCTGTCGTTTGGCGGGCCCTACCGCAATCCCGAGGATATGGCGGCGATCTACCACGAGGTTCACTTTTCCTGGGCCATAGACTTTTTTGAGCAGGGCCTGAACTCCGAATGGCTGCTGCCGAACCGGCTCTATGAAGGCTGCCGCTTCGGAGCTGTGCCGATTTCGATGGGAACCACCGAAACCGGCCGGTTCCTCGACCGGCAAGGCATCGGGGTTCTATTGTCAGAAGCCACGCCCGAGGCGCTCGAAGCCGCCGTCGGCACGATGGAGCAGCATCGATTCGAGACATTGAGGGCGCGTGTTCTTGCCCGCAATCCGCGCACCTGGAGCCACGACCGCGCCGATTGCCGGGCGTTTGTCGAAAAGCTCCGCGGGCTGACTGCGGCTCCCGGTCCATATGCTGCCGAAGCATTGGCATAGAAGGACTGCCGATGACGCAAACCGACATTCCATCCTGCATGATCGTGGTTCCGTGCCTGAACGAAGCGGCCCATATCGGCGCATTGCTTCGAGAGCTTCGCCCTGCGGCCGAGAGGCTGGGCGCCGTGATCATCGTTGCCGATGGCGGCAGTACGGACGGCACCAGGACGATCGTCGCGGATATCGCCGCAAAAGATCAGCGGGTTACCCTGCTGCACAATGAAAAGCGCTTGCAGAGCGCGGCGATCAATCTCGCCGTCGCCAGATTCGGGGAAGGCGTCGACTATCTCATTCGCATCGATGCGCACGGCGGCTATCCCGCGGATTATTGCGACCGGCTGATCGAAGAAGCGCAGGCCACCGGCGCGGATTCGGTCGTCGTCTCGATGCTGACCAGTGGCAGCGGCATGGTTCAGAAAGCAGCGGCAGCGGCGCAGAATTCCAGGCTCGGCACCGGCGGCTCCAAGCACCGGCACCTTTCGGCGGGGGAATGGGTCGATCATGGCCACCATGCGCTGATGCGGATATCGGCCTTCACCGCGGTCGGCGGCTATGACGAGACGTTCAGCCACAATGAGGATGCCGAACTCGACTATCGGCTCCGCCAGGCCGGCTACCGCATCTGGATGACCGGCAAGACGCAGATGGTCTACTACCCGCGCTCCTCGCTGAAGGGCCTCTATTTTCAGTATCTCGGCTATGGCCGTGGCCGGGCGAAGAACGTTCTCAAGCACCGCATGATCCCGAAGATCCGGCAAATGGTGCCGCTTCTGGTGTTCCCCGTGGTTCTTCTCGCCGCCTTTTCCTTCGTCCACTGGCTGGCGGCCGTGCCGCTTTTGCTATGGGCGTCGGTCTGCCTCGGCTACGGCTTTTGGACCGCCGTCAGCCAGCGCAAACCCGACATTGCGCTTGCCGGGGTCTCGGCAATGGTTATGCATTTCGGCTGGTCGGTCGGTTTCTGGCTGCAACTGCTCGCACCGCGACCGCAGCGCGAGGTAGCGTGATGGAGCCGGTCAGAAAAAATCGAAGCATCGATATCTGCATCTGCACATTTCGCCGGCCGGAGCTGGCCGACACGCTTCGCTCCATAGCGGCCATGGATATGCCCGTGGGATTCGACGTCGGTGTCATCATTGCGGACAACGACGATACGCCGACGGCCGAAACGCTGGTCGCCAGGCTGGCGGCCGAGTTGAAGCTGCCGGTGACCTACCGGCACGCCCCGGCCCGCAACATCTCGATCGCGCGCAACGCTTGCCTCGATGCCAGTGCGAGGGATTTCGTCGCCTTTATCGACGACGACGAGACGGCCACCGCCGGCTGGCTTGCCGAACTGGTGGCGACGGCGGAAGCTACTGGTGCTGCGGCCGTTCTCGGGCCGGTGCAAGCCCGTTACCGGGCGGATGCGCCCGCCTGGATGCGCGAGGGCGATTTCCACTCGACCCTACCGGTCTGGGTCCGCGGCGAGATCCGCACCGGCTATACCTGCAACGTCCTGCTCAGGATCGGGGCTGAGAGCCTGCGCGGGCGGCGCTTCAGCCTGGCACGTGGCCAGACCGGCGGCGAAGATACGGAATTCTTCGACCAGATGGTCAAGGCCGGCGGCCGCATCGCCTTTTCGCCGGAGGCTTGGGTCGACGAAGCGGTGCCACCTGCCAGGGCGGCATTCGACTGGCTCGGCCGCCGCCGGTTCCGCGTCGGGCAGACGCACGGTCATCTTCTGGGGCGCAATGTACACGGCCTTGCCCGGCTCAAGCAGGTCGGCATTGCCGCGGCAAAGGCCGCCTACAGTTTCCTGTCGGCAATTCCGGTCGCCATCGACCCCGTGCGCCGGAACCGCAGCCTGCTTCGCGGCATTATGCATGTCGGCGTCGTCAGCGGCCTCGTCGGGGTTCGTGAAATCCGCCAATACGGCCTGTCTTCGCCGCAGCAAGGGGGCAAGCGTGCAGCCTGACGTGAGCTTCGTGATTGCCGCCTACAATGCCGAGGCGACCATCGATCGGGCGATCGCCAGCGCCATTGCCCAGCGCAATGTCAGCGTCGAGGTTATCGTCGTCGACGACAGGTCGGCCGACCGGACGCTCGATTTGGCGAGATCCTACCCCGAAGGCATCGTACGCGTGGTCGCGCTTGAGCAAAACCGTGGCCCCGGCGGCGCCAGGAACGCCGGCCTTGAACTTGCCCGCGGCAGGTGGGTCGCGGTCCTCGATTCCGACGACGCGGTCTATCCCGGGCGAATTTGCACCATGATCGAACGCGCGGAGAAGGCGGGCGCCGAGATCGCGGTCGACAATCTGCAGGTCGTTCGCGAGGATGGCGTTGCCGAAGAGACGATGTTCCCGGCCGACTATCTGGAAGGGCTCGGTTCAATCTCGCTGGCGGATTTCATCGGCGGCAACGTCCTCTTCGAATCGAGGTTCAATCTCGGCTACCTCAAGCCGATCTTCCAGCGCCGGTTCCTGAACGAGAACGGGCTTCGTTACGATGAAAGCCTGATCATTGGCGAAGACTACATCCTCCTGGCCAGTGCTCTGGCCAAAGGCGGCAAATGCGTGGTCGAGCCGACCACGGGCTATATCTACCACATTCGCACCGGTTCCATCTCCCGGGTGCTCGAACTTCATCACGTCGAGGCGATGCGCAGGGCCGATGCCACCTTCGCCGCGACCCATTCCATGGATGCTGCGGCCGAGGTGGCGTTCGCCAGGCGCGCTCGCAGCCTGCGCCGGGCGGCATCATTCCTGTCTCTGGTTCAGCACATCAAGGCGCGATCGCCGCTCAAGGCGATATGGACGGCGCTCAGCGATCCGGCGGCGGTTCGGCATATGAGCATGCCGATCGCCGTCCGGCTGCGAAGGGTAGCGGCACAGTTTGCCGTGGTGGCGGGGAGGTGAAGGGCTGCAGGCGAATGGATGAAGACAGCTTTCGCCGCCTGCGACAGGTTGAAATCGATCTCCTCAGAAGGAACATGCAATGAAAAAAGTCAGGAAGGCAGTCATACCGGTGGCGGGGCTTGGAACGCGGTTCCTGCCGGCGACCAAGTCCATGCCGAAGGAAATGCTGCCGGTGGTCGACAGGCCTGTCGTGCAATATGCGGTTGACGAGGCGTTTGAGGCCGGCATCGAGCACATCGTCTTCGTCACCGGCCGCAACAAGGCGGTGATCGAAGACTATTTCGACCTGCATCCTGAACTGATCGGAACCCTGGAGCAGAGCGGCAAGAAGGCGCAGCTTGAATCGCTTGAAAGCCTGCTTCCCGTCGCCGGCGCGACGAGTTTCATCCGCCAGCAGTCGCCGCAGGGCCTCGGCCATGCCGTGTGGTGCGCGCGCGAAGTCATCGGCGACGAGCCCTTTGCATTGCTTTTGCCGGACATGGTGTCCTTTGGCGGGCGCGGCTGTCTCGCCGAAGTCGCCGATCTTTATGCACAGACCGGCGCAAACGTCATTGCCGTCGAGCGTTGCGATCCGACCGAGACCAGCAAGTACGGCATTGTCGGCCGCGGCGCGGATGTCGGCACTGGCTTCGAGGTGACGGCCATGGTCGAAAAGCCGGCTCCGGCCAACGCCCCGTCGAACTTTTACATCAACGGCCGCTACATCCTGCAGCCCGAGATATTCTCGCTGCTGGGCAGCCAGCAACGCGGCGCCGGCAACGAGATCCAGCTGACCGACGCAATGGTGCGCCTCGCACAGACGCAAGCCTTCTTCGCCCAGCCTTTCGACGGCCGCATGTTCGACTGCGGTTCGAAGGAGGGCTTTATCCAGGCCAATATCGCTTTCGCGCTGGCGCGGGAGGACATGAAGGGCCAGATCTTCGATATGCTGCAGGAATTCGTCCGGTCGCATCAGCGTCGGGAAGAAGCCGCATAATGTCCATTTTTTCGAGGCATTGTGGGTGCGGCTGATGACGCAGGACAGGCCCGTTGCGCCGCGCGTAACGCGCACTGTCCGGCGCAAGGTTTGCACCCTATGTCCCGACCTTCGAGGCGGTAGCGCCTGCAAACTAGAATTGGACCGAAGATGAACTATGCCAATTTTCCTGTCGAGAAGAGGACGCCATTGCCGGCTTCGAGTGCGGCAAACGCCGAAGACTTCATCGACATCGAGCGCCTGCTTGGCATGGCCGCGCGGCAGGCGAAAGTGGTTGCCGCCTGTGCCGTCATCGGTCTCTTTCTCGGCGTGCTCTATTTGCAGACCACGCCTCCAACCTATGTGGCGACGAGCAGCGTGCTGATCGACGAAGGATTGAACAAGGTCGTCGACGACATTTCGGCGGCGTCGGTCAGCATGCAGACCGACTCCGCCGTTCTGAGTCAGATCGAAATTCTGCAGTCGGCCAGGCTGGCGGGGGTGGTCGTCGACAAGCTGAAGCTCGATCAGAACGACGCTTTCATGAACCCTCCGACGTCGGCTCTGTCGAAGGTCGCAGGCTTTGTACGCGGTATCATCCAGTCTGTCCGCCCCAAGCGCGCCGCTAGCACGACCGACGTCACTCAGCTTGATGCTGCGACGCGTGACGCGATCACCGCATCGTCGTCGCCCCGTGACTACGCAATCTTCAAACTGCAGAACCAACTCGACGCCGAGCGGATCGGCCGAAGCTTTGTCATCAGCATCTCCTTCCAGGCGACGGATCCGGCGCTTGCGACCGCCATCACCAAGGCCTATGCCGACGCCTATCTCGCCGATCAGCTCGATGCCAGCTTCGACGCGACCGAGCGGGCGGCGGTCTGGCTGCAAGGCCGGCTGACCGAGCTTCGTGAGAGCTCCCAGGCGGCCGCACTGGCGGTCGAAAAGTTCAGGGCCGAACATGGATTGGCCGTCAATGACGGCCAGCTGATCAGCGACAAGCAACTGTCCGATCTCAACACCCAGCTGATCGTCGCCCAGGCCGATACCGCACGTGCCGGCGCCCGCTATCAGCAGTACAAGTCGATCGTCGAAAGCGGCTCGGACAATGCGTTCAAGGACGCTGCGATATCGAACGACCAGCCGAGCAGCTCGGTCATCACGACGCTCAAGAACCGCTATCTCACCGTCGCCAAGCGGCAGCAGGATGTCGAAGCCAATTTCGGCCCGCAACATCCGCAGGCCGCCGCGCTCGCCAAGGAGAAGGCCGACATATCGGCGCAGATTTTCGGCGAGCTGAAGCAGCTCACCGAAAGCTACCGCAACGAATACGAGGTCGCTCTGGCGCGCGAGACCGCGCTCCGCGCAAATGTCGCCTTGGCGGCAGGCAAGAGCTCCATCGACAACCAGTCGCAGGTCAAGCTGCGTGAACTGGAGCAGAAGGCGACGGCGCTCTCGACGCTCTATCAGACATTCCTGAACCGCTATGAGGAGGCTGCACAGCAGCAATCCTTCCCGGTCGGCAAGATCCGGGTCATCTCCGATGCGACGATGCCGCAGTCGGCCGCAACCCCGCGGACGGCCATCGTGCTGGGGCTTTCGCTGGCGCTTGGCATAATGATGGGGGCCGGGGTTGGCGGCCTGAATGAATTCAGGGAACGGTTCTTCAGGACCGGCGAGGATGTGCGCGACCGCGTCGGCCTCAAATTCCTCGGCTACCTGCCGGTCATCGGCAAGGCTGGGAAGGACGACCAGCGCGACGACGGTCAGGCCGACGTCAAGGCCGCCGAAACCAGGACCGCCAAGTCCTCCAAATCCCAGTCCTCCAAGACATTGTCGGCAGCCGAAAAACGTGCGCGCATGCGGGTAACCGTCGATGCACCGGCGTCAATGTTCTCCGAGACACTGCGCAACGCCAAGATCGCCTTCGATGTCGTGATGGAAGGCCAGGGCAGCCGGGTCATTGGTGTGATCTCAGTGCTGCCCGGCGAAGGCAAGTCGACAGTTGCCGCCAATCTTGCCGGGCTGCTTGCGGCCAACGGATCGAAAACGCTGCTGATCGACGGTGACCTGCGCAACCCCGGCCTCAGCCGCAGCCTTGGCATGGAGGCCGAGCAAGGCTTGATGGAAGCGGTGGTGAGCGGGCGGACCTGGCAGTCGGTCGGCAAGATCGACCGGCAGACCAAGCTGGCGATCATCCCGGCCGTCCTGCGTGGCCATTTTTCGCACACCAGCGAGCTTCTGTCTTCGGCCGGCATGCGGCGCTTCATTGACAATGCCAAGGAAACTTTCGAATACATCATCGTCGATCTGCCGCCGCTCGGGCCAGTCGTCGACGCCAAGGCCTTCGCCCCGCTTGTCGACGGTTTCGTGCTGGTCGCCGAGTGGGGACGCACGCCCCGGGCAATGGTGCAGTCCGTGCTGAGCTCAGAACCCTATATCGCCAAGAAGATCGTCGGCGCGGTTCTGAACAAGGTCGAATTGAAGAAACTGGCCAAGTATGGCTCGATCGGCGGCTCCGAAAGATTCTTCGACAAATATTCGAGCTATTATCTGGAAAAATCGGAAGCGCGCACAAAGGCGGCTGCCTGAGCGACGGATATCGCGCTCAGGAAAATATCAGCCTGGCGCGTTTGTCGGCGATCCTGACTGCGGTCAGCCGGCCGCTTTGGAAGGCGCCCGTGTCGATGCCAAGCCGGCGTCCCTCGAGCTTCGGAAACTCGACCGGCGTATGCCCGTGCACCACATAGCGGTCGAGAAGATGCGCGGCTTGGAAGAACTCCGAGCGGATGTTGAGCAGGTCGTCCTCGTCTTGTGCGGCGAGGTCGATGCCCGGCCTGATGCCGGCATGAACGAATACGAATTTCGCCGAACAGACCATGACCGGCAGCGCACGCATGAAACTGACGTGGTCGGCGGGAATGATCTCTCGAATGCGCCTGTCGACCTCCTCGTTTGAACCGTAGAGATCGGCCATGCGCTCCGGGTCGACGCCGTAGGAAAACAGCGTTTGCAGGCCGCCTATCGCCAGCCACGACTCTCTCGAAATGATCCCGTCGAGATAGTTCAGCATCACGACTTCGTGGTTACCGGCAAGGCAGATACGCTGGAAGCCTTGGAGCGGCGGCGCCAGCAGATGATCGAGCACGCGCGCCGACTGCGGGCCACGATCGACGTAGTCGCCAAGCATGATGATGAGCTTGCGCCCCTCGAAAGACGCAGAATCGAGCAGGATGTTCTGCTCCAGGGAGCGAAGCTCCTTATAGCAGCCATGCACGTCGCCGATCGCATAGACGACTGAGTCCCGGATATCGATCTCGAGCCGCTGGCGCGCCGTGGTCCGGCTGTTTCTCGATCGCTGGAACAAGGTCACGAATGGCGTCCCGTATGGCTGTGAATGCGCCTCGATCTCGAAACAACATGGCGACGCAGCGCGTGGATACCATGTCTGGCACCGGTCGTTCCATACCGGAGCTCCGGACGCAACTCGGCTTCGGCGTTCTTACAGGCCGATGCCACGGCCCTTCAGCGCGGCGGTGATCTCGTCGAGGATGGCCGGGTCGTCGATCGTTGCCGGCATGACCCATTCCTCCTTGTCGGCGATTTTCTGCATGGTGCCGCGCAGGATCTTGCCGGAGCGCGTCTTCGGCAGGCGCTTGATCGTCACTACCGTCTTGAAGGCTGCGACAGGACCGATCCGTTCGCGCACCAGCGTGACCACCTCGCTCTCGATGATCCCTGCATCGCGGTCGACGCCCGCATTCAGCACGACGAAGCCGAGTGGAACCTGGCCCTTCATCGCATCGGCAATGCCGACGACGGCGCATTCGGCAACGTCGGGATGCGCGGCCAGCACCTCCTCCATGGCGCCGGTCGAGAGCCGGTGGCCGGCGACATTGATGATGTCGTCAGTGCGGGCCATGACATAAAGATAACCGTCCTCGTCCATCATGCCCGCATCCGCGGTCTTGTAGAAGCCGGGGAATTCCTCGAGATAGGCTTGGCGAAACCGCTCGTCGGCATTCCACAGCGTCGGCAGGCAGCCGGGGGGCAGCGGCAATTTCACCACGACATTGCCAAGCGTACCACGCTTGACCTCATGCCCGGCATCGTCGAGCACGCGGATGTCATAGCCGGGCATCGGCACGCCGGGCGAGCCGTATCTGACCGGCAGCAGGCCCAGTCCGGCGGGGTTGATGGTCATCGGGGAGCCGGTCTCGGTTTGCCACCAATGGTCGATCACCGGGACGATCAATTTCTGCTCCGCCCATTTGATGGTTTCCGGATCGGCGCGCTCGCCGGCGAGGAACAAAGTACGGAATTTGGACAGGTCGTATTTTGGGACGAATTCGCCCTTCGGGTCCTGTCCTTTGATGGCGCGGAAGGCGGTTGGCGCGGTGAACAGCGCGACGACGCCGTGCTCGGCAATCACCCGCCAATAGGTGCCGGCATCGGGCGTGCCGACCGGCTTGCCCTCGAACAGCACGGTCGTGCAGCCATGCAGCAGCGGGCCGTAGACGATGTAGGAATGGCCGACCACCCAGCCGACATCGGAAGCCGCCCAAAACACTTCGCCCGGCTTGACGCCGAACTCGTTTTCCATCGACCATTTCAGCGCGACCATATGGCCGCCATTGTCGCGCACGATGCCTTTCGGCTGGCCGGTCGTGCCCGACGTGTAGATGATGTAGAGCGGATCGGTGGCAAGCACCGGAACACAGTCGACATTGGCGCCGGCGGCCCGCTCACGCGCCACGGCGTCGGCATAGTCGATATCGTGATTTTGCCTGAGCTCGCAGCGCAACTGATCGCGCTGCAGGATGAGGCAGGCTTCGGGCTTGTACCGCGACATCTCGATCGCTTTGTCGAGCAGCGGCTTATAGGCGACGACGCGCCCTGGCTCCAGGCCGCAGGACGCCGAGATGATCAGCTTCGGCTTGGCGTCGTTGATGCGGGTGGCGAGCTCATGCGAGGCAAAGCCGCCGAAGACCACCGAATGTACGGCGCCGATCCGCGCACAGGCAAGCATGGCGAAGGCTGCTTCCGGTACCATCGGCATGTAGATGATGACGCGATCGCCTTTTTGGATGCCACGATTCTTGAGCACCGAGGTCAGCGCGACCACCTCGCGCTTCAACTCGGCATAGGTGAATTTCCTGATTGTGCCCGAAATCGCGCTGTCATGGATCAACGCGATCTGGTCGGCACGGCCGCCCGCCACGTGGCGGTCGACGGCATTGAAGCAGGTGTTGCAGGAAGCGCCGTTGAACCACCGGCCATAGACACCTGCATTGGCGTCGAACACGGTCTCGAAGGGCGAGAACCAGTCGATAGCGCCCGCGGCATCGGCCCAGAACTTTTCCGGGTCGCGTTTCCAGCCGTCATAAACCTCATGGTAGCGTGACGCCATCCAGCTTCCTCCCCAGGAATGTTTGCTGTCCTTGAAATAGCGTATGCTGGTTTGTGTAACCATGTATTTGTGCGTTTCGTTTGCCGTCGTTCTAATTCGGCCGCAAATGCAAGGTCGTCGTGGTCTGCGGGGCTGGTATCGGCCGAATTTTCGACATTGGGGGCAGGGCGCGATGAAACTGCGATACGAGCTTGGATTTGCCGCGGTTGCGACGCTGGCTGTGGGGCTCGCTTCAGCTGCTCAGGCCAGCGATGCGGCGGCACGGCGTATCATCGGCTTTTCGCCCGACGGCAACTATTTCGCCTTCGAGCAGTATGGCACGCTCGACGCTGGTGCTTCGGATTCGGGCTGGTCGGAGATCGACATCATCGACACCCGCACCGATCAGTTTGTCGGCGGCAAGCCGATCCTCATCGTCGACGAGACGGAGGATTCGACGCTGACACTTGCGCAGGCGAGGGCACAGGCCGCGGGGCAGGCGGCGCCCTTGCTGGCCAAATATTACATAGCGCCGCGTGGCGAACGGACTGGCTTCGACAAGTTCACCTTTCCCGAGGACATGGTCGCCTACAACGACATTGCGCGCCTCGAGCAGGTTTCGCAACAATGGCTTTCGCCGACCTATGACGAGCTTGGCATCTCGACCATTCAGCTCGAGCAGATTCTTGCCGATAGCACGGCGGATTGTTCAGCGAGTTTCGACGGGGCGCAGCAGGGCGAGACGACCGGCAAGGCGCTCGGCTTTCGCCTGACGCTGCAGGGCCAGGACGGCCATCCGATCAAGGTGTTGCACGAGGACAAGACCGTACCCAGTTCGAGAAATTGCCCGACCTCCTATAGCCTGTCGGAATCCTACACCTTCGCCCCAGACGGCAAAGCGGGCGTGGTTGTCGTGCTCGTGCAGCGCTTCAGCCAGGGATTTGAAGGGCGTGACCGCCGTTTTCTCGCCGTGACAGGCCAGCTGCACTGAGGCAACGCGCTGAGAAGTAGTCCGCTACCCCAGGTTGTTGTCCCTAAAGCGGGAGGGCAGCGAGCATAAGTCCGACCCCGCCGGCGATCAGCAAGGCGGCTGCCAGCATCTTTCCATGGCGCTCGAAACCCGTCGGCGCCCGATCCCAATTGTAACGCATCCTCGAACTCCCCAAACCCGCAGATTCTTTATCTTACGCAGGGTGAGGAGGGCAACTGTCTGACGGTACGCGGCGTTGCCGATGTCGGTCCTATCACCGACTATTTCTGGGGCATTCTCCGCCGCTACATGCCCCAGCGCAGCGCGGCCGTATGTACCGGTGCATCCCACCAAACAGCCGCCTCGTCGTCGAGCATGCTCAGCGTGATCGAACAGCCGGCCATGTCGAGCGAGGTCACATAGGACCCGACCAGCGACCGGGTTACCGTGACGCCGTGCTTCTCGAAGATTTTGCGGGCGCTGTTATACATCAGGTAAAGCTCCATCAACGGTGTGCCGCCAAAGCCGTTGACGAAGAGCAGCGCCTGGCCTCTGGCACCGTCGCCCAGGTCACCCAGGATTGCGGTACAGATCTCGTCGGTGATGGCATCGGCGCTTTTCAATGTGTCACGCCGCCTTCCGGGCTCGCCATGGATGCCGACCCCGAACTCCATCTCGCCGTCGCCGATATCGAAGGTCGGCCTGCCCGCCGCCGGCACGGTGCAACTGGTCAGCGCCACGCCCATCGAGCGCGTCGCGCCGTTGACGCGCTCGCCCAGCGCCTTCAACGGCTCCAGTGGCATGCCTTCTTCGGCCGCCGCGCCGACGATTTTCTCGACCACCAGCGTACCGGCGACGCCGCGCCGGCCGGTGGTGTAGGACGAGTTTTCGACCGCGACGTCGTCATTGGTCACGATTTGCATCACGCCTTCCGACATTTCAGCGGCCATGTCGAAATTCATCACGTCGCCCTCGTAGTTCTTGACGATGAACAGGCAGCCGGCGCCCGTATTGACGACTTCGGCCGCCGCCATCATCTGGTCAGGCGTCGGCGAGGTGAATACCTGGCCGGGGCAGGCGGCATCCAGCATGCCGTGCCCGACGAATCCGCCATGCAGCGGCTCGTGACCCGAGCCGCCGCCGGAGATCAGCGCCACCTTGCCCGGCTTGAGCAGCTTGCGGCGGATGAATTTGTGTTCCTCGCCAAGCGCCAGGATATCGGCATGCGCGGCAACGAAGCCGTCGAGGCTCTCGGTCAGCACCGTATCGACCGAATTCAGAAATTTCTTCATGGCTGTCCTCCCGAAATAGCCCAGCGTCAGCTGCCCTTGCCGGCGATGCTGGTGATCTTCTGGATGAAATCGTTGACCGCCCGGTCGAGCGCCGCGTTCTGCTTGTCGTCGCCGAAATCGGGAACGATCAGCGAGACATGACGTGTCTTGCGCATGCCTGCGGCCAGCGACATCTTTCCTGGATGCGCCCGATGGTAGGCCTCAAGGAAATGATCGCGTTCGACCGGGCTGAAATGGCAGACGGAGAAGATAGCCGGCAAATGCTTCGACGGGATCGGCGTCGAGTAGGCCGGGCTTGAAATCTGCGTGACGAAGCTGCGGTGCTTGCCAAGCGCGTCGGCGAGACGCTGGCGCATGCCGGACGGGCGCTGGTCAATCACCTGTGACAGGATCGTCTTGTAGGCGCGGATCGCCTCTTCGGGGCCGGATTGCGACGCCTTGTCTGCCATGCCGGGGCCTAGATCGAAACGTCCGCGATGGCCGCCTTGGCCATCGCGAGTTGGGCGGGAGCGACCGAGAGGTCACGCAGGCCGGTTTCGAGCAGCGCCGGGATCGAGGCGGGGTCGCCGCCGGCATCGCCACACAGGCTGACCGGGATATTATGCTCGCGGCTGAAGGCCGCAACGGAGGCGATCAGCCGGAGCACGGCCGGGTGCCTGACGGAATTCAGATGCGCGACCGACGCATTGTCGCGCGCGGCGGCCATCACGTATTGGGTCAAATCATTCGAACCGATCGAGAAGAAGGCGGCCTTGGCGAATGCCTCCGGTGCGATGGCCACCGACGGCACCTCGACCATGATGCCAAGCGGCGGCATTTTGTGCGCGATGCCGCGCGCCAAAAGGTCAGCCTGCTCCTCAGCGAACAGCGCGGTGGCGTGTTCATACTCTTCCGGAACGGCGATCATCGGGAACATCACCTTCAGATTGCCGTGCATGGCGGCACGTAGCAAGGCGCGGATCTGCACACGAAAGACCTCCGGACGCACCAGCGACAGCCTGATGCCGCGCAGACCAAGGAATGGATTACCTTCCTCGACGGTCAGGCCCGGCACAGGTTTATCGCCGCCCGCATCGACGGTACGGATCGTCACCGGCCTGTCGCCTGCCCATTCCAGCACTTTGCGGTAGGCGCGATATTGCGTCTCCTCGTCCGGCAGCGTCTTGCCGAACAGGAATTCGGTCCGCATCAGCCCGACACCGTCGCACGCCGCAGCATCGATGCTGTCGACATCGGACGGATCGGCGATATTCACCTGCACGCGCACCGCTATGCCGGTCTTCGTTGCCGCCGGCCTTGTCAGATAGGCTGCTGCTTTGCCGCGATGCGCCGCGAAAGACGACGACGATCGCCGGAATATGGCGATCTCCGCTTTCGAAGGCGCCAACACGATGCCACCATGTTCGGCATCGAGCAGTGCGATTCCGGTAAGGTGAGCCGGCGAAGCACCTGGCCTGGCTAGCCCACGCTCCATGAGCCCAAGCCCCACCACCATGGGCACGCCGCGTGAGCGTGCCAGCATTGCGACATGACTTGCGGCACTTCCGGCCGTAAGTGCTATGCCGCCGCCTGCACTCCAGTCGGTTTCGAGGAAGCGCGTCGGTGCGATATCCTCGCCGTAGAAGATCGCACCCGCCGGCGCGGCAATGTCGCCGCCCCCGGTCAGCGCGCGCAGCACCTGGTCGCGTATATCGCGCATGTCGGCGGCGCGCGCCCGGAAATAGTCCTGCTCGGATGTTTCATAGCCGGCGATCTCGGCGTCGAGCGCTTTTCGCCAAGCCACATCAGCAGCCATGCCCTCGACAATTCGCGCAAAGGCCGGGCCGGTCAGCGCGTCGTCCTCCAGCATGGCGAGCTGGAATTCGAGGATCCCGGCCGCCTCGCTGTCGCTGCTTTCGATCAATGTCGCGAGCCGGCCGGCGGCAATGGAGATGGCGGCCTCAAGCGCCGCCTTCTCGTCCGCGGCAGTCGCCTTGCGGACATAACGCACAGCAGCCTGGTCCAGACCGAACAGCGGCCCCTCGGCATAGCCGGCCGATGCCGAAATGCCCTGCAGCCTAAGCGGTTCGGGCATGGTCCTTGCCTTCGTCGAAATCGCGGCGCACCAGCTCGACCAGTGCTCCGACCGCCTCGCCGGCGCCGTCCCCTTTGGCTCTGATGTGCAGGACAGTGCCTTTCGGCGCTTTCGCAGCCATCACCTTGACGATGCTCTTGGCGTCGAACCATGGCCCGTTGGCGGCGAGCGCAATCTCGACGTCGGCCGAAAACGTCTTGGCAAGCTTGGTGAACTTCACCGAAGGACGCGCATGCAGCCCCACCTCATGGGTGATCAGGACGCTGGCTTCGGCTGCTGCGGACATATTTGTCAAAATTCCCGTTCGTTCACGACGGCGACAATTCGTGCGCCGTCGCCACCACTTCCCTAAGCGAGGCGCCGCCGGACGCCTCGGTCGCCGCCATCACCGCGCCTTCGACGATCGGCGCATTGCAGACGACGATCTTCTGGGCGCGTGGTTCGCCGATCATCTCGATCGCCATCTCGCTATTGGTCTCAGCACCTCCGAGATCAACGAGGATCGCGACACCCGCCTCCGACCAGGCCTTGTCGATGGCGCCCATGATCGCCTCGACATTGGTTCCCAGCCCGCCATGGCCGTTTCCGCCGCACCATGCAAGCGGCACTTCGTTGCCGACCATCTGCCGCACCATGTCGGCGGTGCCTTCGGCGACCAGCGGCGAATGCGAGACGATGACGATGCCGACATTGCTCATGCGCGCCTCTCGATTGCTTCGGCTACGGCCCGCACCAGAAGCGCGGTCGAGCGTGCGCCGGCATCCATATGACCGATCGAACGGTCGCCAAGGAAGGAGGCGCGCCCACGCAGCGCCTTCATCGGCACAGTCGCGTCGGCGGCGTTGTCGGCGATCTCGGCGATGTCCGCTGCCGCCTTTCCCTGCACGAGGGCTTCATGTACCGGCTGCAGCACGTCGAGCATGGTTTTTTGCCCGGCCTGCGACTTGCCTCTGGCGGCCACTGCTTCAATCGCCTTGCCGAAGGCCGCCGCCAGATCGACGCGATCCGGCGCGGCGGGAATCTCCTTGCCGAGCACCATGAACAGCGTGCCGAACAAGGGACCGGAGGCTCCGCCGACGGTCATCACCAGTTTGGTGCCGATCGCCTTCAGCGCCTCGGGCAACGGCTTTGCCGCAAACACGCCGGCCTCGGCCCGCACGGCCTCGAAGCCGCGTTTCATGTTGAGCCCATGGTCGCCGTCGCCGATGGCCTGGTCGAGCCTAGTCAGCTCTTCGGCATGGGCGGCGATGGTGTTTGCCGCCGCCTCGATCAGCCTGGAAATATCCGCTGCCGCCATATCACCCATGCTCCTGGCCCCTGCGCTACCGGCAGTACGAGAAAATTGCATATCCGGCAATTGAAGCATTCTTTTCCCCAGTCAAGCGGGTTCGAGCAACGCAGCGAGTGCAGTGAAGACCTCGGCGACGGCAAAGGCGCCGGGGTCGACCACGCCGTCGAGCTGGCTGCCAATATAGGCGGACCGCCCGGCCTTGGCCTTGCGCATGGCAGCGGTGGCCTCGGCGCCGCGTCGCGCCGCGACCGCCGCGTCCTCCAGACTGCCGCTATCCAGCGCCTTCAAGGCGGGTTCCAAGGCATCGATCATCGTGCGATCGCCCATCCTCGCTCCACCATAGAAGGACATCCGATCGAGGCCGGCGAGAAGCGCCTTGGGAAGCGTTTCGCCAGACTCCAGCGCCTGCGCGGCGGCGGTGAAGAAGATCGACAGCAGCACGCCGCTGGAGCCGCCCATGCTGGCACTCAGGATGTCGCCCACGGCGGCCAGCGTTGCGGCAGGGTCGGCGAGCGGCAGCGCCGCAAGGCGGCTAAGCACGCTCCGCGCACCGGCCGCCACAGTCGATCCGGTGTCGCCGTCTCCCGCCTTGGCATCCAGTCCGTTCAACGCGCCTTCAAGCGAGATCAGCCGGTCGCAGATGGCGACCACCAGCCGCTCGGTGCGTGCGTCCGGGCTGGCTTTCGAAGCGTTGCCCCGGCCGGCGGCTTTCGCCATCGGCACGACGCTGGCTTGGCGAACGGCTCTTGCCGGCAGCCAGGCGTGAGGGCCTACCGGCGCCCGCAACGCCAATTCGCGCGGCGCGTCGAGCCGGATCAGCGACAAGGAAAAGCCGTTCATGTTGAGCGCGGTCATAAGCTGCCCGGGTCCGATCGTCAGCGTCACCTTTCGTGCCAGCGGTGATGCCAACACCGCATTGGCGACAAGCAACATTTCCAGCGGTGGCACCGAACCGAGATTGTTGATCAGCAAGGCGTAGTCGCTGGCGGGATCGAGCCGCGCGGCAAGGCGCTCCGACATGATCGCAACCAGCCTTTCGGCACTTTGCACCGCAAGCCGCTCAACGCCCGGTTCGCCATGGATGCCGAGGCCGAGTTCAGCGTCGTCGGCGCCAAATCTTTCGTCATGGCTCTGACCGGGGATCGAGCAGGATGACAGCGATATGCCGAGGGAAACGATATCCGCCGCCGCGGCCCGCGCCGCAGCGGCAACCGTCGCCAGATCGTTGCCGGCTTCCGACATGTGGCCGGCGATCTTGTGCACGAACAAGGTGCCGGCAACGCCACGCGGCTGGGCAATATCAGGCAGGGCGATGTCGTCGGCGACGATCACCATCTCGACGCGGAAGCCTTCGGCGCGCGCCTTCTCGGCGGCCAAGCCGAAGTTGAGGCGATCGCCGGTATAGTTCTTGACGATAAGCAGGCACCCGGCGGGACCGGTCACCGCGCGGATGGCCGCCAATACTGCTTCCACGCTCGGCGAAGCAAAGATCTCGCCTGATACTGCCGCCGTGAGCATGCCCATGCCGACGAAGCCGGCATGCGCGGGTTCGTGCCCGGCCCCGCCGCCGGAGATGATGCTGACCTTGCTCTTATCCCAGTCTGCACGGAGGACGACCTTGATTTCGGGATAGCCGTCGAGGCGGGCGAGATCGCTGGTGCCGGTCGTGCCGAGAAAGCCGTCCAGGGCCTCAGTTACGATCGTATCCCTGTGATTGAAAAAATGCTTCATCGAATTGGTCCAGTCCGGTGCCCGAAATTGCCGGTTGAAAGGTGCCGGGAAAACACTCGCGCAGCGCTCACATCAGCCGTCGCCCATCGGCGCCGAAATACAGCGGCGAGCGATAGCGGATCATGATCCTGTCGCCCTGCGCCAGGTCGGTGTCGGGGTCGGTCAGCGTCACCAGCTTCCTGGTCCCCACCGTCACATGGAGATGGTTCTGGTCGCCGAGATGCTCGACCCAATCGACGACGCCGTCGGCATGCCCGTTCGCCGCCTTCGCGATCGAAAGATGTTCGGTACGCGCACCGATTGTCCTGGTGCCCGCCGGCGCTCCGCCATCCGGCAGCAGTCCGACCGGCAACAAATTGATTGCCGGTTGGCCGAGCCTGGCCGCGACGTGAAGGTTTGCCGGCTCAGAATAGATCGTGCGCGGCGAACCGATCTGCACCAGCACGCCGTCGGCGAGGATGCCGATGCGGTCGGCCATGGTCATCGCTTCGATCTGGTCATGGGTGACGTAGAGCATGGTGGCGCCGAGTTCGGCCTGGATGCGCTTCAGCTCGAGCCTGAGATCGGCGCGCAGCTTGGCGTCGAGCGACGACAGCGGCTCGTCCATCAGGTGGATCGACGGCTTGCGCACCAAAGCGCGGCCGATAGCGACGCGCTGCATCTCGCCGCCCGAGAGTTTGGTCGAGCGATTATTCAGCTTGTGGTGGATGCGCACCATCTTGGCCACGTCCTCGACGCGGCGGCGGATCTGGTCCTCCGGCATTTTCCTTGCCGGCGAGCGCAGCGGAAAGGCGAGGTTGTCGTAAACCGACAGATGCGGATAGAGCGAATATTGCTGGAACACGAAAGCGGTGTCGCGCTCGGCCGGCGACAGCGTCGTCGTGTCGTGGCCGGCAATATGGATCGAGCCCGCTTCCGGACGCTCCAGCCCGGCGATCAGCCTGAGCGTTGTCGTCTTGCCGGCGCCGGTCGGCCCGAGCAGCACGACGAATTCCCCGTCGGCGATATGCAAATCGAGATTGTCGACGGCGACATGCTCGCCAAAAGCCTTTGTCACGCCCTTGATGTGAACGTCAGCCATGATGCGCTCTCCCCTGGGAGGCCGAGTCATGGATTTCGGTGCGCACCGCACGGCCGGATCCTTTTGCGAACAGCGACAGCCGCGCGCTGTTCAGCGCCAAGCCCACATGATCGCCCGGATTGAGCCGGATTTCGGCCGGCACCCTGGCCTTGATGATGCCGTCTGCCGTCTCCACCACCACGATCTGCGTGGTGCCGAGATATTCCGTGCCGTAAATAGCTCCGCGCAGCTTCGAAGCGTCGTCGAAGCGGATGTGCTCCGGTCGGATGCCAAGCGCCATCTCGGCCGGCGCGACATCCTCGCGCACCTCCGGCACGGCCACCCTCGCGCCCTGCACAACAACTTCCCTGGCGCCCTTTGAAAGGCCGCCGCCGAAGCCGAGGAAATTCATCGGCGGCGAGCCGATGAAGTCGGCGACGAACATCGTCGCCGGCCGATCATAGATCTCGCGCGGCGTGCCGAACTGTTCGATGACGCCGTGGTTCATCACCGCGATCTTGTCGGCCATCGACATCGCTTCCATCTGGTCATGCGTGACATAGACGGTCGTGGCGTGGATGCGGTTGTGCAATTCGCGCAGCTCATGGACCATCAGGTCGCGGAATTCGGTGTCGAGCGTGCCGAGCGGCTCGTCCATCAGGAAACATTTTGGCCGCCGCACGATGGCGCGGCCGAGCGCCACGCGCTGGCGATCGCCGCCGGCTAGCCCGGAGACCGATTTGTTGAGCAGATGGTCGATCCGCAACAGCTTCGCCGTCTCTTCCACCCTGGCCCGAATTTCAGCGCCTGGCATGCCTTGCGCCAGCAGCGGGAAACCGATGTTCTTTCTCACATTCATGTGCGGATAGAGCGCGAACAGCTGGAACACAAAAGCGATGTCGCGCTCGCGGGCACGCCGCATGGTGACGTCCTCGCCGCCAAGCAGGATCTTGCCACCGGTCGGCAGTTCGAGCCCGGCGATCATACGAAGCGTCGTCGTCTTGCCGCAGCCCGACGGCCCCAGCATGACGAAGAATTCGCCGTCCTCGACGACGAAGTTGGAATCTTGCACGGCGACGAAATCGCCGAATGCCTTTCTCAGATGTTCGACCCTGATCTCAGCCATCGTCTACTCCGGAAATTTCGAGACGATGATGAACATCGCCGTGCCGGCCAGCATGGTGACGAACGAATAGGTGTAGAGCGCCAGCGCGAAGGGCTGGAACAGCATCAGGAAGCCGATGGCGATGATCGCCGTGGCGACGTTTTCCATCAGCCCGCGCCTGGCCCAGACGGGCCAGCGCGATTTGCGTTTTACGGTCAGGCTCATTTGCGCACCGCCCCGAAGGTGACTCCGCGCAGCAATTGCTTGCGAAGCAGGATGGTGAAGACCAGGATCGGCACCAGGAAGATCGTCGTGCCGGCCGCGACCGCCGGCCAGTCCTGGCCGCCTTCGCCGATGATGGTCGGGATGAAGGGCGGCGCGGTCTGCGCCGTGCCCGAGGTCAGCAGCGCAGCGAAGGCGTATTCGTTCCAGGCAAAGATCAGGCAGAAGATGGCGGTTGCGGCAATACCGGTGGTCGCCTGCGGCAGCACGGTGCGCCAGAACGCCTGCAGCCTGGTATAGCCGTCGATCATCGCCGCCTCTTCATATTCGCGCGGGATCTCGTCGATGAAGCCTTTCAGCAGCCAGACTGCCAGCGACACGTTGACCGCCGTGTAGAGCAGGATCATTCCGAGCGCGGTGTCCGACAGGCCGAGCTCCCGATACATCAGGTAGATGGGAATCGCGACCGCGATCGGCGGCATCATCCGCGTCGACAGGATGAAGAACAGCAGGTCGTCGGCGAGCGGCACTTTGAACCGCGAAAAACCATAGGCCGACAGCGTGCCGAGGAACACCGCGCAAAAGGTCGAGCCGAAGGCGATGATCAGCGAATTGACGAAACGCGGCATGAAGTTCGACGGGCCGGCAATCACCATGTTGCGCTTGCGCACCGTCTCGTCGCAGACCCCGGTCGCCGGTCCCAGGGAGTTGATGTATTCCGGGGTTTGCCGAGTCCGGGTCGAGAACAAGTTGCAGTAGCCCTCGAGGCTCGGCTGGAACAGGATCTTCGGCGGATAGGCGATCGAATCCGGCGGCGTCTTGAAGCTGGTGGCGAAGATCCACAGCAGCGGCACGATCGAGATCAGCGCGTAGGCAACGATGATTGTGCCGGCGACGCGCTTCGACGTGGCCGAGGGTGCGACAACGGAATGGGCTGACGTCAGGCTCATCTCTGCTTCACCTTGTTCAGTGCCTTCACGTAGATGTTGGCCAGGCCGAACACTGCGACGAACAGGATGATGGCGAAGGCCGAGGAATAGCCCGTCCGCCAGCTTTCGAAGGCCTGCCGCTTCAGCGTGATCGAGGCCACTTCGGTGGTCGATCCTGGCCCGCCGCCGGTGAGCAAATTGACCATGTCGAACATCTTGAAGTTCTCGATGCCGCGGAACAGCACCGCCAGCATGATGAAGGGCAGCGCCATCGGCAGCGTGATCGACCAGAACTGCCGCCAGTTGGAGGCGCGGTCGACCTCGGCCGCTTCGTAGATGTATTCGGGGATCGAGCGCAGGCCGGCGAGGCAGATCAGCATCACGTAAGGCGTCCACATCCAGGTGTCGACGATGATGATCGACCATGGCGCCAGCGACACGTTGGAGAGCATGCTGATCTGCGTTGCCGGAATGCCGGTGACGAATGAGACAGCGTAGGCGAACAGCCCGATCTGCGGCTCGTAGAGAAAGCGCCAGAAATTGCCGACCACCGCCGGCGACAGCATCATCGGCACCAGGATGATGGTCGTCCAGAAGGCGTGCCCGCGGAACTTGCGGTCGATCAGCCAGGCCAGCGTAAAGCCGATCAGCGTCTGCAGCAGGATGGTCCAGAACACGAAATGCGCTGTCGTCTGCATGGCGATCCAGATGTCCTGGTCGGCGAGGATGCGCTTGTAGTTCGCGAGCCCAAGGTTCTTCACCACCTCATTGGGACGATTGGCGCGAAAATTGGTGAAGGACAGATAGATCGCCCAGAACAGCGGGAAGATGTTGATGGCTAAAAGCAACAGGATCGTCGGCGAGATGAACAGCCAGGCGAGGCCCTTGTCGCTGATGCCCCGGACCTTGCGGGCCAACGGCTCGGGCGTAGCCCGGGCAACGCTGTCCGCAGTCCGATTGAGCATGGTCAGTCCTGCTTCGGTCACTTGGATCGTCTCGACAATGGAATTTATCTGAACTGTGTCCCGTGCCAAGGGCGGCACGGGACGGTTCGGTCATGGGCTCGGGAGGAGCCGGTTACATCTTGCCCCGGTTACATCTTGCCATCGTCCTGGAAGACCTCGGTCCAGTCCTTGACGAGGCCGTCGAGCGCATCCTTGGCCGAGCCTTGCCCGGCAACGACATAGTCGTGGAAGCGCTTTTGTGATGCCTGCAGCAGCGGGGCATAGCTCGGCTCGGCCCAGAAGTCCTTCACGATGGCCATCGAGTCGAGGAAGGTCTGCGCGTAGGGCTGGCTGGCCGGGAAGCCCGGATCCTTGACGACCGCGTTGAGGCAGGAATAGCCGCCGAGCGACCACCATTTGGACTGCACGTCCTTGTTGGCAAACCATTTGATGTATTTGAGCGCGGCTTCCTGCTTGTCGGAATAGGAGACCACCGAGATGCCCTGGCCGCCGAGCTGGGCGAACTGGTCGCCGTCCGGACCTTTGGGATTGACGAAATAACCTATCTTGTCGCCGCCGACATTCTCGTCCTTCTGCAGGCCTGGCCAGGTGAAGGCGAAGTTCATGTGCATCGCCACCTGGCCGGATTTGAAGGCATCGACACCTTCGCCCATGTAGCTGTTCGAGGCGCCGGGAGGCGTGCAGCAGTCATAGAGCGCCTTGTAGAACTCCAGGCCCTTCACCGATTTATCGGAGTTGACGAAGCCTTCCATCTCGTAGGGCTTTTTCGGGTTTTCGTACTGGAAGCCGAAGCTGTAGAGTACGTCCATGGCGCCCATGGTGATGCCTTCCGAGCCGCGCTCGGTATAGATCGACGCGCCATAGACGGTCTTGCCGTCGATCTCGCGCTTCTGGAAGAATTCGGCGATCTGCTTCAGCTGGTCGAAGGTCGTCGGCGGGCCGAGATCCCAGCCATACTTTTCCTTGAATTCCTTCTGCAGCTCCGGCTTGGAGAACCAGTCCTTGCGGTAGGTCCAGCCGACGACGTCGCCCATCGCCGGCAGCGCCCAGTAATTTGGCGAGTTCTTCGGCCATTCCGAATAGCCGACGACGGTCGCCGGCACGAAATCGTCCATGCTGATCTTCTCCTTGTCGAAGAAGTCGTTCAGCTTGACGTAATGGCCGTTCTCGGCGGCGCCGCCAATCCACTGGCTGTCGCCTATGATCAAGTCGCACAGCTTGCCGTGCGAATTCAGCTCATTGAGAAAGCGGTCGGCATAGTTGGTCCACGGCACGAATTCGAATTTCATGCCGATGCCGGTTTCCTTGGTGAAGTCCTTGGATAATTCCACAAGCGCGTTGGCCGGGTCCCAGGCTGCCCAGCAAAGCGTCAGATCTTCTGCCTGCGCGACGTTCGAAACGGCTGTCGACGCAACGAGTGCCGAGGCCAGACCCAACGCCAATTTAAAGGTCGATTTCATGCCTTCCTCCCATTTGCGAAACGCGTCCGGATGACGGTTTCAAGAGCCCGCTAAACCCCTCTCCTCCGGGGCCTAAACACAGTGGCGGCAACGCCCGGATGTTTAGTAATTTGTTTAGTGATGCAATTTTTACTAAACAACGCAAGCGAATTCGTTGCTGCACCGCAGCATGCTGGATAGGAACCAACGTGAGAAGTTGCGGCGGCCTGCCTAGGTCACCGTCTTGTTGCTGACCGTCACCGGTCGGATCACTGGGGCCGGCGGCAGCAGCGCGCGGATATCGGCGAAGGGGAAGACCGGCTCGAAGCGGAAGGCCTCGGCGAATGATCCGGCTAGGCCGTTGCACTGGCCGGCGCGGAAGGCGTTCTGCGTGCGCGCCGCGTCGACGAAACGCTCGGGATCCTGCGACTGGTGCGCCCGGATCGCCTCCGCCTTGAGATCGAAATGCCCGGAGGTATCGACGTAGTGCGTAGGCGAAAACCCGGTGCCGCCGAACGTGTCGGCATGCAGCACCGGCACCGAGAATGATGCGGCGATGCGCATGCCATCCGATAGCGCGCGGTGGTCGCCATGATAGTCGTTCGGCGCATGCGTGATCGCCAGATCCGGCCCTATCTCGCCGATCACTGCTTTCAGGGCAGCGATCAGGGCGGCGTCCGCCACCAGCGCGCCATCGGGAAAGTCGAGGAAGCGCGGCGTCACGCCAAGCAGACCGGCCGCCGCGGTCGCCTCCTTGCGGCGCGTGCGGGCAAGCGCGGCCGGATCGCCGTAGCCGCCCCTGGTGCCATCCGTGGCTATGGCAAAAAAGAGTTCTGCGCCTTGCGCGGCATAGGCCGCCATCGTACCGAACATGAAGATCTCGATGTCGTCCGGATGCGCGCCAAGCGCCAGTATCTTCACTCTCATCTCTCCCGGAAACGGAAAAACGTGCCCAACGGAATTCTGCTCGCTCTCATCGCCTATGCAAGCTATTCGTGCAGCGACGCCGTTGTCAAAAGCCTGGGCGGGCAGTTCAATGTCTTCGAGATCGGCTTCTTCTCGACATTGTTTGCCGGCTGTTTCCTGCTTTTCGCCAGGCCGCCAGGCGAGCGCTGGCGCGATTTCTGGCGCACGACCCGGCCCTGGGCGGTACAGGCCCGCGCCTGGGCCGGCATCGCGTCGGGCGTGCTCAGCGTCTATGCCTTCACCACCATCCCGCTGGCGGAAGTCTATGCGCTGATCTTCCTGGCGCCGCTATTCGTCACCATCCTGGCCACGCTGGTCCTCAAGGAGAAGGTCGGCCCCTGGCGGTGGCTGGCGGTGGTCGCTGGCTTTGCCGGGGTTATGCTGGTTGTCAGGCCTGGTTTTCGCGAGCTGCATCTTGGCCATCTGGCGGCGTTCATCGTCGCTTTCCTGGCCGCCACCAGTGTCATCCTGATGCGTTCGCTCGCCGCTCAGGAAAAGCGCACGACGATGCTCGGCGTGCTGATCGGCTACGGCCTGTTCTTCAACGGCGTCGGTGCGGCGGCCACCTCGTTCTCGCTGCCGGATGGCAGGCAATGGGCCTGGCTGGTGCTGGCCGGCGCCTTCGCCGCCGGCGGCCAGCTGCTGCATCTGCTGGCGGTCAAATACGCACCGGCCAACCGTATCGCGCCGACGCATTATTCGCAGATCGTCTGGGCGGTGCTTCTAGGTGCGTTGTTCTTCAGAGAATATCCGGATTTTCTGTCGCTGGTCGGGCTCGCCGTGGTCGGCGGTTCCGGCCTGCTGACGATGGTGCGCGAGGAGGTGCGGCTCGGCACGGTGCGCTGGAACCCGTTTTCGCGGACCAGGCTTTGAATCGGCGCCGAGGTTGCGCCGCGACCGTCACCGCTGATATGCGATCGGCGCCAACTGGCTGCACAGCATTAGCACAATGACCACAAAACTTTTGCCGGACCTGCCGGTCTCCGCTGTCTTGCCGGCGCTCGATGAAGCGCTGAGCCATGGTAACAGCGCCGTGCTGGTGGCGCCGCCCGGCGCCGGCAAGACGACTTTGGTTCCACTGGCGCTGCTCGACGCTGAATGGCTCGGCGCCGGAAAAATCATTCTGCTCGAGCCTCGCCGCCTCGCCGCCCGCGCTGCCGCCCGCCGCATGGCCGAATTGCTTGGCCAAGAGCCCGGCGAAACCGTCGGCTATGCCATGCGCATGGAAAACCGCACTTCCGCGAAGACCAGGATTCTCGTTGTCACCGAAGGCGTGCTGTCACGCATGATCCTCGACGATCCCGAACTGCCCGGTGTCGCGGCGGTGTTGTTCGACGAGTTCCACGAACGCTCGCTCGACGGCGATTTCGGGCTGGCGCTGGCGCTCGACGTGCAAAGTGCGCTGAGGCCCGACCTCAGATTGCTGGTGATGTCGGCGACGCTCGATGGCGCGCGTGTCGCAAGATTGCTGTCCGGCGCGCCGGTGATCGAGAGCGCAGGCCGCGCCTTCCCGGTCGACATCCGCTATGACGAGCGGCCGGCCGGCATCGCCATCGAGGACGCGATGGCCAGGGCGATCCGCTCGGCGCTTGCCGGGGAGGAGGGCAGCGTGCTCGCTTTCCTGCCCGGCCAGCGCGAGATCGAGCGCACCGCGGAGCGGCTGGCCGGCAAGGTCGGCGCCGACACCGATATCGTGCCGCTCTACGGCATGCTCGACAACAAGACGCAGGACGCGGCGATCAAGCCTGCGCCGCCCGGCCGCCGCAAGGTGGTGCTCGCGACGTCGATCGCCGAAACCTCCATCACCATCGATGGCGTGCGCGTCGTCATCGATTCCGGCCTGTCGCGGCTGCCGCGCTATGAGCCGGCGAGCGGCCTGACGCGGCTGGAGACGGTGCGTGCTTCGCGCGCTTCCGCCGACCAGCGCGCCGGCCGTGCCGGGCGCACGCAGCCCGGCGTCGCCATCCGGTTGTGGCGGGCCGAGCAGACGGCGGCCCTGCCGGCCTTCACGCCGCCGGAAATCCTCGAGGCCGATCTTTCCGGCCTGTTGCTCGATTGCGCCGCGTTCGGCGTCGCCGATCCGACCAGCCTGTCCTTCCTCGATCCCCCGCCGGCTGCGGCGCTCACCGAGGCGAGGGCGCTGCTGCGTGCGCTCGATGCGGTCGATGCGGCAGGACGCCTGACGGATGGCGGTGCGGCGATGCGCAGGCTGGCGCTACCGGTGCGGCTCGCCCACATGGTCGCCGAGGCGGCAAGGACCGGCCAGGCGCTCGAAGCGGCGATGCTCGCCGTGCTATTGACCGAGCGTGGCCTTGGCGGCGAGGGTGCCGATCTCGAACGGCGGCTGATGCGCTTTCACGCCGAAAGATCGCAGCGTGCCACCGCTGCCCGGCAACTGGCCGAGAGGTTGGCAAAGCAGGCTTCGTCCTCCCCCTCGAGGGGAGGGTCGGCGAACGAGCCGAGCGCAGCGAGACGAGGGAGACGGGGCGGGGTCGCCGATGGCGTGCCCGAACCGACCCCGCCCCGATCCGCTACGCGGATCAACCCTCCCCTCAAGGAGGAGGGCAGCACTGCCGGCTCGCTCCTCATCCATGCCTGGCCGGATCGGGTCGCCAAAGCGCGCGGCGAGCGTGGCCGCTTCGTGCTTGCCAACGGCTCGGGCGCCATGCTCGACGCCTCCGATCCGCTGGCCGGCGAGACCTGGCTCGTCGTCGCCGACCTGCAGGGCAAGGCGCAGAACGCCCGCATCACCGCGGCGGCAGCCATCGATGAGACCGATATCCGTGCCGCGCTGGCGGAAAGGATCGAGACGCGCCGGGAGGTCAGCTTCGACCGCGACAGGCGCGCGGTGCGGGTGCGCGAAACGGTTCGCCTCGGGGCCGTCACGTTGTCCGAACGCATGCTGCCGAAGCCGACCGGTGCCGACGCGGATCGCGCCATCCTCGACGCCTTGCGCGAACACGGCCTGTCCCTGGTGCCGTGGACCAGGGAGGCGGAGACGTTGCGGCAGCGGCTCGGCTGGCTGCATCGCGGCCTCGGCGCGCCATGGCCCGATGTCTCCGATGCCGCGCTCGTCGAGCGCCTCGACGACTGGCTGCTGCCATTCCTTTCCGGCGCCACAGCCTTTACGGCGATTGATCCTAGCGTGCTTTCGCAAGGCCTGATGACGCTGGTGCCGCACGAATTGCAGCGCAAGATCGACACATTGGCGCCGACCCATTTCGACGCGCCGTCGGGCAGCCGGCTGCCGATCCGCTATGACGGCGAATGGCCGGTGCTGGCGGCGCGCGTGCAGGAGCTGTTCGGCCTCGACCGGCATCCGGCGATCGCCAACGGCACTGTGCCGCTGACCCTCGAATTGCTGTCGCCGGCGCACCGGCCGATCCAGACGACGCGCGACCTGCCCGGCTTCTGGCGCGGCTCCTGGGCCGATGTGCGGGCAGAGATGCGTGGCCGCTATCCCAGGCATGTCTGGCCGGAGAACCCGCTTCTCGCCGCCGCCACCAGCCGCGCGAAGCCGCGCGGTACCTGATGCTTCCCGGACCATGATCACAACCCGAAGGTCCGCGTCAGCGGAAAGTGGTCCCGGTTTTCGGAAAGACCTCCAGCGGTTTCCCCTCTATAATCCCGCCATGATAAACATTCTGCACGCGCCCGACTTCCAGCAAAGCCAGCGGCTGCGCCTCAACACGCTGATCAGGCTGCGCTGGCTTGCCATTGTCGGCCAGAGCCTGACCGTGCTTGTCGTCGCCTACGGGCTGAAATTTCCGCTGCCGGTCAGCATGTGTTTTGCGCTGATCGCTTGTTCGGCCTGGATGAACCTGTTGCTGACCTTCCGCTATCCGGCGGCGCATCGGCTTACCCCGTTCTCGGCCTTTGCCATCCTGACCTTTGACAGCCTGCAGCTTGCCGGCCTGCTCTACATGACCGGCGGCCTTACCAATCCGTTTTCGCTGCTGATGACCGTGCCCGTCGTCGTCTCGGCGACGTCGCTGCCGCTGCGGTTGACGGCTCTGCTCGGCGCGCTGGTGATCGTGGCGGCGACGCTGCTGGTCTTCTACCACCTGCCGCTGCCCTGGCATGAGGGGGCGCCATTGGCGATGCCGTTCATCTATGTCGCCGGCATGTGGATGGCGGTGTTCTGCTCCATCGCCTTTACCGCGATCTATGCCTTCCGGGTGGCAGAGGAGGCGCGGCTGCTTGCCAACGCGCTTGCCGCCACGGAATTGGTGCTGCAGCGAGAACAGCATCTCTCGGCCCTCGACGGCCTCGCCGCGGCCGCCGCGCACGAACTCGGCACGCCGCTCGCCACCATCACGCTTGTCGCCAAGGAGATGGAGAAGGCGCTTGGCGAAGATCCGAAATACGGCGAGGACGTGAAGCTGCTGCGTTCGCAGAGCGAGCGCTGCCGCGAAATCCTGAAGCGCCTGACCAGCCTTTCCTCCGAGAGCGAGGTGCACCTCTCGCGCCTGCCGCTGACCTCGCTGGTCGAGGAAGTGACGGCACCGCACCGCGATTTCGGCATTTCGATCAAGCTTCGGCCGGGCGAGCGCATCGGCCCGGAACCGGTGGGCCGGCGCAATCCCGGCGTCATTTACGGGCTCGGCAATTTGGTCGAGAACGCTGTCGACTTCGCCCGCAAGAACGTCACCATACGCTGGAAATGGAACGAGGCCGCCGTCAGCTTCTCGATCATCGACGACGGGCCGGGCTTTCCGCCGGAGATCATCGACCGTATCGGCGAACCCTATATGTCGACCCGACAAGGCACCGAAGCCGGCGGCGGCCTCGGCCTCGGCCTATTCATCGCCAAGACCTTGCTCGAACGCTCCGGCGCGACGCTCGATTTCCGCAATTCGAGCGAACCCGGCGAGGGCGCTATCGTGCAGATATCGTGGCCGCGCAGCGTCTTCCTTAATCCCGAGCAGGCTTCGGCCACCATGTTCGACACGGCCTAAATTGGACAATAGCGTTGCGAAACTATATTTGCGTAAAAATCAGGCAGCAGGATTTTCAGCACGATGAGTACTGACGAAACGATTGGCGCAATGGTCGAAGGCGAGGACACCTCGTTGCTGATCGTGGACGACGACAAGCCGTTCCTGACGCGGCTTGCCCGCGCCATGGAAACCAGGGGTTTCGTGGTCGAGACGGCGGAGAGCGTCGAGGAGGCGGTTGCCAAGGCGCGCGCCAATCCGCCGGCCTATGCGGTGGTCGACATGCGGCTGGCCGACGGCAACGGCCTCGACGTCGTCGCTGCCATTCGCGAGAAGCGCGACGATGCTCGCGCCATAATCCTTACAGGCTATGGCAACATCGCCACTGCGGTGACGGCGGTAAAGCTCGGCGCCATCGACTATCTATCGAAGCCGGCCGATGCCGACGACATCTTTGCAGCCCTGACCCGCACGGCGGGCGAACGTGCCGCGCCGCCGGAAAATCCAATGTCGGCTGATCGCGTGCGCTGGGAACACATCCAGCGCGTCTACGAAATGTGCGACCGCAATGTCTCGGAAACCGCACGCCGCCTGAACATGCATCGCCGCACGCTGCAACGCATCCTCGCCAAGCGCGCGCCGCGCTAAAAGGTTCTGACTGCAGGCTTGCCCGGCCAGCGCCGTTTGCGCATCATCGCTGGGCGGTGCGTCGGACCTTGCCGCTGACACGACGGAGGCGACATGCAGGACGAAAAGCGGCTGGTCTCCATGCTGCGCGAATTCCTCGACAGCGAGGCGGCCGGCGGCCTCATCCTGATGGCTGCGGCGGCCCTGGCCCTGATCGTCGCCAATTCGCCGCTGGCCGAGGCTTATTTCTCCGCCCTCCATGCCTATCTCGGACCGCTCAGCGTCTCGCACTGGATCAATGACGGCCTGATGGCGGTGTTCTTCCTGCTGGTTGGCCTCGAGATCAAGCGCGAGATGCTCGACGGCCAGCTCTCGACCTGGCCGCGCCGCGTGCTGCCCGGCATCGCCGCCGCCGGTGGCATGGCGGTGCCGGCACTGGTCTACGTCGCCATCAACCGCAACAATCCAGCCGCTCTGTCCGGTTGGGCGATCCCGACCGCCACCGACATCGCCTTTGCGCTCGGCGTGCTGTCGCTGCTCGGCAGCCGCGTGCCGGGCTCGTTGAAGATATTCCTTACCGCGCTCGCCATCATCGACGATCTCGGCGCCGTGCTCATCATCGCGGTGTTCTATACCAGCGGCCTGTCGCTCGCCTATCTCGGCGCCGCCTTCGCCGTCATCGCGCTGCTGGCGGTGCTCAACCGCATGCGGGTGCTGACGCTGCTGCCTTATATCGTGCTTGGTGTCGTGCTGTGGGTTTTGGTTTTGAAATCGGGCGTCCATGCGACGCTCGCCGGCGTTGCGCTGGCCCTCACCATCCCATTGAAGATCTCGCCGGGCAGCGGCCACGATCTCGACCATTCGCCGCTGCACCGGCTCGAACACGGCCTGCACAAAGTCGTCGCCTTTTTCGTCATCCCGATTTTCGGCTTTGCCAACGCCGGCGTCTCGCTCGGCGGTCTCAGCGCTGCCGCCCTTGCCGAGCCGCTGACGCTCGGCGTCGCCGCCGGCCTCGTCGCCGGCAAGCTGGTCGGCGTGTTCGGGTCTTCCGCGCTTGCCATCCGGCTTGGCTTCGCTGATCTGCCGGTCAATGCCGGCTGGCTGCACATGATCGGCATTTCGCTGCTCTGCGGCATAGGCTTCACCATGAGCCTGTTCATCGGCCTGCTCGCCTTCGCTAGCGACGTCGCTCTGCAGGACGCGGTCAAGGTCGGCATCCTCGCCGGCTCTTTCATCGCAGCGATCCTCGGCGCCGCTGTGCTGCTGGTTGCGCCGGCCGCGAGCGGCGCGGAGGAGGCGGAAGAATAATCGCGTGGCGCCTTCGGCCTGAGGCCACCGTCTCCCCGAGGGCGCTATCCGTGCGCAATCATGACGTGGCGGACTGCGGTATAGTCCTCCAGCGCATATAGCGACATGTCCTTGCCGTAGCCGGATTGTTTCAACCCGCCATGCGGCATCTCGTTGGTCAGCATGAAATGGGTGTTGATCCAGGTGCAGCCATATTGCAGGCGGGCGGCCGTCGCCATGGCGCGCGAAACATCCTTGGTCCACACCGACGACGCCAGGCCGTAGTCAGAATCATTGGCCCAGTTCACCGCTTCGTCGACTTCGGAAAAGCGGGTGACCGAGACCACCGGGCCGAACACTTCGCGGCGCACGATCTCGTCCTCCTGCAGCGCGCCGGCGACGACGGTCGGCTGGTAGAAGAAGCCGGAGCCCTCGCCCGGCTTGCCGCCCGTAGTGATCTCGATGTGCTTGAGCTCCGAGGCGCGCTCGACGAAGCTCGAGACGCGGTCACGCTGGCGACGCGAAATCAGCGGGCCGATCTCGTTCTCGGTATCATCTGGGCGATCATACTTGATGGTCGAGACCGCAGCGGAGAGGTCCGCGACGAGTTTGTCATAGATATTCTTGCCGGCATAGATGCGGCAGGCGGCGGTGCAATCCTGGCCGGCATTGTAATAGCCGAAGGCGCGCAGGCCGTTGACCACCGCACCGAGATCGGCGTCGTCGAAGACGATGACCGGCGCCTTGCCGCCGAGCTCGAGATGTGTGCGCTTGACCGATTTAGCGGCGGCCTGCAGCACCTTCTTGCCGGTGGCGACGTCGCCGGTGATCGAGATCATGTTGACTTTCGGATGGTTGATCAGCGTGTTGCCGACGCTGTCGCCGCGGCCGAGCACGACGTTGACGACGCCTTCCGGCAGGATCTCGACAAGGATTTTCGCCAGCTTCAGCGCAGTCAGCGGCGTCTGTTCCGACGGCTTGAAGACGACCGTGTTGCCGCCGGCAATCGCCGGCGCCAGCTTCCAGGCCATCATCATCAGCGGATAGTTCCACGGCGCAATCGACGCCACAACGCCGATGGCGTCGCGGCGGACCATCGAGGTGTGGCCGGGAATGTATTCGCCGGCGACCTGGCCAGGCATCGAGCGGACCGCGCCGGCAAAGAAGCGGTAGCAGTCGACGATCGCCGGGATCTCGTCATTGAGCACGGCATTGATCGGCTTGCCGCAGTTCAGCGCCTCGAGCGCCGCAAAGTCCTTTGCCGCAGCCTCGATGCGATCGGCAATCTTCAGGACATAGCCGGCGCGCTGCGCCGGTGTTGTGCGGGACCAGGTGACGAAGGCTTTTTCGGCGGCAAGTACGGCCGCCTCGATCTGCACGGGGCTGGCCTCGGGCAGATTGAGGATGGTCGCCCCGGTCTTCGGGTTGAGGATCGGTTCCTCGGTCTCGGTGCCTTTTTCGAATTTCGAGCCGATCAGCATCTGCGTGTCCATGGAAGTCTCTCCCTTATGAACGAGATCATTTGCCCGAACCGGCGATCTGGTCGCCGTCGCGGGTCAGGTAATAGGCAGCGAGGATGGGAAGCAGCGTCACCAGTACCACGACCATGGCCACGACATTGGTGACCGGACGCTGGCGCGGACGGATCAATTCCTCCAGCATCCAGATCGGCACCGTCTGCTGCTGGCCGGCGGTGAAGGTGGTGACGATGACCTCGTCGAAGGACAGCGCAAAGGCAAGCATGCCGCCGGCCAGCAGCGCGGTTGCGATGTTGGGCAGCACGACATGCCGAAATGTCTGGAAACCATCGGCGCCGAGGTCCATCGACGCCTCGATCATCGAGCCGGACGTGCGGCGGAAACGGGCGACCGCATTGTTGTAGACGACGACCACGCAGAAGGTGGCGTGGCCGAGCACGATTGTCCAGAACGAGAACGGGATTTCGGCCAGCGCGAAGGCTGAGCGCAGCGCGATGCCAGTGATGATGCCGGGCAGCGCGATGGGCAGGATGACCAGCAGCGAGATGGTTTCGCGGCCGAAGAATTTTGTGCGCGACACGGCAGCGGCGCACAGCGTGCCGAGGACCAGGGCGATGGCGGTCGAGATCGCCGCGACCCGCACCGACAGCGACAGCGCCTGCCAGACGTCGGGACGATTCCAGGTGACGGCGAACCATTGCGTGGTCAGGCCCGGCGGCGGCCAGACGAAGCTCTTCTCCTCGGTGGTGAAGGCATAGACGAAGATCAGCAGAATCGGCAAATGCAGGAAAAGCAGGCCGCCGGTGGCAGCGAGCTTCAGGCCGATCGGCGCGGATGGGCCACGGTCAGAGCGCATCGAAAGCCCCCATGCGCTTGGCGCCCCAGAGATAGAAGCCCATGATGACGATAGGCACCACGGTAAAGGCGGCGGCGAGCGGGATGTTGCCGGCGGTGCCTTGCTGCGAATAAACGGCCTGGCCGATGAACAGCCGCGAGGTGCCGATGATCTGTGGGATGATGTAGTCGCCGAGCGTCAGCGAGAAGGTGAAGATCGAGCCGGCGACGATGCCGGGCAGCGCCAGCGGGAACAGCACGTTGCGGAAGGTCTGCCCGGGCGAGGCACCGAGATCGGACGAAGCCTCGACCAAATTGCCCGGCACGCGCTCGAGTGCGGCCTGCACCGGCAGGATCATGAACGGCAGCCAGACATAGACGAAGACGATGAAGGTGCCGGTTGAGGAGACCGACAGCGAGTTGCCGCCGACGACCGGCAGCGACAGCCAGGCGTCGAGCAGCCACAGAAGATGTAATTTGGCCAGTAGCCACGTCAGGATGCCTTCCTTGGCGAGGATCAGCTTCCAGGCATAGATCTTGACCAGGTAGCTCGACCACAGCGGCAGCATGACGCCGAGATAAAACAGCGCCTTCCAACGGCCGCGCGCATAGCGCGCCGCGTAATAGGCGATGGGAAAGGCGATGACCGCCGCCGCCAGCGTCACCAGCGCCGCCATCGTCACCGTGCGCAGGATGATGTCGAGATTGGCGGCCTGAAGCAGGTCGCCATAAGTCTTCAGCGTGAACTGCCGGTTGATCAGGCCGGAGAACTCGTCGATCGAAAAGAAGCTCTGCAAAAGCAGTGCGAAGAGCGAGCCGATATAGACGATGCCGAGCCACAGAACCGGCGGCAGCAGCATGAGCAGAAGCAGGAATTGCGGCCGGCGCCAGAAGAGGTCGGAGAGCGCGCCACGCAGGCCGCCGCTTCCCGGCAGGATGGCGGGCGCCGTGGCCCGCGGCATGGCAGCGTCCAGGCTCATCCGAGATCGTCCATCAGATGCAACTGCTCGCGGTTGAAGGTGAGCACGACCGCCTCGCCTTCCCGGGGCAAGGCAGCACCCGCCGGCACGATGGCATGCAGCCGCAAGCCCTCTGCATCGAGCGCCAGTCTTGTCGTGGCGCCGAGATAATTGGTCGACACCAGGCGGGCGGCAACGCCGTCGCCCTTGGCCGCCCGGCCGATGCGAATGGATTCGGGCCGCAGGCTGCCCCAGCGATGCTGGCCGGCATAGCGCTGGACGAAATCCGGCGGCAACACGTTGGACGAGCCGACGAAATCGGCGACGAAGCGGGTCTTGGGGCGCTGGTAGATGTCTTCCGGCGTGCCGATCTGCATGATCTTGCCATCGTTGAACACGGCGACGCGGTCGGCCATCGACAGCGCTTCGCCCTGGTCGTGGGTGACGAACACGAAGGTGATGCCAAGCGCCTTCTGCAGCGATTTCAACTCCTCCTGCATGTTTTCGCGGAGCTTGAGGTCGAGCGCGCCGAGCGGCTCGTCGAGCAGCAGCACCTTGGGCTGGTTGACCAGCGCACGGGCGAGCGCGACGCGCTGGCGCTGGCCGCCGGAAAGCTGGCCAGGGCGACGCGCGCCGTAGCCGGGAAGCCGCACCAGCGCCAGCGCGTCTTCCGCCGCCTTTTGCCGCTCCGGTCTGCCGATGCCCTTGACCATCAGCCCATAGGCGACGTTGTCGAGCACGTTGAGATGCGGGAACAGCGCATAATCCTGGAACACGGTGTTGACGTTGCGGCGATAGGGCGGCACGCCCTCGGCGCGTTCGCCGAAGATCGAGATCGACCCCGCCGTCGGCTGCTCGAAACCGGCAATGAGGCGCAGGCACGTCGTCTTGCCCGAGCCGGAAGGCCCGAGCATGGCGAAGAACTCGCCCGGCACGATGTCGAGATCGACCGCGTCGACCGCACGCACGCTGCCGAAATGGCGGGAGACTTTTTGGAAGGAAACGGCGGAGGTCATGGGGCTGTCCTGATCTGTCAGGCTCATCAAATTTTCATGCGGTTGTGCCGCCCCTCATCCGCCTGCCGGCACCTTCTCCCCGTATGGTGGACGGGGAGAAGGGAGGCGCTCCAACGCTGGCGGCCCCCCGTTCTTCACCGGGAGAGGGTAAGGGTGACGGGCAGCGCCGGGCTTCGTAGGTGAGGCGAACTCACCGCCCGCCGATGACGCCGATATAGTCCGACACCCAGCGGTAGTAGGGTACGCACTGGTCGTTCTGGGTGGCGCATTTCGAGACCGGCGTCTTCCAGAACTTGATCTTGTCGAAATTGTCGTAGCCGTTGGTCTTGCAGCCTTCTTCGCCGAGCAGTTCGTTGCCCTTGCAGGCGGCAGGCACCACCGGCAGCGAGCCGAACCAGGCGGAGACGTCGCCCTGCACTTTCGGCGACAGCGAATGCTCCATCCACATGTAGGCGCAGTTCGGGTGGGCAGCATCGGCCTCCATCATCGTGGTGTCGGCCCAGCCGGTAACGCCCTCCTCGGGGATGGTCGAGGCGACCGGCTTCTTGGCCGCGATCAGCGTGTTGACCTGGTAGGGCCAGGAGCCGGAGGCGACGACGCCTTCGTTCTGGAAATCGTCGACCTGGATGGCGGCGTCGTGCCAATAGCGTCCGACCAGCGTACGCTGGACCCGCAGAAGGTCGAGCGCGGCCTTGTACTGGTCTTCGGTCAGTTCGTACGGATCCTTGATGCCGAGCTCCGGCTTGTGGGCCATCAGGTAGTTGGCGGCATCGGCGATGTGGATGGGCCCGTCATAGGCCTGGACGCGGCCCTTGTTCGACTTGCCGTCGGAAAGCTTCATTTCCTCGAAGACCACGTTCCAGCTCTTCGGCGCCTCCTTGAACACTTCGGTGTTGTACATCAGCACGTTCGGCCCCCACTGATAGGGGACGCCGTAATGGACTCCGCCGACGGTGAACCAGGGCGCATCCTTCAGCCGGTCGTCGACCGTCTTCCAGCTCGGTATGAGGTCGGTGTTGATCGGCTGAACGCGCTTGCCTGCGACAAGGCGCAGCGAAGCGTCGCCCGAGGCGGTGACGAGATCGAAGCCGCCCTCGTTCATCAGCGAGACCATCTCGTCGGAGGTGTTGGCGGTCTTGACGTTGACCTTGCAGCCGGTTTCCTTCTCGAACGAAGTGACCCAATCATAGGCCTTGTCGGTTTCGCCGCGCTCGATATAGCCCGGCCAGGCGACGATATTGACCTCGCCTTCGCCTTTGCCGAGCTCCTTGACCTGGGCGATGGCCTGGCCGGAGAAGCTCAGCGCGACCGTCAAGGCAGTGCATGATTTCAGCAATGAATTCATCGTCGATCTCCCATTTTTGCATGACCTCGAAACCGGTTTCGGGCTTCGGAAGAAGATCATGCGCCCGTTCAAAGACGTTGGATGCGCGGCTCTGAGGGCCGTGCTCCGGCGGCAGCTTTGTTCCCTGACCGAAAAGTGCTGCGAAATTTCCGGTTTCGCAAATTCATTTATCAGAAAGCCGATATCGATTTTTCCGATACGTCAGCGGCCGATCTTCTCGGGTCGTTGGCGCACCATGCGCTGCGACTGGGCAAGTCCGATGAAGTCGCGCGCCGCTTGCGGCAGGCCGGAGCCGCGCCGCCAGACCATGCCGACCTGGACGACCGGCAACGACCCCGAAATATCGCGCGATTCGATGCGGTCGCCTTCCAGCGACCATGGCCGGTAGACGAGATCGGGCAGCAGCGCCACGCCGGCGCCGGTAGCGACGAGGCTGCGCACCGCTTCGACCGAGCGGGTGCGGAAGGCGACATGCGGCTTGGCGCCGATTGCCGTCAGCAGCTTTCCGGTATTCTCCTCGATCTCGTCGACGGTCAGCATGATCAGCGGTTCCGAGGCGATGTCGCCGATGCCGATGATGTCGGCACCGGCCAAGGGGTGGCCGAGCGGCAGCCACAGCCGGTAGGCCGAGACTTCGAGGATTTCGGACTGCAGCGCGGTGCGGTCGCGCAGGTTCGAGGTGACCATGACGGCAATGTCGAGCTTGCCGCCGATCAACAGATGCTCGAGATAGTCGCCATTGTCCTCGATCGCCGAGACCTCGACACCCGGATAGGCGCGGCGGTAGCGGGCAAGAAGATCGGAAAGCACATAGCCAGCGACCAACGAGGTGACGCCAAGTTGCAGCCGCCCGCTTGCCGCGATCCGTTCGCCGAAGAAGGCGCGGCGCGCATCGGAAACGTCGGCCAGGATCTTCCTCGCATGGCGCAGGAACTGGTGGCCTTTGTGGGTGATGTTCAAGCCGCGCGGGTGGCGCTCGAACAGCTCGACGCCGAGATCGTGCTCCAACTCCTTGATCGCTTCGGTGACCGAGGATTGCGAGATCGACAGGTTCTGGGCGGCGCCCGACACTGTGCCCTGCTCGGCCACGGCGATGAAGAACTGCAATTGGCGGATGGTGAAAGCCATGGCCGGACTAAACACGGCAGAGGCGGCGCTGGGAAGTGGGTGCTGGTGCCGATCTGCCGATAGAGCTCAGCCCTCGCTTCCGCCGTCCGCAATGCTGAGCCGCGCGCCGGCCTGGACGAGGGCGGCGGCGATGTCGTGCGGCGGCCGCCGGTCGGTGGCGAGTTCGGAAAAGCCGCCGAAGCCGCAGACCTGAACAAGGCCCTGGCGGCCGAACTTGCTGTGGTCGGTGACGACAAGCGAACGCTGACCGCGCGACAGCACCATGCGGGCGAATTCGGCCTCTTCCAGATCATAGTCCATGACGCCGGTGACAGCATCGACCGCACCGGTCGATATCACTGCATGGCTGACGGAAAAACGGCTGACGAATTCGATGGCCGAGACGCCGAAGGCAGCACCGGAATCGCTGCGCAGCTCGCCGCCGGCCATATAGACCTTGTTGCCGTTGACGGTGGCCAGTGTGCGGGCGATGTCGGAGGAGTTGGTGACGACCGTCAGCCGCCGGTGGCCGAGCAGTTCCCGGGCCAGGAATGAGGTGGTGGTGCCGGTGTCGAGCATGATCGATTCGCCGTCGCGGATGGTGGCGGCGACCATGCGGGCAATAGCTCGCTTGGCATCGGCGTTCTCGCGCATGCGCCGCTCGAACGGCGCTTCGCCGGCAATCGACGGCAGGCCGACGGCGCCGTGCATCTTGAGGATGGAACCGTCGCTGGTCAGTGGCTTGACGTCGCGGCGTACTGTCTCCAGCGAGACGCCCAGCCGATCAGCCAGGCTGGCAATGGTAACGGTGCCTTCCTCCTTGAGGAGGCGCAGGATTTCGCCATGCCGCTTCGAGTGGAGCATCAGTTCCATCCGGTCGGATTGTTGCACCATTGACCGGTTCTACGGCATAAATGCCACTAACTCCAGGAAATTTAGCAAAATTCGGGCAAAAAACCAGAAAACACCACAATTTCGCGTTGACAACGCCTCCAGCGTGGCGCGACATTATCGCCGTGACAGGCTCGGAACGGAGGACGACGGCTGAGCCGCACGAAAAATCGCCTGCCCGAATGCCCGGGAGATCGTCGGGTGCAAGGGTACCGAAATTCAGGATCCGCGGGGGCGGATGCCGGCGTCGAAGAACCCGGCACAAAGGGGCTCGTCGGTGCGGTGCGGGATACCGATCCCGAGATCTGCACCGACGAGATCTTCGCGTTGCCGCCATTCCTCCGTCCGATTGTCATCGCTGGCCAGCCGTGACATGCGTGGAAAATTGACCCGATGTTGGACGAGATCGTGACTGTCGAAGACCGCATCCGTGCGCTGCCTTGCTGGACCGGCGGCATCGATATCGCGCCGCTGCCGGGCGGGTTGAGCAATGCCAATTATCTGGTCAAGGACGCGGCCGGGCGGCACGTCGTGCGGATCGGCCAGGATTATCCGTTCCACCATGTCTTTCGCGAGCGCGAGATGATGACCGCGCGGGCAGCGCACGCGGCAGGCTTCGCTCCGGCCGTCCACTACACCGGACCCGGCGTCATGGTGACGGAGTATCTCGGCGCCAAGGCCTATGTCGCGCAGGACGTGCGCGCTGATCTCGGCCGCGTTGCCGCGTTGCTGCGCGGCTTCCACCGGGAGATGCCCAGTCACATCTCCGGCGCCGGCTTCATGTTCTGGGTATTCCACGTCATTCGCGACTATGCGCGCACGCTGGAGGAAGGCCGCAGCCGCAAGCTGGACGAATTGCCACGCCTTTTGACCCTGGCGGACGAGCTCGAGCGCGCGCAAAAACTGCTGCCGATCGTCTTCGGTCACAACGATCTTCTGCCGGCCAACATAATCGACGACGGTCACAGGCTGTGGCTCATCGACTTCGAATATGCCGGCTTCAACACCGCAATGTTCGACCTTGCCGGTGCGGCTTCGAACGCCGGCATGAGCGACGAGGAATCCTTCGCCTTCCTGACCGCCTATTTCATGAAGGAGCCGGACCCGGCGATACGGCGCTCGCACGCCGCCATGCAATGCGCGTCGCTGCTGCGTGAGGCGATGTGGGGCATGGTTTCCGAGCTCTACCTCGATGCGCCCGGCGTCGACTACGCCGCCTACGCCGACGAAAACCTGGCGCGGCTCGAAGCCGCCCTGGAAAACTACAGGACAAAATACGGGACGCGGACATGACCTTGCCCGCCCAGGCCGGGATCGTGGTCATCGGCGGTGGCATCATCGGCTGTTCGACGGCCTATCATCTGGCGCGCGACCACAAGGCCGAAATCGTGCTGCTCGAACAGGGCAAACTGACCTCGGGTTCGACCTGGCATGCTGCCGGGCTGGTCGGCCAGCTACGCTCGTCGGCGTCGATCACGCGCGTGCTCAAATATTCAGTCGATCTCTACAAGGGGCTGGAAGCCGAAACCGGCCTCGCCACCGGCTGGAAGATGACTGGCTGCCTGCGCCTCGCCACCAATGCCGACCGCTGGACCGAGTATAAGCGGCTGGCAACGACGGCCAAGAGCTTCGGCATGGACATGCATCTGCTGTCGCCGGCCGAGGTCAAGGAAATGTGGCCGCTGCTGGAAACCGGCGACCTCGTCGGCGCGTCCTGGCTGCCGACCGACGGTCAGGCAAGCCCTTCCGACATCACCCAGTCACTGGCCAAGGGCGCGCGCATGCATGGCGCAAAATTGTTCGAGGAGGTGCGGGTCACCGGCTTTGAACTGACCAACGGCCGGATCGTCAAGGTTAGGACGAACAGGGGCGATATCGCCTGCGACAAGGTGGTGAACTGCGCCGGGCAATGGGCGCGGCAGGTGGGTGCGTTGGCCGGCATCAACGTGCCGCTGCAGCCGGTGAAGCACCAGTACATCATCACCGAGAGGATCGTCGGCCTGGCGACCGACGCGCCGACAATTCGCGACCCCGATCGCCGCACCTATTTCAAGGAGGAGGTCGGCGGGTTGGTGATGGGCGGCTACGAGCCGAACCCGCAGGCGTGGACGACCGGTCTGCCCGGCGGCGATGTGCCGGACGATTGGGAGTTCCGGCTGTTCGACGATGATTACGATCATTTCGAGCAGCATATGAGCCAGGCGATCGAGCGCGTCCCGGCGCTTGCCAATGTCGGCGTCAAGCAGATGATCAACGGGCCGGAGAGCTTTACGCCGGACGGCAATTTCATCCTCGGCGTGGCGCCGGAATGCCCCAATATGTTCGTCGGCGCCGGCTTCAATGCCTTCGGCATCGCGTCCGGCGGCGGCGCCGGCTGGGCGCTGGCGCAATGGGTCGTCGACGGCGAGGCGCCGCTCGATTTGTGGGTGGTCGACATCCGCCGCTTCTCCGACCTGCACCGCGACCGGAAATGGGTCGGCGACCGCACGCTGGAAGCGTACGGCAAGCACTACACGATCGGCTTCCCGCATGAGGAATATGTCAGCGGACGGCCGCGCATCGTCTCACCTTTGTACGAGCGGCTGCAAAGACATCGCGCCGTGTTCGGCTCGAAACTTGGCTGGGAGCGGCCGAACTGGTTCGCACCGGCAGGCATCGAGCCGAAGGACGTCTATTCGATGGGCCGGCAGAACTGGTTTTCACCCGTCGACGACGAGCATCGCCATGTGCGCGAAAAGATCGGTATTTTCGACCAATCGTCGTTTGCCAAATACGAAATGACCGGAGCCGACGCGCTGAAGGCGCTGGACTGGATCTGCGCCAATGACGTCGCCAAGCCGGTCGGCCGGCTGACCTACACACAGCTCCTCAATACGCGTGGCGGCATCGAGGCCGATTTGACCGTGGCGAGGCTCGGTGAGGAAAAATTCTACATCGTCACCGGCACCGGGTTCCGCACGCACGATTTCTCCTGGATTGCCGATCATATCGGCAGGGAGTTCGACGTGACGCTGACCGACGTCACCGAGGATTTCGGCACATTGTCGCTGATGGGGCCGCGCGCACGTGATGTGCTGTCGGCGGTGACCGATGCTGACGTCTCGAATGCCGCCTTTCCGTTCGGCCATGTTCGCGAGATCGCCATTGCCGGCCACGCCGTGCGGGCACTGCGCGTCACCTATGTTGGCGAACTAGGCTGGGAATTGCATGCGCCGATCGCGGCGACAGGCGAGGTTTTCGACGCGCTGATGGCGGCGGGCGCTACCCACGACATCCGCCCGGTCGGCTACCGGGCGCTGGAATCGCTGCGGCTGGAAAAAGGCTACCGCGCCTGGGGCGCCGACATCACGCCCAACGACACGCCGCAGGAGGCCGGCCTCGGCTGGGCGGTGAAGCTCAGGAAAAACACCGATTTCCTCGGCCGGCGGGCGCTTGAAAAGCTCGGTGGCTCGACGCTCAGGAAACGCTTTGCCGGCTTCACTGTCGACGATCCCGACGTCGTGCTGCTCGGGCGCGAGACCATCCTGCGCAACGGCGAGGCGGTCGGTTATCTCACCAGCGGCGGCTATGGCTACACCATCGGCAAGAACATCGGCTACGGCTATGTGCGCAATGCCTATGGCGTCAGCGATGATTTCCTCACCTCCGGCGACTACGAGCTGGTTGTGGCAATGGAACGGACGCCGGCGAAGATTCACCTCGAGCCGCTTTACGATCCGGCAGGAGTAAAGGTGAAGGCGTAGAGCCTTCCGATTTCAGCCTCAGTTCACGATGAGCACCAGCCCCCGGCTAGGCACCGTATCGGCCTCGCCTGGCATCGAGACATAGGGCGGCGTCTCCTCGGCGCGGGTGACGATGCCTTGCGCCTCGAGCTCGGCGATCCGCGCGGCAAAACCCATGTCCCACAGAGTGTTCTTCACCGTCAGCACGATCACTCCGCCCGGCCGGCAGATGCGGATCAGCTCGTCCAGACCCTCGGCTCCGACATGGCCCGACGTGAAGACGCCGGCTGAGATGATCCCGGCATAGGCATCATCCACGAAGGGGAGCGGCCCGCCAAGCGCCAGGCAGTGAAGCGCCGAATAGACGCCCTTTCGCGCCGCTTGCGCCAGCATTCCTTCCGAGATGTCGAGCGCCTCGACCTGCGGATAACCGGTAATGGCGAGCCACTCGCCGATGAGCCCGGTGCCGGCGCCGGCATCGAGCAGAGGTGCGGCGCCGCGCGGCAGATGGCGGGCCAGCAAGGCAAGGCAGATGGTGGGATGGCGATAGCCGGCCGCCGACATGTCGGCGTCGTAAGTGCCGGCCCAGCTGTCGTAGAGCGCGGCTACGTCTTCCGGCCGCTTCGCCGCATAGGCTGCGGCGAGTGCGCTCTGCTGTTTGCTGTCCGTCATTGCTGTTCCGTCGCCTGGTATTGATCCGCTACGCGATGATAGCCAAACGGCGAAAACTGTGGAACCGTCGTCGCGACGATAAAGATGGGAAAAGGAGCGAAAGCCATGGCGGATGAGCAGGCACGCGCCGCGCTTGCGGCCATTCCGATGCTGGCCGGCTATGACGGCCCGCTGGAGCGGCTCGGCGGCCTGACCAACCTCGTCTTCAGGGGTAAGGATTTCTGCCTGCGTATCCCCGGCAAGGGTACCGAGGAATACATTAACCGCGCCAACGAGGCAGTGGCGGCCCGGGAAGCGGCAAAGGCCGGCGTCAGCCCGGAAGTGCTGCATGTCGATGCCGAGACGGGCGTGCTGGTGACCCGCTTCATCGCCGGCGCCGAGACGATGTCGCCGGAAAAATTCAAGACCCGAGCGGGCAGCCCGGCACGCGCCGGCAAGGCCTTTCGCAAGCTGCACACATCCGGCGCGGTGTTCCCCTTCCGCTTCGAGCTGTTTGCGATGATCGACGATTATCTGAAAGTGCTGTCAACCAAGGACGTCGCGCTGCCTGCCGGCTACCACGATGTGGTCCGCGAGGCGGAGGCAGTGCGCTCAGCACTTGCGGCTCAACCTCTGCCGATCGTCGCCTGCCACTGCGACCCGCTCTGCGAAAACTTTCTCGATACGGGCGACAGGATGTGGATCGTCGACTGGGAATATTCCGGCATGAACGATCCGCTCTGGGATCTCGGCGACCTCAGCGTCGAAGGGCAATTCGACGCCGCGCAGGACGAGGAAATGATGCTGGCCTATTTCGGCGGCGAGCCGAGACCGGCGGAGCGCGCCCGCATCGTCATCTACAAGGCGATGTGCGACCTTTTGTGGACGCTGTGGGGACTGATCCAGCTTGCCAACAAAAATCCGGCCGACGACTTTCGCGCCTATGCAGACGGCCGGTTTGCGCGCTGCAAGGCACTGATGGAGATGCCGGAATTTTCGCGGCATCTCGCGGCGGTGCGCCGGGGTTAATTCACACCCTTCGGTACGTTTTCGGGCGGTACCGTGTCGACCACCTTCTGGCGGTGGAAGATGAACAGGCCGGCCAGCACGACGATGGCCGAGCCGATCAGGATGCGCGGCCCAGGCACATCGCCGAAGAAGGCGAGGCCGAAGACCACTGCCCACAACAGCAGGCTGTAATGCAGCGGCGCCAAGGTCGAGGCCGGCGCCAGCTTCAACGCCCTGGTGATCATCAGATGCGCGCCGCAGGAGACGATGCCGAGAAGCAGCATGGCGCCGAAATCGAGCGAGGACGGCGTCCTCCAGCTGCCGAGGGTCAGCGCAGCGCCGACCAGCAGCGTGCCGATGGTTTGCCAGGTGACCAGCGAAGTGTCGCTGGTGCCGCGCAGCCGCCGATTGAGGATGATGGCGAAGGCAAAGGAAATGCTGCCGGCGAGCGCGAACATCGAGGACAGCGAGAACGCGGCCGACGACGGCTTCAGCATGATCAGCACGCCGCAGAAACCGACCAGGATAGCCGCCCAGCGGCGCCAGCCGACCCTTTCGCCGAGCAAAAAGTGCGACAGCGCCGCGACGTAGATCGGCCCGGCCATGTAGAAGCTCATCACATCGGCGAGCGGCAGATAGACGACCGCCGCGTAGAACAGCGCCGTATCAAGCGTCGTCATCACCACGCGCAGCAGCTGCAGCTCCGGCCGCTCCATGAGAAACAGCTTGGCCGCCCCTTGATGTGCAATCATCGGCCCGAGTATGAAAAACGCGCCGATCGAGCGGATCAGCACGACCTGGCCGACGGAAAAACTGGCGACCAGCCACTTGCCCATCGCATCGTTCAGCGCAAACAGGAAGTCGCCGGCGAGCATCAGCAGGATGCCGGCCAGCAGCACGTTCCTGATCGTCGAATTCTGGGCTGCGGGCTGCGCCATTCCGTTACCGGTTCCTCGCCGTGGGGTACGGTGACCCGCGTCGTAGTCGCAAGCTGCGGCCGTGACGAGGCGAAAATCGAGAATTCGGTAAGACCAGCGCCGGAAATCGGCTGGACTAAGCGTGGCGCCGGTTCACCGTGCCCGGCCTTCCGGCGATCGAAAGCCGCGTGTCCTGCCGGCTGCGCTCGGCCACCACCTTGCCCCTGGCAATGACGCAGAGACGCTCTGGGCGCAGCCGCAGCGCCTCGACTGGGTTGCCGGCATCGAGAACGACCAGGCTGGCGCGCTTGCCGACCGCCAGGCCAAGGTGGTCGAGGCCCATGATGGCGGCATTGACGTTGGTGACCATGTCGAAGCAGCGCGCCATCTCGGCCGGGCTCGACATCTGGGCGACATGCAGGCCCATGAAGGCGACGTCGAGCATGTCTGCGGTGCCCAGCGAATACCAGGGGTCGAGCACGCAATCCTGGCCCCAGCCGACGCGGATGCCGTGCGCCAGCATCTCCTTGACCCGCGTCAGGCCGCGGCGCTTGGGAAAGGTGTCGTGGCGGCCCTGCAGCATGATGTTGATCAGCGGATTGGGGATCGCCGAAACGCCGGCCTCGGCAATCAGCGGCAATAGCTTCGAAACGTAGTAATTATCCATCGAATGCATCGATGTCAGGTGCGAGCCGGCCACTCTGCCCTGCAACCCGAGCCGCTGCGTCTCATAGGCCAACTGCTCGATGTGGCGCGATAGCGGATCGTCGGTCTCGTCGCAATGCAAGTCGACCATCAGGCCGCGTTTGGCCGCGATCTCGCAGAGCTCGGTGACGGAGCGCGTGCCGTCGGCCATTGTGCGCTCGAAATGCGGAATGCCGCCGACTACATCGACGCCTATGTCGAGCGCCCGGATGGTGTTGCTGCGCGCCGTCGGCGAGCGATAGAAGCCGTCCTGCGGGAAGGCGACCAATTGCAGGTCGATATAGGGGGCAACGGTCTTCTTCACGTCGAGCAGCGCTTCGACCGCCAGCAGGCGGTCGTCGCAAACATCGACATGGGTTCGGATCGCGAGCAGGCCCATCGACACCGCCCAGTCGCAATAGGCAAGCGCACGGTCGCGCACCGCCTCATGGGTCAGAAGCGGCTTCAGCTCGCCCCAAAGCGAGATGCCTTCGAGCAACGTGCCCGAGACATTGATGCGCGGAATGCCGAGCGAAAGCGTTGCGTCCATATGGAAATGCGGATCGACGAAAGGTGGCGAGACCAGATTGCCACGGGCATCGATCGCCGTGCCGGCGCTGACGTTCAGCTCGGGCTCTATCGCTGCGATCGTTTCGCCGACGATACCGATATCGGCGATCCTGCCGTCGGGCAGCGTGCCGCCGCGCACCACAAGGTCGAAATCCATCTATCGCCACCTCGTTCAAAAAGGCATTTCTTTCCATGCAGCGTGCTACCGCAAGGCGGAACCTTCAGGCGCGGCTTTCCCTTCTCCCCTTGTGGGAGAAGGTGGCCGAGCGAAGCTCGGTCGGATGAGGGGTGTTCCAGCTCGGCATCCCCTGCACTCCGTCCAGCACCCCTCAACCGTCTCGGCGCTGCGCGCCGATCCACCTTCTCCCACAAGGGGAGAAGGAAAGGCCCTATTCCGGCACGTACCGCACCGCCCCCTTGGCGGCACTTGTCGCCATCGCCGCATAGGCGCGCAAGGCCGTCGTCACCTTGCGCTTGCGCTTTTCCTCGGGCTTCCAGGCAGTTGGTCCCTTCGCCTCCATCGCCGCACGACGGGCGGTGAGCTCCGCGTCGTCGACGGCAAGCCTGATGGTGCGGTTGGGGATGTCGATCTCGATCGTGTCGCCTTCCCTGACCAGCCCGATCAGCCCGCCTTCAGCCGCTTCCGGCGAGACGTGGCCGATCGACAGGCCGGAGGTGCCGCCGGAAAAACGACCGTCGGTGATCAGTGCGCAGGCTTTGCCGAGGCCCTTCGATTTGAGATAGCTGGTCGGATAGAGCATTTCCTGCATGCCGGGGCCGCCGCGCGGGCCTTCATAACGGATAACGACGACATCGCCGGCCTTGATCTCGTTCGACAGGATCGCCTTGACGCTGGCGTCCTGGCTTTCGAACACTCTTGCCGGACCGGTGAATTTCAGGATCGATTCATCGACACCGGCCGTCTTCACGATGCAACCGTCGAGCGCGAGATTGCCTTTCAGCACGGCAAGGCCGCCATCCCTTGAGAAAGGATGTTCGGCCGAGCGGATGACGCCCGTCTCGCGATCGAGATCGAGATCGTCCCAGCGGCGGTCCTGGCTGAAGGCGACCTGCGTCGGCACGCCGCCGGGTGCCGCGAGGAAGAAGTCGCGGACATTCCGGCTTGAGGTGCGGGAGATATCCCAATGATCGAGCGCTTCGCCGAGGCTTGCGGTGTGCACCGTCGGCAGGTCGCGGTTGATCAGCCCTGCGCTATCCAACTGGCCGAGGATCGCCATGATGCCGCCGGCGCGGTGGACGTCCTCCATGTGGACGTCGGCCTTGGCCGGCGCCACCTTGCACAGCACCGGCACCCGCCGCGACAGCCGGTCGATGTCTTCCATGGCGAAGTCGACCTCGCCCTCATGTGCCGCGGCGAGGATGTGCAGCACGGTGTTGGTCGAGCCGCCCATGGCAATGTCGAGCGTCATGGCGTTCTCGAAGGCGCCCTTCGAGGCGATGCTGCGCGGTAGCGCGGTGTCGTCGTCCTGCTCGTAATAGCGCTGGGCGAGATCGACGATCAGATGGCCGGCCTCGACGAACAGGCGCTTGCGGTCGGCATGCGTCGCCAGCGTCGAGCCGTTGCCGGGCAGCGACAGGCCGAGCGCCTCGGTCAGGCAGTTCATCGAATTGGCGGTGAACATGCCCGAGCACGAGCCGCAGGTCGGACAGGCCGATCGCTCGATGATCTTGACGTCCTCGTCGGACACCTTGTCGTCAGCGGCCGCGACCATGGCGTCGACCAGGTCAAGCGCCTGGCTCTTGCCGGCGAGCACCACCTTGCCGGCCTCCATCGGCCCGCCGGAGACGAAGACGGTCGGGATGTTGAGGCGCAGCGACGCCATCAGCATGCCCGGCGTGATCTTGTCGCAATTCGAGATGCAGACCATGGCGTCGGCGCAATGCGCGTTGACCATGTATTCGACCGAGTCGGCGATCAATTCTCGCGACGGCAGCGAATAGAGCATGCCGTCATGGCCCATGGCGATGCCGTCGTCGACGGCTATGGTGTTGAATTCCTTGGCCACGCCGCCGGCCTTTTCGATCTCGCGGGCAACCAGCTGGCCTAGGTCCTTCAGATGGACATGGCCCGGCACGAACTGGGTGAAGGAATTGACCACGGCGATGATCGGCTTGCCGAAATCCGAATCCTTCATCCCGGTGGCGCGCCACAGACCGCGAGCGCCGGCCATGTTGCGGCCATGGGTGGTGGTGCGGGAACGGTAGGCGGGCATTGAACTGTCCTTGCTGTCTGCTCGCGCCGCACAGGCGCGGAAAACCGGAATTGAGCCGCAGGCCTTATAGACGCCAAGCTCTGGTCTGGCCACAATTTTGCGCTGCGCCAGGGCGCGGAACGAGCGCCAGCCAAAGACGCAGCCGGTCCAGGCCGTAAAAAAGTCAGAGGTGTTGTCGGATCGGGTCTCGCTCGAGCGTCCTTAGGCAGACGGCGGGGCCGGGCATCAATCGCCAGCCGGCCGTTTTGCGAGTGAAAACAAAGCCAAAACCAGTCCGAGGAGCAAGAGAATGCAAAAGATCACCCCCTGCCTGTGGTTCGACGACCAGGCCGAGGAGGCCATGAACCATTACATCTCCATCTTCAAGAATTCGAAGGTGCTGAGCGTGATGCGCTGGCCCAAGGGCAGCGGCGATAATGAGGGCAAGGTGCTGATGGTCTCATTCGAGCTCGACGGCGTTCAGTTCCAGGCGCTCAACGGCGGGCCGCAATTCAAGTTCACCCAGGCAGTCTCGCTCTCCATCGACTGCAAGACGCAGGAAGAGGTTGACTATTTCTGGGACAGGCTCATCGCCGGCGGTGGCGAGCCCAGCCAGTGCAGCTGGCTGAAGGACAAGTTCGGCCTCTCCTGGCAGGTCGTTCCCGAGCAGTTGCCCAAGCTGCTGCTGGACCCCGACAGGGAAAAGGCCGGCCGGGTGATGCAGGCGATGATGCAGATGAGCAAGATCGACATCGCCAAGATCGAAGAGGCAGCCAGGGGGTGAACGAACGCGGTCTTGCCTTCCCTCCTGTGGGAGAAGGTGGATCGGCGCGAAGCGCCGAGACGGTTGAGGGATGCTGGACGGAATGAGACGTTGGTGTTTCCTGGAACACCCCTCATCCGTCGCCTTCGGCGACACCTTCTCCCCCAAGGGGAGAAGGGAAGGGGCGCATCAAGCCGCTTTGTCGCGGACCTGATAATCCTTTACCGCCGCAAAGCGGATCGCCTTCCAGCGCTCGGCCTCGTAGTTGAGCGAGAAGGCGTGCTGGGCGAGGAACACCGGATCGTTGTCGAGGTCGCGGGCAATGTCGCCGCGATGCGCCTCGATGAAGCGCTGGAGCTCGGCCTTGTCGTCGGCCGAGATCCAGCGGCAGACCGAAAAGCGCGACATCTCGAAATCGACCGGCAGTGTGTATTCGAAGTTCAGCCGCTCTTTCAGGACATCGAGCTGCAGGGCGCCGACGACGCCGACGATGGCCGGCGAGCCGTCCTCCGGCGAGAACAATTGCACGACGCCTTCCTCGGCCATCTGGTGCAGCGCCTCCTTGAGCTTCTTGGCCTTCATCGCGTCGCCGAGGCGGACGCGGCGCAGGATTTCCGGCGCGAAATTCGGCACGCCGCGAAACAGGATCTCCTCGCCTTCGGTCAGCGTGTCGCCGATGCGCAGCGTGCCGTGGTTGGGAATACCGACGACATCGCCGGCAAACGCCTCGTCGGCGGTGACGCGGGTGCGGGCGAAGAAGAATTGCGGCGCCGACAGGCTCATCGGCTTCCCCGTGCGCACCAGCTTGGCCTTCATGCCGCGCTCGAGCTTGCCGGAGCAGACGCGGACGAAAGCGATACGGTCGCGGTGGTTGGGGTCCATATTGGCCTGGATCTTGAAGACGAAGGAGGTCATCTTGTCCTCGGTCGCCTCGACCTTGCGCGTGTCGGCCTCCTGCGCGCGCGGCGGCGGCCCATAGGCGCCGAGCGCCTCGATCAGGTCGCGCACGCCGTAATTGCGCAGCGCCGAGCCGAAATAGACCGGTGTCAGATGGCCTTCGCGAAAGGCTTCCAGATCGAGCGGGCGGCAGGCCTCGCGCGCCAGCTCCAGCTCCTCGATGAAAGCCTCCCGGTCGTTCTCCGGCAAGAGACCGGCGACACGGTTGGAATCGGGGCCGTTGACCGGCGTGCGCTCCTTTTCAGCGTCGCCCTTGCGCACAGCATTCAGCGCCAGATGGTAGGTCCCGCAAAAGGTCTTGCCGCGGCCGATCGGCCAGGTGATCGGTGCGGTATCAAGCGCCAGCTTCTGCTCGATCTCGTCGAGGATGTCGAACGGGTCGCGGCTTTCTCGGTCCATCTTGTTGACGAAGGTGATGATCGGGATATCGCGCAACCGGCAGACCTCGAACAGTTTCAACGTGCGCGGCTCGATGCCCTTGGCGGCGTCGATGACCATCACCGCGCTGTCGACCGCCGACAGCGTGCGATAAGTGTCGTCGGCGAAATCCTCGTGGCCGGGCGTGTCGAGCAGGTTGAAGACAGTGTCCTCATATTCGAAGGTCATCACCGAGGTGACCACCGAAATGCCGCGCTCGCGTTCGATCTTCATCCAGTCGGACCGGGTCTGGATGCGGTCCTTCTTGGCCTTGACCTCGCCGGCAAGCTGGATCGCACCGCCGAACAAAAGCAGCTTTTCGGTGAGCGTCGTCTTGCCGGCGTCGGGGTGAGCAATGATCGCGAAAGTGCGGCGGCGCGATACCGCTTGTTCGATGTATTCAGCCAATTTCATGGAATCCTGTCTGTGGCGCGGGCTTTTAGCAGCGCTTTCTCTGCCTGTCGACGGTTTTGGGCTAATGGGCTCGGCCGAAGGGACATGCCGGTTTGTCGTTGCGACCGAATAGGACCCTGTCCTAGCGAGCCAACGGCACAGATTGCGGCTGTTCAGATGAGAAGATACTCTCCCGCTATGTCCACGCTACCATGATTTGCTTCTGGTAAGGGTGGCTGGTGGCCGACGCCCCTGCCGCCGAGCCAGGTAATCGACTGGATCTCCGAGCGGTTTATGCCGACGTCGCGCAACAGGTAGTCCGGCAGTTCGTAAAGCAATGCGCGGTCACGCCGGATGCGGATGATGCGGGCTAAGGCGCGTGGAACGGCGAGCCACATTTCGACGATTGCGGCGACGAACCGCGAACTATCGGGATGATCGGCGATTAAATCCGGCTCTGTATGTCCGATCAGCATGGCAATATTTCCTGTGGTTCGAGGGATGGGAGACACGGTTCCGAGATGTCGGCCGCGGAATGTTGGGAGAGCCATGCAATGGCCCTCCTGGGCGCTGCGTAACACCAGTCAAGACATGTCGTGTTCGCAGCTCACATAAGGGTTCCAGTCGGCGAACATGCCGGCCGGATTGTGCCGCCAGTGCCAGACGTGAAGCTCGTAGTAGGGGTCCACGGGATGAACGCCCACCGTCGTCTTGCGCTGGAGAGTGCGTCCGAGAAACTCGGGAACACCCTTGCCCTTCCAGTCCTTCTCGAAGACTATATATTCCATGCCAACGAGCTGCATGGAGCCGTCGGGCTCAGGTTCGTAGGTCAGCACGTCCGGCTCGCCGAGCACCAGCTTGCCGTCACCGGCACGACCGGGATGGATGAAGTGTACACCCATCGTGCCGTGCTCGTCATGTGTCGTGCATTCGAACAACTGCTGGTAACCGTCGGCTTTGGCGACCTCGATGCTGAGGTATTTGGCCGCCATCTCCCGCGACCGGTTGAGGACCGGGTCAGGTATGTCATGAGCATCCGCCGCGCCGCAGAAGAATGCCGAGATTGCCACGGCGAGCACAATATCTGAAAAGAGCTTCACGATCCGTCCCTCCCTGCTAGGCCTGAGCGTAGGCGGTCGTTGGATCGAACAGGCGCTTCACCTGTGTGATCTTTGTGGCCGGGAAGCCGCTCATCTTGGCATGGCGCTGGATTATCGCTTCGTCCTTCGCGAGGTAGACGCAGAACGTTTTGTCATCCGCAACGAACGACTCCACCCACTGAATTTCCGGGCCGAGTTCGGCAAGAACAGCGTTCGAAGCCTTGGATGCCTCGCGAAGCTGCTCTCGCTCGAAAGTGCCGACCTTCGGAATGTCCCTTTCAATGATGTACTTATGCATTTTCCTAGTTTCCTTGTGTTGGGTTCAAATGTCGCCGGACGGCCGATCGCTGCCGATGACATCCCCGGGGTTGCTGAGCTAAAATGCTCCTTGGCCGGCCAGGCACATGGAGAATGACAGGAGGGGCGGCCAACAGTCCTTACGCCGCTCTTATCTTCTTCTGATCCTTTGCCCATTGTCGTAGGAGGAATGCTGCCGATGGGGATGTATTGCTTCGGTGACTTCGAGCTGAACGAGGAAGCTCGCGGTCTTCGCCTCGCCGGCAGGGAGATCGAGGCGCAACCTCTGGTCTTCGATTTCCTCGCCATTCTTCTGCGCCATCGGAGCCGGGCTTTGAGCAAGGAAGAGTTGCTCGAAACGCTGTGGCCGGGCGTCACGGTGACCGAAGCCTCGCTGCAGCGTGTTGCCAGCCTGGCTCGCAGCATCCTTCGCCAGGGCGGCATGGAAACGGCACTGCGCAACCTGCCGCGGTTCGGCTACCGGATGTGTCTCGATCCGCCAGCCGTTTCGGAACGAGCGCCGACTCTCCCTGATCCGTCGACTGCGCATTCGAGCGCTAGCTTGCAGATCTTGGCCGCGCGGGCGGCTGCTTCGGCCAGGAAATGGTATGAGGCCGCGGCTTTGTTCGCCGAAGCGGACACTGCCGACGAGCTGGTCACCGCCGATCTCGAGGAATGGGCGCTGGCTCTGGAATGCATGGGGCGGCCGGCCGAAGCCATCCCGCCGCTGACGCGTGCCGTGAGGGCATACAGCATTGCTGGGCAAGGTTCGCGGGCCGCTGCTCCGGCAATCACACTTGCGCGGATCCACCTAGAGCGAGGAGAGCTTGCCGTCGCCAAGGGCTGGCATCAGCGCGCGGCAGCATTGATCGGCACCGCCACCGATAGCCGGGAGCACGGCCTTTGGTGTTGGATGGGGTCGCGGATCAAGGCCGCGGACGCGGAACCGGAACAGGCGCTGGCGTTTGCCGAGCAGGCCTGCGTCGTCGGCAAACATCTGGAAGATCCGGTCGTGGAGTCGCTCGGCCTTGTCTATCGCGGTTTTTTCAAGCTTTGCCTTGGCGACACCCAATCCGGACTGGAAGATCAGGACGCCGCCGCCGCCCTCGGTTTGTCCAGCGACGTCGATCCGGTGGTCGGCGGAATTCTCTATTGCAACGTCCTTTGGGCCTGCCGAAATATCGGCGACTGGTCGAGAGCAAACCAGTGGACCCTCGGTTACGAGAATTGGTGCAGGGGCCACGGGCTAGAGGATCTGTCGGGCTCGTGCCGGTTGCATCGGGCCGAGGTGCTCGGCGTGCACGGCACGCTGAAGGAAGCGGAAGCATTGGTGCGCACCGCCCTCGACCAACTTGCGCTCGATGCGCCTTGGGCGATGGGCGACGCGTTGCGCGTGTTAGGCGACATCCATCTTGCGGCAGGGGACCTCACCGAGGCGGAAGCTGCGTATCGTGGCGCCCATGCGGTCGGCTGGGACCCTCAGCCGGGCCTTGCATTGCTGCAGCTCGAGCAAGGACAGGCAGAAGCCGCGTTCAGCGCTCTCGAGCGGTCCCTGATCGGGTCCGCCTGGCCGACCTTGCAGCGTCGGGGTTTGATTCTCGCCACTCTGGCAAAGGTGGCGGCACGAACGGATCGACTGGAGCGCGCGAAGCAGGTCATCGCCGAACTGGAAACCCAGCCACAGCGCTGGCCGATGGCATCTATCCGGGCGCTCACCTCGGAAGCCAAGGCCGAGCTTTTCATACGGGAAGGCCGCTTGGCCGAGGCCATTGGAGAACTGCAAGTTGCATACTCGCGCTGGAATGAGATCGGTTCGGCGGTTAATGCCGCCGACGCCCGGCTCTCGCTTGCGGCTTTGCTCATTCAACTGGGTGATCGCACCGGCGCAGAATTGGAACTTGGCACCGTGCTGACGGTCGCAAGGAAAGTCGATTCGTCACGGCTTATGCGCCGATACGAAACCTTGAAGGCGCTGCTCGGCGGCACAAATAGAGAGGCACCCGCGTAAGAAGCTACGGCGGCGCGATAACGTCACGCCGGTTCGGCGGCATGGCTCTCGAAGGCTATCTCGGGAATCCACTCGGCAATGGCGGTACCGATCCTTTCGGCATGGTCCTCCTGCAGATAATGCGCGCCGGGTCCGAGATCGATCAACCGGCAGTTCTTTAGGCCGGCTGCGAATTCCCGTGCCGCCTGCGGCGAGACGAGGGCGCCCGGATCGCCTGAGAAAAGCAGCTTCGGGTAGGAGGAAGCCCGGAGCGCCCGATGGTCGTTCTCACTGATGGCGGCGACGTCGGCAGGCTGGCCTTCGATCGGCAGGTCCCGCGGCAGCCGCAGAATCGGCTTGCGCGATCGTGGCGTCGGGAACGGCGCCCGGTAGGCGGCCATTTCTTCATCGCTCATGGTGCGCAGCACAGCGGCCGGCAGCACTTTTTCGACGAAGACGTTGTCTTCCAGGACAAGCTTTTCACCGATGCCAGGCGTGCGCATTGCCTTGAACAATTCGCGCGCCTGCGGACGCTGGTGGAAATCGTCCCAGCTCTCGAAGGGGCGGATGAATTCCATGAAGGCGAGGCCGAGGATCCGCTGCGGCCGCCGGGCGGCGAGATGGAAGGCAAGGGCGGTACCCCAGTCCTGCGCGACGACCACCATGTCGGTGATGCCAAGCGCCTCGATGAAAGCGTCGAGATAGCGGACGTGGTCGAAGAAGCGATAGTCGATGTCCGGCTTGCCGGATTGGCCATAGCCGATCAGGTCGGGCGCTATGCAGCGGCCGAACGGCGCTACATGCGGGATGATGTCGCGCCAGATGTAGGACGACGTCGGGTTGCCGTGCAGGAAGAGTACTGTCGGGCCAGCCTTGCCTGCCTCGACATAGGAAATGGTGGAATCGAGTACCGCGACTTGCGAGCGCGGCAACATTCTGCGCTTTTCGAGTTTCGGGTTCATCGGATCAGCTCCTTTTTGCGAAGACTGTTTTGAAGACGATGTTCTTGAAACGCTCGAGCGGTTCGGGATTGCGCTCCACCTTCATGCGCAGCATCGCGCCTTGCCAGGAACTCAAAAGGAAATCGGCGAGATCCTCGGCATCGAACGCGTCGGTGATATCGCCGGCCGCCTGGCCCTCGGCGATGCATTCGGCAAAGGGCTTGCGCCAGCGTTCGAAAATGGCGACGAGTTGCAGCCTCAGCGCCTCACTGTGAGCTGCCGTCTCGAGGCTGAGATTACCGATCATGCAGCCCCGTGCCCAATCATGCGCCTCCAGTTTCGAGGTGATGATTTCGAGATAGCGGCGCAAGCGCCCGACCGGGGGCGTGCCGTCCCGGGCAAGGGCCTGCTCCACCAAACCGCTCACATAGGCGAAATAGCGGTCCAGCACCTCGCCGGTGAACGCCTCCTTGGAGGCAAAATGATTGGTGAAGGACCCCGGGCGGGCATCGGCCGCGGCGACGATATCGCGTACGCCGGCGGCCGAATAGCCGGAACTCCAGATGGTCTTGAAACCGGCGTCGAGAAGTTTTTCGCGAAGTGAATGTCTAGCCATGCCGGTATAATACGTACGTACGTATTAAAGTCAAGAAGCATATTTTATACCGCGCGCTCTTGGCAGAACCCACGGGCAATGGCATCGCAGCGGTGGCGTTGGAACGAGGAGTGAAGCATGGCAGCGGCGAAACAAGTCATCGTCATCGGCGCCGGCATCATCGGCGCCTCCATCGCCTGGCACCTGACCAGGGCCGGAGCAAAGGTGACGGTCATTGCCGGCAGCGGTGCCGGCGGCGTCGCGACGCCGAATTCCTTTGCCTGGATCAATGCCAGTTGGGGTAATCCGCAGCCTTACTTCCGGCTACGGACTCGATCGATGGCCGAATGGACGCGATTGGCGAACGAGGTGCCGGGCATCCCGTTGCAATGGTGCGGTGGCCTGTGCTGGGACCTGCCCGCGGCCGAACTGGAAGCCTATGCCGCCGAACATCCCCTATGGGGCTACGGCATCGAGCGTGTCGACCGTGCCGGAGCGGCCCGCATCGAGCCAAACCTGACCGAGCTTCCCGACTTCGCCCTTTATGTCGCCAAGGAAGGTGTCGCCGAACCGGTCGCTGCTACGCAAGCGTTGCTGACCGACGCCGAACGGCGCGACGCGCGGCTGCTGACGGGAGTTACCGCGACCGCGCTTGTGCAGGCCAACGGCAGGATTGCCGGCGTCGATACATCCGGCGGGCGGATTGCTGCCGACGAGGTGGTGATCGCGGCCGGAGCCGGCTCTCCTGCACTAGCGGCAACAGCCGGAATAGAACTGCCGATCGAGACGCCACCCGGCCTGATCGTGCATTCGCGCCCCTACGAAAAGCTGCTCAACGGGCTGGTGATCGGCGACCGCCTGCATATGCGCCAGACGGCGGAACGCCGCGTCATCGCCGGCTCGGATTTCGGCGGCGCCGATCCCGGCATGGATGCCGCGGCCACCGCCCGCGACCTGTTTGCAGCGATGAAGGCGATGCTGCGCGGCGCGGATGGGCTGGAACTCGATTTCCACACCATTGGCTACCGGCCGACGCCGGTCGATGGCTTTCCCATCATAGGCCGCGCCGAAGGCACGGGCGGCGTCTACGTCACCGTTATGCATTCCGGCATCACGCTGGCGCCGGCCGTCGGCCTGTTCGCCGCCCGCGAAATCCTCGACGGCGAGCGCGATCCGTTGCTTGATCCCTACGGGCTGGCGCGGTTTACTCAATAACCGGGCGGGCGGCGAAAGCCGCCGGCCAGCGGCTCGATTGCGCTGGCGATCCCGAGCAGGCGCGACTCCGACCAGCGTTTGCCAACAAGCTGTAGTCCGACGGGCAGGCCGTCGCGATCCTGTCCGCAGGGCAGCGACAGTGCCGGATGGCCGCTGTAGTTGAACACTGCGCCGTAGGCCGGCAGTATCCAGTAGCTTTGCTTCTCGCCGTCGACCTCGATCGGCGTTCCCGGCTCGCAATGCGGGAAGGCGGTGACCATGGCGACCGGGCACAGCAAGGCGTCGCAACCGTCGAAGAACCGTTCCCATGCCAGGATGGAGCGGTCGCGGCGGGCGAGCGCCTCGAACCAGCGCGAGACCGGCGTCGGCTTCTCCGGCGGTTCGGGCTGCGCCGCCTCCAGCATCATGCCGATCAGGACGCCGCCCTGCTTCAGGTCGTCGTGCAGGTCGAGCTCCGGCAATTCGGCTTCCTCGACGATGGCGCCCGCAGCCCGAAGCTCTGTTGCCAGACTTTCGACCGCCGCGCTGATCTCGCCGGCCACTGGAAAGCCCGGAAAGGACGGCGCGACGGCAATGCGCAAATTTTTGAGGTCAAGCTCCGGCATGGTTTGGACCGGTACCGGCGCAAGGTCGGTATCGCTTCCATCCGGCCCGGCAATGAGGCCGTAGATGAGCGCCAGGTCCTCGACGCTGCGCGCCAGCGGTCCGAGGCAGGACATCAGCCGCACGCTGCGCGGCGCCCCGCCTGGATCGGGAAAGGCGCCGGCGAGCGAGACGCGGTGCTCGGTCGGCTTGAGGCCGTAGACGCCACAAAAGGCGGCCGGCAGCCGGATCGAATCCTGCATGTCGGTGCCGACCTCGAACGGCGTCATTCCGGTGCTGAGCGCCGCCGCCGCACCGCCGCTGGAGCCGCCGGCGGTGCGCTGGAGATCCCAGGGATTGCCGGTGCGGCCGAATAGCGGATTGCTCGACTGCCAGTCACCGAGCATTGTCGCCACGTTCGTCTTGCCCACCAGTATGCCGCCTGCCGCCTTTAGCCGGGCAACGACCGAACTGTCTGCCCTCGGGGCATAGTCGGCGAAGGCCGGGAAGCCGACGGTGGTCCTCATGCCAGCGGTTTCGTGCGTGTCCTTCAGTGTGAACGGCAGGCCATGCAGCGGCCCAAGTGCCTCGCCGCGCGCCTGCGCTTCGTCGGCTTTCTTCGCTCGAGCGCGAGCCTCCTCCCTGTCGAGCGTGACGACGGCATTGGCCGCCTCATTGTGCCTGTCGATCTGCGCCAGATGCTCGTCCAGCACTTCTATTGCGGAAACCGTACGGTCGCGGATGGCCGCGGCCAATTTGGTGGTCGAGGAAAAGACGATATCCATCATGACCGCTCCGGGCTTATCGCGTCGCGCTCCTCAAAATGGTGGATTGCGGCGCGGCTTCAAGCCTGGCTCGGCATTTCGACGACGGCGGCGCTTGATCGGGATTGCGCTGCCGGGATGTGTTGAGGGGGCGCTGTACCGCGGCCTCGCCGCGATCGGCACCTCTACGGCTTACCGCCCCCGGTTATGCGTCCGTTCGTAGAGCTCACGGATGATGCCGCTTGCCGTGGTCTCGAACAGAAACGGCAAGAAAGCATGAATGAGCGCGGCAAAGGCCGCCATGAACAATCGTGACGAGAACCATGCGGCGAAAGCCATATGGCCGAAATAGCTCTCGCCGACCGCGGCCGGGTGAGAGGTGAAAAGTCTTGCGAGCCGTGCTGTCATGTCGATCCCTCCTGCCGGCATGAAGAGCCAGCGATCAATATCCTGCCACGGCTATCAGGTTCGTAGGTCTCAAATTGTCCTTGTCTAAAGCCACATTTTGGGACAAACATCCCACATGAGGGCGGAAATCGACGAAATAGACCGGAGATTGCTGGCCGAGCTGCAACGCGACGGCACGCTGTCCGTCGACCAGCTCTCGGCAAGAATATCGCTGTCGCGCAATGCCTGCTGGCGCCGGGTCAAGCGGCTGGAGGAAGACGGCATCATTACCGGTCGGGTGGCGCTGGTCGACGCCGACAAGCTCGGACTCGGCCTCTCGGTGTTCATCCTGATCCGCACCTCGAACCACGATCCCGACTGGCTGCAAAGATTCCGGGCGGCGGTGACCGGCTTTGCCGAGATCACCGGCGCCTACCGCATGTCCGGCGATCTCGACTATGTGCTGCGCGCCCGCGTCGCCGACGTGAAGGCCTATGACCGGCTCTACCAGCGGCTGATCGCCAAGGTGGCGCTGTCGGACGTTTCGGCCTCTTTCGTCATGGAGGAGATCAAGGAGACCACGGTCGTTCCGGTGGAACTGCGCTGAGGCGGAACTGCGCTGAAAGAAAGCCGTTGATAGCATTGCCGCCGAGTTGACTGAACCGGCGTTCGCGACGATAGGATCAGCCTTATGCGCGCAGCACCTTATCCTACCTCCGTCATCGGTCCGGCTGTCGGTTTCGTCAGGCTGCCGCATGGCGAGGGCTTGCCGCTTCCCGCCTATGAGAGCTCGGGCGCCGCCGGCATGGACCTGCGCGCCGCCGTCCCCGACGACAGGCCGCTTTTGATCCTGCCGGGAAAGCGCGCGCTGGTGCCGACCGGGCTGGTCCTGGAAATTCCGGAGGGCGTCGAAGGGCAGGTCCGGCCGCGTTCGGGCCTCGCCTTCAAGCACGGGCTCACCTGCCTCAACACGCCGGGCACCATCGACAGCGACTATCGCGGCGAGGTCAAGGTGCTGCTGATCAATCTCGGCGACGAGGATTTCGCGGTGACGCGCGGCATGCGGATCGCCCAGATCGTCTTCGCCCCGGTAACGCAGGCGACCGTCGAGGAGCGCACATTGGCCGGCGGCACGGCGCGCGGCTCGGGCGGCTTCGGATCGACCGGCACTGCTTGATGAAAATACCCAAACTCGTCATCTTCGATTGCGACGGGGTTCTGGTCGATACCGAGAACCTGGCCAATCGGCGCCTCGCCGAATGGTTGACCGCGGCAGGCTTTCCGGCCAGCTTCGAATATTGCCGCAAGAATTTCTCCGGCCGCAGCATGGTCTCGGTGCAGAAGGAAGTCGAGGCGACCGGCGTCAGCCTTGGCGCCGATTTTGTCGAGCGCTGGAACGCCGGCCTGCCGGACCTGTTCGCGCATGGCGTCGAGGCCATCCCCTACGTTCGCGAGTTCATCGAAACCGTGCACGCCGCAGGCATCGCCACCTGCGTCGCCTCGTCGGCACGGGTGTCGAAAATGCACATCACACTCGGCCAGACCGGGCTGCTGCCGCTGTTCGAGCATGCGCTGTTCAGCTCGACCATGGTCTCGCGCGGCAAGCCGTTCCCCGACCTCTTCCTGCATGCGGCAGCGACGATGGGCTTCGCGCCCGCCGACTGCATCGTCATTGAGGACAGCGTCGCCGGGACGACAGCCGGCATCGCCGCCGGCATGCGCGTCTATTCCTACCACGGCGACCCGCTTTCCGACCGCGATGGACTGATCGAAGCTGGCGGTATCCTGTTCGACGACATGCGTGAACTGGCCGGGCTGGTGCCGATCCACTGACCGCCTTTGCGCAGGCTGGATGCGCATCCCGTCTCAGACCGGGCGTGGGGCTCCAAGTACTCGGTCGACCGTGTCGCGTATGAGACTGCGCAGCTTGGCCGGCCTGTCGAGATGACTGACGACAAGGAGCCCGTCGGCCGCCACCGTTAGCGCGTCCGCTGTGCGGTCCGGATCGGGATTTGCGTCCGCGATCAGCAGATCCCTGAGGATACCCCACTTCCAGTGACGATGCTGATCGATCGCCTGGCGAACCGGGCTGCTGGGATCTGGATATTCAGCGGCGGCATTCTGAAACGGGCAGCCGCGGTAGCCCGGCTGATCTGCCGCATCGGCGATGAGATCGAATATCGCAAGGATCGTCTGGCGAGGTGGCCGCCGGCCAAGCTTCGCGATTGCCGCCCGTCCTCCCTTGCTGAGCTCCTCGATGTAGGCGCGGACGAGATCGTCCTTGGCCGCGAAATGATGATAGAACGTCGCCTTGGCAACGCCGGCCTCGGCGATGATGCGGTCGATGCCGACTGCGCGCACCCCCTCCAGAGAAAACAGCGCGGTCGCCGTATCGAGGATGCGACGACGCGCAAGACTTTCGGGACGATCGTTGATTCGGGCTGCGGACATGCCTTGACTATATAGCAGACGGGTCTGTATACATCCATATGTAGACAGACAGGTCTACCTACTAATGAAGGAAAGGCGAACATGGCTTCGATAGTCAGGGAAATCATCGTAGATGCTTCACAGGAAAGCGTATGGGCGACGGTCGGCGACTTCGCCGGCGGCGCCCAACGGATAGCCCCAGGCGTTTTCGTCGACTGCAGGGTGGATGAGGACGACGTACGGGCCCTTACTTTCGCCGACGGCAAGATTGTGCGAGAGCGGCTCATCGCCCGCGACGAGCAGAGCCGACGCATCGTGTGGGGATGGCTCGGCGATGAGGTCACCCACGATAACACCTCCATGCAGGTCTTTGCCGAGGGCGAGGGCCGGAGCCGCCTGGTCTGGATCCATGACACTCTGCCGGACGAACTCGGCGCGTGGCTCGCAGCCGCCATGGATCAGCTGGTGCCTGTTTTCCAGCAGACCCTGGCGACCGAAGCCAAACCAACATAGCGAGGCAACGCCAGGTGTTTCCTCTTGGCCGCAAAATGCTCTAGCTTGCGCGCGCCCGACATAACGAGCGCGCGCATGGCCTTCTCCCTGTTTCGTTTCATCCTTGCCTGCCTGCTGCTGCCTTGTCTTTGGACGACGGCCAGCGCCGAGGCCGTCAGTTTCGCGGAGCTCGGCAGCGCTGTCCCCGGCCACGGCGATGTCACCTATCTCGACCTCGCCAGGATGGTCATTCCCGATCTGGCCGCGGACAAGGACGGCTTTTTCCGGGGTTCGACGCCGATCGAGATGCGCCACATCGCTGGTCCGGACTACGGCGGCTCCCCGCCGGCGACGTCGGGTCTTTCCAACGCCGGCGTGCTCGGCATCAAGGCCGGCGGCAAGGAGCGGCTGACCATGCTGTTCGACCTTGGCGACTCGCCTGACAGCGCCGAGGGCTATGCCGTGCTGGCACTCTACGACATCACCGGCAAGCCGGCGCTGCTCGACGCGGTCAATGTCGCCGTCGACCGCATCACCTATCTTCGCGATCCGGGCAAGCTGGCGATCGGGCCTGGTGACGACGCTATCATCAGCATGAGCATGCATTTCAATTCGAGCCAGGGCTATGGCATCACGCCGCTGATCATGGTTCGCAACGACAGGTTCGAGCTGATCGACATGATCTATACGTTCGACGACAACCTCTGCACTCATAGGAGGACACAGAATGCGGCGTTCCAGGTGATCGCCGACGGCCAGCCTTATGCAGCCATCAAGGTCACAGTGACCGACGCGACGCTACCGGGAGAAGAAAGCTGCGACGGCCAGCAGCCGCCAAAGGCGTCTTCGCGCGACATTTCCGTCACCTATCATTGGGACGAAAATGCTTCGCGCTACGTCAAGGATTCCGATGCGCTGGACCGATTGGCAGATGACAACGCCAAACGCTTCTGAGCCAACCGCATTTGTTTGCCCGGCGCCTTCCGCCGGGCTAGAATTTGCCTCACATTCTGCACTGGAGGGGAGCATCCATGGACAAGGGTAAGATTTTTCGCGACCTGCATGCCTCGATCTTCGTCATGGCCAATTCCTGGGACGTCGGGACGACCAAGCTCTTGGCTTCGTTCGGCTTCAAGGCGCTGGCCACGACCAGCGCCGGCTTTGCCTTTTCGCGCGGCCTGCCCGACGGTGCGGTGACGTTCGAGGCGATGATCCATCATTGCCGTGAAGTGTCGGCGGCGACCGGGCTGCCGGTTTCGGCCGATCTCGAAAAGGGCAAGGGCGACAGCGCAACAAGTGCCGGCGAGACCATCTTCGCCGCCGAGGCGGCTGGCCTCGCCGGCTGCTCGATCGAGGACCATACTGGCGAGCCCGACAAGCCGATCTATGATTTTGCGCATGCCGTCGAGCGCGTCGCGGCGGCGGCAGAATCGGCACGGGCACTGAAACGCGATTTCGTCTTCACCGCGCGGGCCGAGAATTTCCTGTGGGGCAAGCCCGATCTTGACGATACGATCAAGCGGCTGCAGGCCTTCGAGAAGGCCGGCGCCGACGTGCTCTATGCACCGGGGCTGGGCGACATCGAGATGGTTCGAACCGTCTGCTCGGCGCTGACCAAGCCGGTCAACGTCATGGCCAGGCCCGGCTTCACCATCGCCGACCTGGCCACGGCGGGGGTAAAGCGGGTCTCGCTCGGTCCATGGCTCACCAATTTCGCCTTCGGCATGCTGGAGACCGCGGCGCGCGAGATCCAGCAGGATGGCACCTTCGGCTTCACCCGCGCCGCCATGCCGTTCGGCAAGCTGCAGGCGCTGTTTGCCAAATCTTCAGCCTAGGTCGGGCCCAGCGAATGACCCTCACCGTCGTCGACATGCACACCGGCGGCGAGCCGCTGCGGATCGTCACCGGCGGCTACCCCGACATTCCCAAGGGCACGATCCTCGAAAAGCGTGCCTATGTGCGCGACCATCTCGATCATCTCAGAAAGATCCTGATGTTCGAGCCGCGCGGCCATTATGACATGTATGGCGCGCTGCTGGTGGAGCCCGACCTGCCGGGCGCCGACCTCGCGGTGCTGTTCATGCACAATGAGGGCTATTCGACGATGTGCGGCCACGCCATCGTCGCGCTCGGCCGATACGCCGTCGACGAGCGGCTGGTGGCGCCACGCGAGCCGCTGACGACCGTCAACATCGAGGCGCCATGCGGGCTGATCTCGGCTGCGGTCGAGGTGAGGGATGGCAAGGCCGGTGCGGTGTCCTTCGAAAGCGTGCCGGCGTTTCTGTTCGCCCGCGACCGGCGGATCGAGCTGCCGGGCTATGGTCCGGTCGGCTTTGACATCGCCTATGGCGGCGCCTTCTATGCGCTCGCCGACTGCCGCCAGTTCGGGCTGGAATTCGGCAGGAACCGGGTGCGCGATTTCGTCGATGCAGCGACCGCGCTGACCGATAAGCTCAAGGCCGAATTGCCGCTGTCGCATCCCGACCATGCAGATCTCGCCTTTCTCTACGGCACCATCCTGACCGACGGACAGGATGCGTTCTCCGATACGCCGACCAAAAACATCTGCGTTTTCGCCGAAGCCGAGGTCGACCGTTCGCCGACCGGCTCGGGCGTCACCGCGCGGCTGGCGGCAATGCACGCCAAAGGCCAGATCGAGATTGGCCGGACGCGGCTGTTCGAGAGCATCGCCGGCTCGCGCTTTTCCGGCGCGGTCGCACGCACGGCCACAGCCGGGCCGCATGATGCCATCATCGCCCGCGTCGGCGGCCGCGCCTATTACTCAGGACGGGCCGAATTCATCGTCGAGGACGATGATGAACTGGGCAGGGGTTTCCTGCTGCGCTAGCTCGCTTCCCGCGCCGAGATCGCCTTGTGCAGATGCACCATCATGGCGGCGGCGAACAGCGGCGTCAAAAGATTGAGCAGCGGCACGGCCAGGAAAGCGGCGACGACCAGCCCGGCCAGGAATACGGTGACCGCGTGCTTTCTGCGCAGCGCCCTGGCCTCGGCCTCCGGGCGAAAGCGCATGGTGGCGAACTCGAAGAACTCGCGCCCGAGCAGATAACCGTTAACGATGAAAAAAGCGGCGATGTTGATGCCCGGCACCAGCAGAAGCAGCAGAGCGATGATGTTGCCGAGGATGACGACGCCGAAGAACCTGATCGCCAGCACCAGCGAGCGCAGCGCCGGCACGGCGCGGCCGGGCGGATCGTTGGGATAGTCGGTGCGCTCGACCACTTCGGCGACGTCGTCAAGGAACAGGCCGGCGATGATCGCCGTCACCGGCGCGATAAAAAGCGCCAGCCCCAGCGCAAGGCCGACGCCGGCGACAACGGCGCCCAGCCATCCGGCCCAGGAGGGAAGGGCGGGCAGCCATGCATCGATCCACGGCCAGGCCAGCCATTCGAACAGGCTCTTTATTCCGAACCACAGCGCCGCCAGTGCCAGCAAGGTCAGCCCCAGTGTCTTCACGAACACGGAACGGAATTCGGGCGAGAATAGCCGGCTCAAGGCGGCGCGGGCGGCATCGAGGATCACGGCGTTTCCAATTCCCTGTCAAACATGCCCGTGGCTGATATCTCCGAATAGGCGGAGACCGCCCAAGTCGCAAGCGCGGCTTCCTTCCGGCGATTCCCGCCGCGACACCGAACAGCTTGCGCATGGTCGCCGGTTCATGGCGGGTGATCAGGGCGGTCAGCAAGAAGGTGAAGATCGGCGAGGTCGCATTCAGGATCGTGGCCAGCCCGGCATCCAGCGAGCGCTCGGCCCAAGCGATCAGCGTGAACGGCACGACGCTGTTCAGGCATGCCTGGAATGCAAACCGGCGCCAGCTTGCGGCATCACCCGGCAAGGCCAGCCCGCGCCAGCGGATCAAGGCGAACAGGATGCCACCCGCGATCAGGGTTCGCGCGGCGATCAGCGTTACCGGCGGGATCGTCGCGACGCCGATCTTGATGAAGCTGTAGGATGCGCCCCACAGCACCGCCAATACGACGAGCAGCACCAGCTCGATCCTGGTGTCGGTTTTCATGGACATGGCCGGCTGGAACCTCTGGGCATCGCTCATCTCAGCGATGCTTGTAAGCCAGGCCCGCGGGAAATGCTTCGGCCGCCATCCAACGATGGTCGCTATGCTGACATTCGTCGGATCGCCGCTAGGCAAAGCCGCATCAAACCGCTAGACCCGCCCGCGCCCGGCGTGGCAGAAAGCCGGTGGCTTTTGGCGGAGACATGAATTGATGCCGGAATATGACGTGCTTTGTATCGGAAATGCCATCGTCGACATCATCGCCCAGTGCGACGAGGCGTTCCTGGAGACCAACGGCATCATCAAGGGCGCCATGAATTTGATCGACACGAAGCGCGCCGAACTGCTCTACAGCCGCATGGGCCCGGCCATTGAAGCCTCGGGCGGCAGCGCCGGCAACACGGCGGCGGGCGTTGCCTCCTTCGGCGGTCGCGCCGCCTTCTTCGGCAAGGTCTCCAACGACGCGCTCGGCGAAATCTACGCGCATGACATCCATGCCCAGGGCGTCGCCTTCGACACAAAGCCGCTCAACGGCGAACCGCCGACGGCGCGCTCGATGATCTTCGTCACGCCGGACGGCGAGCGCTCGATGAACACCTATCTCGGCGCTTGCGTCGAACTCGGCCCGGAGGACGTCGAGGCCGACAAGGCGTCGGGCGCCGCGGTCACCTATTTCGAGGGCTATCTGTGGGATCCGCCGCGCGCCAAGGAAGCGATCCGGCAGACGGCGAAACTCGCCCATGCCGCCGGGCGCGAAGTGTCGATGACCCTGTCGGACTCGTTCTGCGTCGACCGCTACCGCGACGAGTTCCTCGATCTGATGCGCTCCGGCACCGTCGACATCGTCTTTGCCAACAGCCACGAGATCAAGTCGCTCTACCAGACCGCGTCCTTCGACGAGGCGCTGGCGCAGATCCGCAAGGATTGCAAGATCGCCGCCGTCACCCGCTCGGAAAAGGGCTCGGTGATCGTGCGCGGCGACGAGACCGTCACCATCGAGGCGACCAGGATCCGCGAGCTGGTCGACACCACCGGCGCCGGCGACCTCTACGCCGCCGGCTTCCTCTACGGCTACACGCAAGGCCGCGGCCTGAAGCAGTGCGGCGACCTCGGCTCGCTGGCGGCCGGGCTGGTCATCCAGCAGATCGGCCCAAGGCCAAGGCAGAATTTGCGCCACGAGGCCGAACAGGCGGGGTTGCTATAGCTAGCAGCACCTCTTCCCCTTCTCCCCTTGTGGGCCTGTTGCGTAATTCGCTGATTGTGATTCTCTGAGACGAAGCTCGGAGGGAATCGCGATGGCAGTGAAGCAGATGGGCCAGTTGAGCTTGGCGGAGGCTTTTCTGGGCGGCAAATTGGCTGGCGGTTCTTCACCGCTTGATCGATTGTCGGGTCTGGTGAAGTGGTATCGCTTCGAGAAGCTGCTCAACCCGCTGCGCGATGGCGGACCCGGACGGGCAGCTTGGCCACCGCTG